>NZ_JBEYYR010000046.1:0-77141 GCF_040645635.1 Streptomyces sp. NPDC046727
CAGGCCGGTCACCATCGCCTCCAGGGTGGCCCGGAGGGCCATCGCCGAAGGCGACGCGTAGCGCCCTTGACTCACCTCGCTCCAGCCCGACACTGGCCAAAGAAGCGGGCGGCCCCACGGTCACCTTTCAGTCGGCCTCGCGGCAACACCCTGGAACCCGCACTCGAACCACACCGTCTTTCCAGCGCCCGCCGCTGAGACACCCCACTTGTCGACCACGGCATCGAGCAGGGCCAGACCCCTCCCACCTTCCGCTTCCTGATCCACGCCCGGTTCCATGCGGGGCAGTCCAGCGAAACCGTCGGTCACTTCAGCCCGTACAGCCGCCGTCTGCCGTGCCACGACCAGCGTGCAGCGCCGGTCGGGTACATGCCGTACGACATTGGTGACCAGCTCGCTCACACCCAGCTCCACTGCGAAGGTCAGTTCCGGCAACTGCCACTCGTCCAGCAGCGAGCGGACGATACGGCGGATGTGCCGTACCGAGTGCTCCCCAGCGGTGAGCTGCATGCGGTACTGGGGAGTGCGGGGAAAGTTGAGGTTCACAGGACGAGGCTGACGTCGCATCACTACGCTGGGCTACGGACTGAACACAACGTGTCCTAGAGGGGACTTGCCGTGGTGAACATCAACACCCTCGACCCCGGTGCCTCGCCGCTCGACTACTACGGCTTCGAGTTGCGCCGCCTTCGAGAAGAGGCCGGCCTGACACAGCGACAGCTCGGGGAAATCGTCAATTACACCGGGTCGCTCATCGGCCAAGTGGAGACGGCGCGTAAGTTGCCCACGCTGGAGTTCAGCGAGCGTGTGGATGCGGCGCTCGGGACGGGCGGGTTACTGACCCGGCTCGTCCCGCTGGTGATGCGAAGTCAACTTCCGGCCTGGTTCCAGCAGGTGGCCGAGCTGGAGTCGCGGGCGGTGGAGATCTGCACGTTTCAGACGCACGTGATCCACGGCCTGCTTCAGTCCCCGTCCTATGTACGCGCCGTGCTTGGAGTGCTCAACCAGGACAAGCTCGGGGACCGTGCGGCTGCTCGACTCGCCCGCCAGCGCATCTTCAAGAAGGGGGACCCGCCGGTCTTCTGGATGGTCCTCAGTGAGGCAGCGCTGAAGCAGGAGATCGGCGGCCAGGAGGTCATGCGCGAGCAACTGTCCCACCTCTTGACGTTCGAGGACGACCCCTGGATCAACGTACAGATCCTGCCGTACTCGGCCGGTGAACACGCGGGACTCCAAGGCTCGTTCAACGTCTACCGCTTCGCCAGTGACCCGGCCATCGTCTACACGGAGGGCTACAGCAGCGGGCACCCGAGCGCGAACCCGGACACCGTCAAGGACTGCTCGCTCCGTTACGATCATCTTCGAGCCGCCGCGCTCTCGATCAAGGACTCGGCGGAGCTGATCCGACGGGTGATGGAGGACCGCTATGGAGAGCAAGTGGCGCAAGTCGAGCTACAGCGGTGACCAGGGCGGCGATTGCGTCGAATGCGCTCCCCTCGGCCCACTCGCCTGGCGAAAGTCCTCATACAGCGGTGATCAAGGCGGCCAATGCGTAGAGATCGCCGAATCCCCCTGCGCCACCCTAGCCATCCGCGACTCCAAAAAGCCGGCGGGGCCGATCCTCACCGTCGCCCCCGCCGCCTTCTCCACCTTCATCACCTGGACGGCTGCGGCTACAGCCGCTGAATGATCGTCCCGGTGGCCAGTCCGCCGCCCGCGCACATCGTGACGAGTGCGAACTCCTTGTCCGCGCGCTCCAGTTCGTGCAGGGCGGTGGTGATCAGGCGGGCGCCCGTCGCGCCGACCGGGTGGCCCAGGGCAATCGCACCGCCGTTGACGTTGACCTTGTCCAGGTTCTGCTCGAAGACCTGGGCCCAGCTCAACACCACGGATGCGAACGCCTCGTTGATCTCCACGAGGTCGATGTCCTTCAGGGACATGCCCGCCTTGCCCAGTACCGCGCGCGTGGCGTCGATGGGGCCGTCCAGGTGGAAGTGGGGGTCGGCGCCCACCAGGGCCTGGGCGACGATGCGTGCCCGGGGCTTCAGTTTCAGGGCGCGTGCCATCCGCTTCGACGCCCACATGATCGCCGCCGCGCCGTCGGAGATCTGGGAGGAGTTGCCGGCCGTGTGCACCGCTGTCGGCATCACCGGCTTGAGGCCCGCCAGCGCGTCCAGGGAGGTGTCCCGTAGGCCCTCGTCCTTGTCGACCAGGCGCCACATGCCCTGACCGGCGTACTGCTCCTCCTCGGTGGTGGGGACCTGGACGGCGAACGTCTCCCGCTTGAAACGTTCCTCCGCCCAGGCGAGGGCCGCCCGCTCCTGCGACAGCAACCCCAGCGCGTCCACGTTCTCGCGGGTCAGGCCCCGGTGGCGCGCGATCCGTTCGGCCGCCTCGAACTGGTTGGGGAGGTCGACGTTCCACTCGTCGGGGAACGGTTTCCCGGGGCCGTGCTTCGAGCCCGACCCCAGCGGGACCCGGCTCATCGCCTCGACGCCGCAGCTGATGCCGACGTCGATCACGCCGGCCGCGACCATGTTGGCCACCATGTGCGAGGCCTGCTGGGAGGAGCCGCACTGGCAGTCGACGGTCGTGGCGGCCGTCTCGTAGGGGAGGCCCATGGTCAGCCAGGCCGTGCGCGCGGGGTTCATGGACTGCTCGCCGGCGTGTGTCACCGTGCCGCCGACGATCTGCTCGACCGCGTCGGCGGGGATGCCGGTGCGGCCGAGGAGTTCACGGTAGGTCTCGCCCAGGAGGTAGGCGGGGTGGAGGTTGGCGAGCGCGCCGCCGCGCTTGCCGATGGGGGTGCGGACGGCTTCGACGATCACGGGTTCGGCGGCCATGGGTGCGGGTCCTCTCCGAGAGGGCTCTCCTCCAGAACTAGTACGCGTTCTAGTTCTGCTCAGCAGTCTGCTGACGTGACGTCCATCACCGCAAGGGTCTTGCAGGTGCCGGAGGAGCGATCTGCACGACTTCCGCACGGATTGGCGGCGCCGTACCTCTTGCCACTTGTAGAACCCGTTACTACCTTCACGGCACCCGCTGATGGACCGTCAGATGGCTGGAGACGCCGATGCCCTGTCCAGCGCTGCCCGACGGGTTCGACCTCACCGACCCCGACCTGCTGCACCACCGTGTGCCCCTCCCGGAGTTCGCCGAGCTGCGCCGTACCGAGCCGGTCCGCTGGATCCCGCAGCCGCACGGCGTCGCCGGCTTCGCCGACACCGGGTACTGGGCCGTGACCAGGCACGCCGACGTCCGGTATGTCTCCACGCACCCGGAGCTCTTCTCCTCCTCCCTGAACACAGCGATCATCCGCTTCAACGAGCACATCGAACGCGAGGCGATCGACGCGCAGCGGCTGATCCTGCTCAACATGGATCCTCCGGAACATACGCGGGTGCGCCAGATAGTGCAGCGTGGGTTCACGCCACGCTCCATCCGTGCGCTGGAGGAGCGGCTGCGGGAACGGGCCACGGCGATCGTCGCCGCAGCTCGCGCCCGTTCCGGGGCCTTCGACTTCGTCACCGAGGTCGCCTGCGAGCTGCCGTTGCAGGCCATCGCCGAGCTGATCGGCGTGCCGCAGGAGGACCGGTCCAAGATCTTCGACTGGTCCAACAAGATGATCGCCTACGACGACCCCGAGTACGCGATCACGGAGGAGGTGGGCGCGCAGTCGGCCGCCGAGATCATCGCGTACGCCATGAACATGGCCGCCGAGCGCAAGCAGTGTCCGGCCCGGGACATCGTGACGACCCTGGTCGCGGCGGAGGACGAGGGCAATCTGAACTCCGACGAGTTCGGCTTCTTCGTGCTGATGCTGGCGGTGGCCGGCAACGAGACCACGCGCAACGCCATCACCCACGGCATGCACGCGTTCCTCACCCATCCCGGCCAGTGGGACCTCTTCCGCCGCGAGCGTCCCTCGACCACGGCCGAGGAGATCGTCCGCTGGGCGACCCCGGTGAACGCCTTCCAGCGCACGGCGACGCAGGACACGGAGCTGGGCGGCGTACAGATCAGGCAGGGTGACCGGGTGGGCCTGTTCTACGCGTCCGCCAACCACGACCCCGAGGTCTTCACCGACCCCGACGCCTTCGACATCACCCGCGACCCGAACCCCCACCTGGGCTTCGGAGGCGGCGGCCCCCACTACTGCCTCGGCAAGTCCCTGGCCGTCCTGGAGATCGACCTGATCTTCAACGCCGTCGCCGACGCGATGCCGGACCTGCGCCTGTCGGACGACCCCCGCCGTCTGCGCTCGGCGTGGATCAACGGGGTGAAGGAACTCCGGGTGACGGCCGGCTGAGTCACTCCCTCCCGGAGGCCAGCACCGCCAGCACCCCGGACGCCAGTGCCGCGATCAGCAGGGGGATGCCCAGGCCGTGGCGGAGGACCAGCCACGCGCCGAGGCAGGCGCCGCCCGCCATCGCCAGGGCCGAGGCCGTGCGGCGCCCGGCGTGCCGGCCCGTGCCGTCGCCGAGGCGGGAGTCGGAGGCCAGGGCGGTCAGGGTCATCGTGAGGACCGTGGTGGTGAGGTCGGGCACGCCCAGTTTGCGGACCGTCGCGTTGCGCAGGCCCATCGCGAAGGCCGTCAGGGCGATCAGGGCGTACCGGGTGTCGCTGGTGTCCGGCCAGACGAAGGCCACCACCGCCGACACCCCGAGCAGCACCGCCTCCGCCGTCAGGGTCAGCCGGGCCCACCCGCGGCGGGACCCCGCGCGGTGGCGGGCCGCCAGCCGGCCGCCGGCCACCGCGCCCAGCAGGAAGCAGACCAGGGACGTCGCCGTGTGGGGCACGGAGAAGCCGGGGGCGCCGGCCGCGGCGAATCCGAGGACCACCACGTTGCCGGTCATGTTGGCCGTGAAGACCCGGCCCAGGCCCAGATAGGCGACGGCGTCGATCAGGCCGCTGACCACGGTCAGCATCAGCAGCACGGCCACCAGCCGCAGCCCGCGCGTCTCCGGGTCCGCTACCGGTGGCGTCGGCGTCGTCATCGTTCCTCCGAAGGGCCGGAGGTGGAAAGAAGTCCACCTGCCGCGCGAAAGAAGTCCACCCGGGTCCGGGGGACTCTCGGATGTCCCGGCGCAGCCTGCGTCCGTAGCTTTCGGGTCATGACACAGGACACGCGTAAGACGGTGGCAAAGCAGCCCGGTCGGCCCATCCGCACGGGCCCGGCCGTCACCCTGGGCGCGCTGGCGCTCGTCGGTGTCGCCGGGGTGGTGCCGGGGAGCCCGCTCGACGACGGGGAGCAGCGGCACGGCGACCGCGGGGAGGTCGTGTCCGTCGTACCGGTCGCCGCGCACAGCCGGGCCGAGGTCGCCGGGGCGCTGCGCGCGCGGCACATCGGCACCGCCCCGCTGCGCTACGGCGTCCTCGCCTACCGGGTGACGTACCGCACGGTGGACCCGCACGGGCGGCCCACCACCGCCACCGGCCTGCTCACCGTCCCGTCCGGCGGCGGGCACCGGCTGCGGCTGGTCTCCGACACGCACGGCACCATGGCGAACCGGTCCTACGCGCCCTCCGTGGCGGAGGACGCGCGCACGCAGTCGTACCTGTTCGCGGCCACCGGCCGTGCGGTGGCCGCGCCCGACTACCTGGGGCTGGGCGAGGGCCCCGGACGGCACCCCTATATGGACACCCGCTCGGCGGTGACCGCCTCCGTGGACATGCTGCACGCGGCCCGCACGGCGGCCGGCCTGATCGGCCGCTCACTCACCCGGGACCTGTATGTGACCGGTTTCTCCCAGGGCGGGCAGGTGGCGATGGCCCTGGCCCGGGCCGTGCAGAACGGGGACGCGCCCGGATTCCGGCTGAAGGCCGTCGCACCGGTGGCCGGCCCCTACGACCTCCAGGGCACCGAGGAGCCGGCCCTGACCGACGGCCGGGTCAACGACGTGAGCGGCGTCTTCTACCTCTCCTACTTCCTCGTCGCCCAGAACCGCCTGCACCCGATCTACAAGGACCCCGCCGAGGTGTTCCGGCAGCCGTACGCCGGGCGGGTCGAGCGGCTCTTCGACGGGCGGCACAAGGACGAGGACATCGTGCGGCAGCTCGCGCCGGACGTCCGGCGGCTGCTCACCGACCGTTTCTACCGGCAGCTGCGCGAGCCGGCCGGCGGACTGCTGGAGGCCCTGCGCGCCAACGGGCACGCGTGCGACTGGAAGCCGGAGGTGCCGGTACGGCTGTACGCGGGCCGGAACGACACCGACGTGCCGATCGGCAACGCCCGGACATGCGCGCGCACCCTCGCCGGGGGTGGGGCGAGGGTGCGGGTGCTGGAGGTGGGGCCCGTCGACCACTTCGGGTCGGACCGGGCCGCGCTGGCCGGGATCGCGCGCTGGTTCAGCGGGGACGCGGCCTAGTGGCGGACGGATCCGTCAGTGGGGGCGGCTCAGTACCAGCCGTTGGCCTGCCAGAAGTTCCAGGCCTTGACCGGGCTGCCGTAGCGGGAGTTCATGTAGTCCAGGCCCCACTTGATCTGGGTGGCCGGGTTGGTCTTCCAGTCGGAGCCGGCGGCGGCCATCTTCGAACCCGGCAGGGCCTGGACCAGGCCGTAGGCGCCGGAGGAGCTGTTGGTGGCGGCGGGGTTCCAGCCGCTCTCGTGCTCGACGATCTTGCTGAAGGCGGTGAACTGCGCGGCGTCCGGGATCATCTTGTGCGCGATCGACTGAGCGGAGGAGGCCGACGTGGTGGCGGCCTGGGCGGGCGCCGCGGTCAGAGCCAGGCCGGCGGTGGCGGCGGCCACGGCGGCGGTGGTGAGGGCCTTCTTCGGGGAAGCGATGCGGCGGATGAAGGAGACGGACACGGAGAACCTCTTGCGTCGGGGACAGGGGATCGCCCGCATGGATGGACCACACGCTGTGGCCGTATGCGTCGGCGCCGCGGCCCGGGTGGGCTCGTGGCGCCTGGCGACGTCCTCAAGACAAGCAGGCCCGGAACCCGTCCGCAATGACCCCCTTTACTAGTTGTGGCCGGATCGAGGTGGAATATCGCCTTTGTGGCGTGGGTCTCAATGCGCAGGTCAGAAGGGGTGCACGGCAGGGCGAAACGGACAAATGGAACTACGGTCGTGGATCGTAGGTGACGTGCGTCATGTGGGGTGCTTCACCGTCTCGCTCACACCGCGCAAGCGGCACCTCACCGTGCGGGACCGTCGAATGTGACCGCGGTCTCGAAAGCGGCCCGCCGGGTGGCCCGGCGCAGCGCCCGCAGCACCGCCGGGCCGAGGGCGAGGGTGAGGACGACCGTGCAGACGGCCCGCCCCAGGTCCCAGCCGAGCGAGGTGGCCAGGCAGTACGCGGCGAAATGGGCCAGGTTCACGGCGATCGGGGCATGGCCGTCGAAGGAGATGTTCGAGGCCGCCGCGTCCAGGAAGGGCCAGCCGGCCAGATTCATGACGGTGCCGTAGGCGAAGGCGGCGAGGAAGCCGTAGCCGGCGAGCATGCCGAGTTCGGCACGACCGCGGAGCCGGACGGGCCCCGGCAGCAGCCCGGCGCCCATGGTGAACCAGCCCATCGACAGCATCTGGAACGGCAGCCACGGCCCGACCCCGCCCGTGAGCAGCGCGGACGCGAACATCGTCACCGAGCCCAGCGCGAACCCGAACCCGGGGCCGAGGACCCTGCCGCTGAGCACCATCAGGAAGAACATCGGCTCGATCCCCGCCGTGCCCGCGCCGATCGGCCGCAGCGCGGCGCCCGTCGCGGCCAGCACGCCCAGCATGGCCACGGCCTTCGGCCCGAGATCCGACTCGGAGATCGTCGCGGCCACGACCGCCACGAGCAGCAGGAGCAGGCCCCCGAAGAGCCACGGCGCGTCCTGGGCGTGGGCGGTCAGCTGCGAGTCGGGAGGGGCGAGGAACGGCCAGCCGAAGGCGGCCACGCCGACGGCGCCGGCCAGGACCAGGGCGGCGAGGGAGCGGGGGCCGAGGCGGATGGCGTGGGTACGGGGTGCGCGGTTCACGCCAGCGCCTCCCGCACCTCGGACACCGTCAGCCACTGTTGCGGGGCCAGGATCTTCGTCACCTGCGGCGCGTAGGAGGGGGACGACACCACGGTCTCGGCCATCGGGCCGTCGGCGATCACCTCGCCCTCGGCGAGCAGCACCACCCGGTGGGCCAGCTCGGCGGCCAGCTCCACGTCATGCGTGGCCAGCACGATCGCGTGCCCCTCGGCCGCCAGGCCGCGCAGTACGGCGACCAGGCGGGCCTTGGCCGCGTAGTCCAGGCCGCGGGTCGGCTCGTCCAGCAGGAGCAGGGGAGGGCGGGCGGTCAGCACCACGGCCAGCGCGAGCGCCAGCCGCTGGCCCTCCGACAGGTCCCGGGGGTGCGTGGCGTCCGCGACGCCCGGCAGCAGCTCGGACACCAGGGCCCGGCAGGTGCCGGCGGCGGCGCCCGCGTCCCGGTCGGCCGCCGCGCACTCGGCGGCGACCGTGTCCGCGTACAGCAGGTCGCGGGGGTCCTGCGGGACCAGGCCGACCTGGCGTACGAGGTCCTGCGGCGGGGTGAGGTGGGGGACCAGTCCGCCGACCCGGACGGATCCGGCCGACGGCGCCACCAGGCCGACGAGGGAACCGAGGAGGGTGGACTTGCCGGCGCCGTTGCGGCCCATGAGGGCGATCGTCTCGCCGGGGGTGACGGTCAGGTCGACCCGGCGGAGGGCGTGGACGCGGTCTCGGCGGAGGGAGAGGGAGCGGGTCTCGGCGATGTGCGGTGATGCGGGTGCCGGGGCGGGGACGGGGGAGCGGCGCCGGAAGAGGGAGCGGCGCGCGGAACCGGTGCGGGCCGGGGGTGGGGTCGCCTGCCCGCGCTCGCCCGGTGCTTCCCCCACGCTCGACTGCGCTCGCGCGGGGGGACCCCCATCGCCCGCCCGTGCCGCCCCAGAAGCACGACTGCCCGCAGCTGCGGCGGGACGGTCGGCCAGGCGGTCACGTAGGTCGGCGGCGCGGCGGCGGGCGTCCCGTACCGTCAGGGGGAGGGGGCTCCAGCCGGCCAGGCGGCCGAGGGCGACCACCGGGGGGTAGACCGGGGAGACGGACATCACCTCGGCCGGGGGGCCCACGATCGGCGGCTCGCCCGGGGCGGGGAGCAGGGCCACCCGGTCGGCGTACTGGATCACGCGCTCCAGGCGGTGCTCCGCCATCAGGATCGTCGTCCCCAGGTCGTGCACCAGGCGCTGCAGCACGGCCAGGACCTCCTCCGCGGCGGCCGGGTCCAGGGCCGATGTCGGCTCGTCCAGGACCAGCACCCGCGGGTGCGGGGTGAGGACCGAGCCGATGGCGACCCGCTGCCGCTGCCCGCCGGAGAGCGTGGCGATCGGGCGGTCGCGCAGGTCGGCCAGGCCCAGCAGGTCCAGGGTCTCCTCCACCCGGCGCCGCATGACCGCCGGGGCGAGCCCCAGCGACTCCATGCCGTAGGCGAGTTCGTCCTCCACGGTGTCCGTGACGAAGTGGGCGAGCGGATCCTGGCCCACCGTGCCGACCACGTCGGCGAGGTCACGCGGCTGATGGGTACGGGTGTCACGGCCGGCCACCGTCACGCGTCCGCGCAGGGTGCCGCCGGTGAAGTGCGGGACCAGTCCGCTGACCGCGCCCAGCACGGTGGACTTGCCGACACCGGACGGACCGGCGAGCAGCACCAGTTCTCCCTCGGGCACCTCGAAGTCCACGCCGGAGACGGTGGGTTCGGCGGCACCGTCGTACGTCACGCGGACGTCCTCGAAGCGGATCACGACGACGGCTCCCTGGGTACGGCGAAGGCGGGCAGGAGGGCGAGGAGGACGGCCGCGGCCGGCCACAGCGGGAGCGTGGGGGCGACGAGGGGCACGACCCCGGGGTGCAGGGCGTTCGGATCGCGGACCGAGGCGAGCGTGAGCAGCGCGGCGACGGCGGCGCCGGAGCCGGCGACCAGCCAGGCCCGGGCGTCCCACGGGTCCGGGCGGTACCGGGTGCGCAGGGAACGCCGGCCGCCCAGCCGCAGCCCGGCGAGCGCGGCGACGACTCCGGCGCCCAGGAGGGGGAGCCCGTACGTGCCGCCCGCGGCGGTCAGCAGCCCGTACGTTCCCGCGCACACGCCGAGCAGGCCGCCGAGGGTGAGGGCGGCGGTCGTACGGCGGACGGGGGCGGGGACCTCGGCGGTACGGCCGTAGCCGCGGGCCTCCATCGCGGCGGCGAGGGAGACCGAGCGTTCCAGAGCGCCCTCCAGGACCGGGAGTCCGACCTGGAGCAGGCCCCGGACGCCCCGGTCGGGGCGGCCGCGCAGGCGGCGGGCGGCGCGCAGGCGCTGGACGTCGGCGATCAGATGGGGGGCGAAGGTGAGGGCGACGACCACGGCCACACCGGTCTCGTACAGCGCGCCGGGCAGGGACTTGAGCAGGCGGGTGGGGCTCGCCAGGGCGTTCGCGGCGCCGACGCAGATGAGGAGGGTGGCGAGCTTCAGGCCGTCGTAGGCGGCGAAGAGGACCGCCTCGGCGGTGACCTCGCCGCCCAGCCGGATGCCCTGCGCCCAGTGCGGGAGCGGGACTTCGGGAAGGGTGAGGAGGGTGTGCGTGCCCGGGATGGGGGAGCCGAGCGCCACCGCGAAGAGGACGCGGATGAGGAGGACGGCGAGGGCGAGTCTGACGAACGCGGTGTAGGAGCGGGCCCAGGGGGCGGGGGAGCGGTGCGTCGCCACGACATAGCCGGAGGCGGCTATGAGGAGGGCGAGGAGGAGCGGGTTGGTGGTGCGGGTGGCGGCCGTCCCGAGCCCGAGCGCCCAGAGCCACCAGGCACCGGGATGCACCGTGGCGCCATGAAGCCGACGGGACGGCAACTCCCCGGAGGCGCGGGGAGTTGCGCGACCGGCCACGGCGCATCCGCACGCGCAGGACGGCCCGCACTCACCCCGACTCATCGCGCCGCCGACGTGCCTGCCACACCGCCGCGCCCGCCAGCAGGGCGACCACTCCCGCACCGATCGGCAGCCCCAGGGAGGGGCCGCCATCGGTACCGCTGTCCGAACCGCTGTCCGTGCCGCTCCTCCCCTCGGCCGAGACCTGCTCCCCGCACCCCTTCACCGGATACCCGGCGATGGCGCACAGCAGGGCGTTGGTGTCGTACCGGAGCGGCTTGGCCACCGCGGCCAGCGCCTCCGCGGCGGTGGCGTCGGACGACACCTGCGCGCACGCGGTACGGCCCGCCGGCGGCTTCTCGCCGGACGGCGCGTCCGTACGGGTGCCGAAGTCGAGGACCAGCGCCACCCGCTTCATGCCGGACTTCGCGGGCGTACCCGCGCAGATCGCGGCGAAGTCCGCCGTACCCCGCGGCCGGCTCGCGTCCGCCGAGTCCGCGCTCACCGCGAACCGGAAGCCCTGGACCGCGCCGTCGTCGGGACGGACGGTCGACGGACCCTGGGTGGCGTACGTCCAGTAGTGGCCCGTGCGCTCCCAGAAGGACCAGTAGCGGTACCCGGTGGCACCGGCCTGCCCGGCGGAGCCGAGCAGCAGCAGCGCGGCGACCAGCACCGGCAGGGCACGGCGGACGGCGGTCACAGCTGGCGCTTCTTCCGGCCGCTGAGCAGGAAGCCGATGCCGATGCCGGCGACGAGCCCGACGCCGACGATCCACCAGACGCCGGTCCGGGAGTCCTCCTCCTTCTCCTTCGGCGCCGGCTTGTGCGTAGCGGCATCCATCTGCGGGGCGGGGCCCTGCGCGTTGAGGGCACGGACCAGGCTGGTGCCGCCGAAGTCGCCCGGCTGCTCCCCGATCGCGTGCGCGGCGAGGATGAGCTGGGCGTACGCGGCCGGGCCGCTCTGCTTCGCCCACGGGCCGGCGTTCTTCTCCAGCCAGGCGTACGCCTTCTTCGCCGGCTCGGTGCGGCCGTCCGCGGCGAGCGCGACGACGGCGTCGGCGGTGTTGCCGAAGTCGGGCTGGGCCTTGGCGCCGGGCAGCGTGGACTGCAGGTGGCCGGAGTGCGCCACGGCCGCCGCCAGGTAGGCGCCGGCGTTGTCGGCGACCTGGGTGCGGGTGGGGTGGCCGGCCTTGGCGCAGGCGTCGTTCGCCGGGGCCTTGCCGGACTCCGCCACGAACCCCTTGCCGAGCGCGCCCAGCACACCGGCCGCCGTCGCGTCCGCGTTGGCGAGCAGCTTGCCCTTCTTGTCCGGCTGGTAGGCGAGGGCGCCGCCGCCGTCCTGGGCGCAGGGCAGGGCGAGGGCGGACAGCGCGTCGTAGGGGGACTTGCCGGACGTGCGGACGTCGGCCGGGTCGGCGCCGGCCGCGGCCAGCGCGCCGATGACGACGGAGGTGGAGTTGGCGTCGCTGGCGCCGCCCGGGTAGTAGCTCCAGCCGCCGTCCTTGTTCTGCACGGACTTCAGCCAGTCCACGGCCTTGCCGACGGCACCGCCGCGTCCGCCGGTCGCGGCCAGCGCCTGGGCCGCGGCGGCCGTGCTGTTGGTGTCGGTCTTGAGCCGGTCGTCGCAGGCCTTGGCGGGGGTGGTGCGGAAGGCGGCGAAGGCGCCGTTCGCGCACTGCTGGCCGGTCAGCCAGTCCACGGCCTCGGCGGCCGGCCGGTAGCCGAGCGTCCGCTGGGCGAGCAGGGTCAGCGACTGCCGCCACACGCCGTCGTACGTCGGGTCCCCCTTGCCGTACAGCCCGGACGGGACCGTCACCTTCGGGGACGGGGACGCGTCGGCGGCCGTGGCGGGCGCGGCGGCGGCCAGCACGCCTACGGCGGCGAGAGCCGCGGCACTGCGGCGTACGTTCATGGTCGGCGACTGCCTCTCCTGCGGGGAGCCGGGCAGCGCACGGGTGACACCCCGGGCGGCTCGGCTCCGTAGACCTCGACGGTGCCGTGCGGGGCGGGCTGCCTGCGCACGTGAGCCGGTCAACGTCCCGTGCGGGGCAGTCCGGCTCACCGCTGTCCGGCGGCTCACGGTTGCGGGTCAGCGCCGGAATTGCACCGGCTTTACCCCGTACGGGTGTGATGACGACCCCGTCACTTTACCGGCCGCCCCGCGCGGGCCGGGGGGTGGCTGTGGGCACACGGGCGTGGTGACTAGGGTCACCGGCATGACGGGGACGGGGAGACTGCTCGGCTCGGGCCGCTCGGCCGACGTGTACGAGATCGACGACGCGTGGGTGCTGCGCCGGGACCGGGACGGCTGGGGGGACGCGGCGGCCGAGGCGGACGTGATGGCGTACGTGGGGCGGCACGGGTATCCGGTGCCCCGGGTACGGCCCTCCGGCTCGCGCACCGATCTGGTCCTGGAGCGGCTGTCCGGCCCGACGCTGCTGGGCGCCCTCGCGGCCGGCCGGACCGGGACGGCGGAGGCCGGCGCGCTGCTGGCCCGGCTGCTGCGCGAACTGCACGCCGTACCGGGGCGGAACGCGGCCCGTCCCGAGGCGCGCGTCCTGCATCTGGACCTTCATCGGGACAATGTGATGCTGACCGCGGACGGGCCGCGGGTCATCGACTGGTCCAACACGGAGGACGGGCACCCGGGCCTGGACTGGGGCATGTCGGCGGTGATCCTCGCTCAGGTCGCCGTCGGCGGCGAGGCGTTCGCCGGACCGGCCCGGGAGCTGCTCACCGCCCTGCTCGCCGACCCTTCCGGGGTGACGGAGGCGGGGCTGGCCGAGGCCCTGCGGCGCCGGTCCGCCAACCCGACCATGAGCCGGCGGGAGGTCGCCCTGCTGCCGGCGGCCGAGAAGCTGGTCCGGGGGCTGGTCTTCTCCTAGTTCCGGGCCGCTGGTCTTCCCCTAGCTCCGGGCCGCTGTTGGTCCTAGGCCGCGTACAGGTCCGCCGTCGGGGCCACTGTCGCGGTGAGGTGGCGGGCCATGCGGCGCAGGGTCTCCTCGCACTGGGCGGCGTCCTCGCCCGTCGCCACCCAGTGGGCGAGGCGGTCGGTGTCGTCCGCGTGCGGGGCCGCCGTCACCGGGTCGCCGGCCTGCCGGGTGAGGACCATGCGCTCGGCGGACGGCTCGTGTTCGACGGCGGGGTCCAGGTGCAGCTGGGTCAGGCGGCCGGTCACGGCGGGGTAGGCGAACTGGACGGCGGCGGCCCGCTGCCGGGTGGGGGTCAGCTCCGGGTGCCCGCCGGTGGCCAGGGCGACGGCGACCAGGGCGAGGTCGACACCGGTGGCCCGCTCCACCAGCAGCGGGATCAGGTCGCCGGGCAGATGCGGGGCCACGCCCAGCACGCGGGGGCCGCGGGCGGTCAGCCGCAGCGTGACCTGAGCGACCGTGTGGGTGAGGCCGAGGGCGCGGACCGTCCGCTCGACGCACTGGCGCAGGAACCGGTTGTGCAGCAGCCCGTCGTGGGCGTGGACGCCGTGCCGCAGCGGGCGGCGGGCGGGCGGCGGACCCGGCGTCGTACGGGTCAGCGCGACGATGCGGACCTCGTCGTCCAGGACGACGGTCTCGGCGGACACCAGCGGCCCCTCCCCGTCCTCGGGGTTCTGGGGCTCGGCCGTCGGCACGCTGTGCCGTCGCAGCAGCGCCGGTAACGCGACGGGGTCGGCGCAGGCCGCGGCCGTCTCGTCCGGCAGGCCCGGTAACCCCAGCCGGCCCGCGATCCGCGCGGCGGTGACCAGGTGCTCCCCGGACCAGGTCAGCACGCCCCCGACCGGACGCCCTGCCGCGTACCGCAGCACGGCGTCCGCCGTCTGGGTCTCCCGGGCCGGGTCCGCCGCGAGATGACCGGACAGGTACGGACACGCCCAGGCCGGCGGGTCCGGGTCGACCAGGACCACCGGGCCGACCGCGGCGATCCGCGCCAGCGGGAACTCGCCGCAGGTCTCCCGGCGGCCGGCCCCGAGCAGGACGACGGGCTGCGCCATGGATCCCTGGACCTTCCTCGGGGTGAAGGAGGACGAGAAACACCCCGGGTGCCGCTCCCCCATCGGCGGCACCCGGGGCGGGTCGGAATCTTGCTCTCCGTGTAGTGATCCTCACCCACGGCGCCATCAACTGTCAACGATAGCTGCGCAATTAGGCAGGGAGCCTTGTCACGTCTGGTCGCCGAACGGGCGAACCGGTAGCCTCGCCGTCAGCCCAGCCGCCGAACGGACGACACGCCCAGGGGGGATCTCGGTGAGTGACGCCTACGCCTCGCTGGCCGATGTCCTGGACCGGCTCGGCGAGCTGACCGGCCGGCCCGGCCGCCTGCCGGAGGCCCTCGACGTGGCCGGACTCTCCTACCGCACCGGCATCCCCGTCGGTGACGTCGTCGAACTGCTCTCCGGCGGCCGGGCCACCGAGACCGGCCTGGCCCAACGGGTCCGCCAGCGACTGGACTTCATCCGCGAGACCCGGCGCCGCGCGGACGGCAAGCGGTACTCGCTGGACGAGCTCGCAAGGATCGCCGGCACCAGCCGGCAGTGGCTGAGCGTGTGGCGCAAGAGCGGCATGCCGAGCCTGGAGCACGCCGACCGGCTGCGCCGGTTCTTCGGCCTGCCCGCGGGCTTCTTCACCGCCGACGAACCGGAGGCGCTGCACGAGGCTCTGCAGCCGGTGCTGCAGAGCCTGGAGGCCGAGGCGGACCCGCTGCTGCGGCTGCGCGAGAGCGGGCTGATACGACTGGCCGCCCGGGCTCCGCAGATGAACGCCCGGCAGCTCGCCACCCTGGCCGACCTGGCCGAGATGATCATCGCCTCGGAGCGGGCGGGGGACACCGGGCGTGCCTGAACAGTCCGCCGACCTGACGGATCCGCGGTTGGCGGCGCCCGCGAAGCCGCCGAGGCCCTCTCGGTCGCCGAAGCGCTTCCTCGACCGGCTCGTGCGCGACACCGTGCGGACCCTCACCCCGCCGACCACCCCGGAGACGTTCCTGCACGCTCTGTGCGCCACGCTCAGCCCGCGGCTGGACCGCCCGGTCCGGCTGAAGTTCGTCGTCTTCCCGCCGGGCCTGGACGTCTCCGGGGTCACCCTCGCGCGGGACGACGAGTACATCGTCGTGGTCGAGGACCGGGCCCCGGACCCGCACAAGTTCGTCATCGCCGGCCACGAGATCGGCCACATCCACTACGGCACCCTGGACGTGCACTACCCGGGCGGGCTGCCCGCCGCCGCCCGCCGGCTGCTGTGCCGCGCCGACGACGACGTCCCCTGGGACCAGGTGGTCGCCATGGCCACCCGCTCGCCCGCCGGGGCGGCCGCCGCGGCCGAGTGGGAGGCCGAGGAGTGCGGGCTGCGGCTCGCGGCGAAGTTCTCCAAGGTCGTCGGGCCCGGTGCGGCCGGCCGGATGACCCAGGACACCCTCACCGACCGGCTGTCGTCCTCGCTGGGCAACATCGGCGGGCCCTGATGCGCTGGGACATCGCCGGCTCCCTCGCCGCCTACGCCGTCCCGGCCGTCCTGCTGGCCGTCGCCTTCGTGATCAAACTGCCGCTGCTGCGGCGCGCCTGGCAGGACCCGATCCTGCGGGCCACCGCCCTGCTGCTCGGCATCGGCGCGATCACCTTCGCCTCGCTGCCACCGGCCAACCTGCACCGCATCAACACCCTCGTCGGCATCCCCAACTTCGCGGGCCTGTGGGTGTACTCCCTGCTGACCGTCTACTGCGGCGCCTGCCTGTGGCTCATCATCACCTGGCGTGAGCCGCCGTCCGCGGTGCGCCGCCGGCGCACCCGCCTGGTCTGGGTGGCGTACTCCGTCATCATCGTCGGCCTGTGGACGACGTTCCTGCTCGGCGACCACCACCTGGAGCGCACCCGCGACCTCGACACGTACTACGCCGACACGCCCTGGATGCGCGAGTTCGTGCTGCTCTACCTCGTCGCGCACCTGGTGTCCGCGCTGGTCGCGGCCGGCATGCTGTGGGCCTGGTTCCGCGAGGTCGAGGACAAGTGGCTGCGCCGGGCGGTGATCTTCCTCCAGGAGGCGTACGCCCTCGGGCTCCTCTTCGACATCGCCAAGCTCGCCGCGGTCGGCGCCCGCTGGAGCGGCCGGAACTGGGACAGGCTGTCCACGTACGTCGCCCCGCCGTTCGCCATCGCCGAGGCGGTGCTGGTGGCCATCGGCTTCCTCGCCGGGCAGGCCGGGCCGTGGGCACAGGAGCGCCGGCGGCTGGTGCGCACCCACCGGCGGCTGAAGCCGCTGTGGCAGACCATGGTGACCGTCACCGCGCCGGCGGCGCCCGCGACCGGCAAGGTCAGCGGTGCCGCCCTCCGGCTGGAACTGCGCCGGGCCGCCATCAACGACGGCCTCCTCAAGCTGGCCCCGTACCTGTGCGCGTCCCGGCGCGACCGGGTACGGCAGGCGGTGACGGCGGCGGGCTACCCGGAGTCCGTCGCCCGGGGCATCGCGGCGGCGGTGGACATCTTCGTCGCGGCCGACGCGCTGCACGCACCCGACGACCGCCCCCGCCCGCTGCCGGCCGGGTACCCCGCCTGCGTCCCCGACAGCGAACTGGAGTCCGTCGCGGACGCGCTGCGCTTCCACGCGGCGGCCATCGAGAGGTTCCGCCGGGAACCGGCCGCCACGGAAGCGGTGGGCGCCAACTGACCCGCGGCACCTGGGGAGTGGGCCCGGCGAAGGCGAGGTGCAGGGTGCGGGAGGTGATCAGCCGGCGGCCGTCCTCGGTGAACAGCTCGCGGGCCCCGTGCGGCAACCGATCTCACACCGCCACGTACGCCACCGGATCGCTCCCCGGCACCGGTTCCGCGCGGCCCAGCTTCACCAGGCGGCGCAGGTGGGACTCGGCCTCCGAGACCGCGATGGTGCGGGAGCCGTAGGGGATGTCGGGCCAGGGGCGGTTCCACTCCATGCGCTCGGCGAGCCGCCAGGGGGTGAGGGGCTCGGCGAGGAGGGAGAGGAGGCCGGACAGGCGGCTCTCGTGGTGGTCGAGCAGCGCCCGTACGCGTGCCGGCGCGTCGGTGAAGGCGTGCTGATGGGCCGGGAGGATCTCGGCGGGGGTGAGCCGCCCGATCCGCTCCAGGGAGTCGAGGTAGTCGCCGAGGGGATCGGTGACGGTCGCGTCGTCCGGGTCCTCGTACAGCCCGATGTGCGGGGTGATCCCGGGCAGCAGATGGTCGCCGCTGAACAGGCGGCCGTGGCCGGGCAGCCGCGCCGGGTGCTCCTCCTCCAGGTGCAGGCAGACATGGCCGGGCGTGTGCCCGGGGGTCCAGATCGCGCGCAGCCGGCGGCCCGGCAGGTCGAGGAGTTCGCCGGGGACGATCTCCCGGTCCGGCAGAGCGGGGGAGAGACCGGGCAGGGTCCGCTCGCGTGGCCTGCGCAACGGCGCCACGTGCTCCTCGGGCGCGCCCGCCGCCGCCAGCTTGGCCGCCATGTACGAGAACCACCGCTCCGGCCGGGTCTCCCGCGCCCGGCGCACGATCGCCGCGTCCGCCGCGTGCAGCGCCACCCAGGCGCCGGAGGCCTCACGCACCCGCGCCGACAGCCCGTGGTGGTCCGGGTGGTGGTGCGTGACGACCACGCCGTACACCTCCGCGACCGACGTACCGCAGGCCGCGAGCCCGGCGACGAGGGTCTCCCAGGACGCGGGATCGTCCCAGCCGGTGTCGACCAGCACCGGCCCCCGGTCGGTGTCCACGACGTACACCAGCGTGTGGCCCAGAGGGTTGTCCGGAATGGGCACCTGGACCGACCGTACGCCCCCGCCGTGATCGAACGTCTCCGCCATCTGATCCACGCCCCCTCCGCCCTGCGGCCATTGCCCACTATAACTAGAACTGGTATCAGTTCTGAGGCAGCGTCAGAAACTGTGCGGTACGGCGGGAGGCAGTCGGTCATGACCGAACTCGTGGAACACGGACAGCTGTTCATCGGCGGGGAGTTGACCGACCCGTTGGGCCGGGACGTCATCGAGGTGATCTCGCCGCACACCGAGGAGGTCATCGGCCGCGTGCCGCACGCCTCCCGGGCGGACGTCGACCGGGCCGTGGCCGTCGCGCGCCGCGCGTTCGACGAAGGGCCCTGGCCGCGCGCGACGCTGGAGGAGCGGATCGAGGTCGTCGGCCGCATCAAGGACGGCATCGCCGCCCGGCACGAGGAGATCGCCCGGGTGATCTCCTCGGAGAACGGCTCCCCGTACTCCTGGAGCGTCCTCGCCCAGGCGCTCGGCGCGATGATGGTGTGGGACGCGGCGATCCGGGTCGCCCGGGAGTTCGTCCACGAGGAACGGCGGGACGGGGTCCTCGGGCCGATCCTGGTCCGGCGCGAACCGGTCGGTGTGGTGGCCGCCGTCGTCCCGTGGAACGTCCCGCAGTTCGTCGCCGCCGCCAAGCTCGCGCCCGCGCTGCTGACCGGCTGCACGGTCGTACTCAAGCCGTCCCCGGAATCCCCGCTGGACGCCTATCTGCTGGGCGAGATCGCCCGCCAGGCCGGGCTCCCCGAGGGCGTGCTGTCCATCCTCCCCGCCGACCGCGAGGTCAGCGAGTACCTGGTCGGACACCCGGGCGTCGACAAGGTCTCCTTCACCGGCTCGGTCGCGGCCGGCAAGCGGGTGATGGAGGTGGCGGCCCGCAATCTCACCCGGGTCACGCTGGAGCTGGGCGGCAAGTCGGCGGCGGTCGTGCTGCCGGACGCGGACGTCCAGACGGCCGTGTCGGGGATCGTCCCAGCGGCCTGGATGAACAACGGCCAGGCCTGCGTCGCCCAGACCCGCATCCTCGTCCCCCGCGCCCGCTACGACGAGTTCGCCGACGCCTTCGCACAGGCGGCGAGCGCCCTCAAGGTCGGCGACCCGCTGGACCCCGCGACCCAGGTCGGCCCCCTGGTCGCCGAGCGGCAGCAGCGCCGCAACCTCGACTACATCCGCATCGGCCAGGAGGAGGGCGCCAAGGTCCTCACCGGCGGCGGCCGTCCGGCGGGCCTGGAGCGTGGCTGGTACGTCGAACCGACCCTCTTCGGCGACGTCGACAACTCCATGCGCATCGCCCGCGAGGAGATCTTCGGCCCGGTCATCTGCCTGCTGCCGTACGGCGACGAGTCCGAGGCCGTGAAGATCGCCAACGACTCCGACTACGGCCTCTCCGGCAGCGTGTGGACGGCGGACGTCGAGCACGGCATCGACATCGCCCGGCGGGTGCGCACCGGCACCTACTCCGTCAACACCTTCAGCCTGGACATGCTCGGCCCGTTCGGCGGCTACAAGGACTCCGGCCTGGGGCGGGAGTTCGGCCCGGAGGGCTACGGCGCGTACCTGGAGCACAAGATGATCCACCTCCCGGCGGGGGCGTAGCCCATGGGCGACCGCTGGCACGTCGAGGTCGACCGGTCGGTGTGCATCGGCTCGGCCCAGTGCCTCCACCACGCCCCGGACGACTTCCGCCTCGACCCCGCCCGCCAGTCCCACCCCGTCGCCCCCGACACCGACGCCGCCGAGCAGATCCTGGAGGCGGCCGAGAGCTGCCCGGTGGAGGCCATCGTGATCACCCTGTTGGGCAGCGGGGAGGCGGTGTTCCCGCCGGAGGAGTAGGCGAAGGTGACCTGCCACGGCCCCCTGTGGCGTGCTTCACACAACCGCCGTGTCACGGGAAGACAGGCCTCGCTCGTCTCAGAGTCGACCAGCCGATCCGACGGGAGGCCGAGATGAAGGTTGTTGTGGTGGGTGCCGGTTACGCGGGGGCGTTCGCGGCGAACCGGGTGGCCAAGCGGGTGAAGGGTGCCGAGGTCACCGTGGTCAACGAGCGGCCCGAGTTCGTGGAGCGGATCCGGTTGCACCAGCAGGTCGCCGGGACCGCCGTGGCGGCCACGCCGCTGACGTCGATGCTGCGGGCCGGGATCGTGTCGCGGACCGGGACCGTGGAGAGGATCGGTGACGGCGCCGTCATCCTGGATGACGGGGAGAGCATCGGTTTCGACCATCTCTTCCTCGCCGTGGGCAGCACGGTGCGGCCGCTGCCGGGCACGGTGCCGGTGGGCACCTGGGAGGGGGCGGTGCGGGCGCGGGCGGCGCTCGCCGCGCTTGCGGCGGGGAGCACCGTCACGGTGGTCGGCGGCGGGGCCACCGGGATCGAGACGGCGACCGAGGTGGCCGGGGCCAGGCCCGACCTGCGGGTGCGGCTCGTCGCGGCGGCGGTCGCCGACTGCCTGTCCGGCAGGGCGCGGCAGCGGGTCCTCGCAGCGCTGGACCGGCTGGGGGTCGACGTCGTCGAGGACGGTGTCGCGGAAGCGGCCGTGGGCGCGGTGCGGCTGCGCTCGGGCCGGGAGGTGCCCTCCGACCTGACGCTGTGGGCGATCGTGGCGGGCGTGCCCGAACTGGCGGCGCGCAGCGGCCTGGAGGTCGACGCGGGGGGCCGGGTCGTCGTGGACGAGTTCCTGCGCAGCGTCAGCGACCCGCGGATCTTCGCCATCGGCGACTGCGCGGCCGTACCCGGCGCCCGTTTCGGCTGCCAGACCGCCGCCCCTCAGGCCGGTGCCGCGGTCGACGCCCTGGCCCGGCTGGCCGAGGGCCGTGCGCCGGAGCCGTACGCGCTGCACTACGTGGCCCGGTGTGTCAGCCTCGGCGGCAAGGACGCGGTGGCCCAGTTCACCCAGCGCGACGACACCCTCCGCGACAGCCACATCAAGGGACGCACCGCCGTGCTGTTCAAGAAGATCGTCTACACCGGCACGAAGTACGGCACCCGCAAGGCGGTCGGCGCCTGACCACGGGGTACGCTCCTGCGGTTCCGAGAAGAGACCGGGTGGGGAGCGGCGTGCACGAGTCCGAGGCCGAGCGGCTGATCGAGGAGGCCTACGCGGCCTGGGACGCCGAGGACTGGCCGGTTGCGGCCGGACTCCTGGAGCGCGTGCTCGCGCACCATCCGGAGGCGCCGAAGAGCCCGGTGTGGTGGTACGACGCCGCCCTCGCCCACAAGTTCCTGCGCAACTGGGCGAAGGCGTACGAGCTGGGCCGCGAGGCCGCCGCCCGCGCCCCGCGCGGCGAGGGCGATCCGGCGTACTGGAACCTGGGCATCGCGGCCACCATCCAGCGCGACTGGGCCACCGCCCGGCGGGCCTGGGAGGGCTTCGGCATCCCGGTGCCGGACGGGGACGGCGAGATCAACGGGCGCTTCGGTGCCGCCTGCGTACGCCTGGACACGGGCGGCGAGCGGGAGGTCGTCTGGATCGACCGGCTCTGCCCCACCCGCGGCCGGGTCATGAACGTACCGGGGAGCGCCGGGCGCCGCTTCGGCGAGATCGTCGTGCACGACGGCGAACCGAGGGGCCGACGGGTCGTCGACGGCCGCGAGTACCCGGTCTTCGACGAGCTCCTCCTCTTCGAGTCCTCCGACCTGCCGACGCTCGCGGTGACGGTGCACGCGGGCGAGGCCGCCGACGTCGACGACCTGGTCGACCTGGTCTCCGGGCACGACTACGGCGCCGAGCCCGCGAGCAGCTTCGAGCTGCTGTGCGCCTGCTGCAGCGAGGGCACGCACGAGCGGGAGCGCCAGGTCCACGCGGGCACCCAGCGGGTCTTCCTGGCGGCCCCGGAGGAGGAGGCCCGCCGGCTGCTGGACGAGTGGGCCGGCCGGGCGCCGGAGGGGCGGGGCTGGGACGGGCTGGCGACGGTCGAGGCCGGCCTCCCCGGCTGAGGGGAGGAAGCGAGGCCGATGGGGCCGACTTGTTCGCAAATGGTGCGAAATGGCGGGTTCCGTCAGGCCTTCCCGTCCTATCCTGGAAGTGCCTACGAGGCGAGTGAGGGAGTCCGACCGGAGTAGCCGACTCAGGCGGGATGCAGAAGCATCCGCCCGGGCCGACAGCGACGGTAGGGCTGAGAGGCCGAAGAGCAGCAGTCAGGCTCGACGGCGACCCCCATTACCTGATCCGGGCAATGCCGGCGAAGGGAACCCGTCTCGTAGGTTTTTCGCATCCCGGTACGACTTCGGCCGCCCGGCCCGGGGGGTCACGCGTGCTCGGCCGGCTCCGTCAGGTCGATCAGGCGGCACACCGTCTCGATGTCGATCTTCACCTGGGCGATGGAGGCCCGGCCCGACAGCCAGGTGATCAGCGCCGAGTGCCAGGTGTGCTCGATGACCCGGACCGCGGAGAGCTGCTCGGCGGTGGGGTTCTCCGAGCCCATCGCGTCCAGGATGATCACCGTCGTCTGGCGGGAGACCTGGTCGACCTCGGGCGAGACGCTGCGGTCGGCGAAGGTGAGCGCGCGGACCATCGCGTCGGCCAGATGGGGTTCCCGCTGCAGCGCCCGGAAGGCGCGCATCAGGGTCTCCGCGACGCGTTCCGCGGCGGTGTCGCCCGCCGGAGGCTTCTTGCGCAGGGTGCCGTGCATGTGCTCCAGCTGGTCCTGCATGGTGGCGACCAGCAGGTGCACCTTGGAGGGGAAGTAGCGGTAGAGGGTGCCCAGTGCGACCTGGGAGGACTCCGCCACCTCGCGCATCTGCACGGCGTCGAACCCGCCCCGGCTGGCCAGCTGGGCGCTCGCGTGCAGGATCCTGCGCCGGCGGGCCTCCTGCCGCTCGGTGAGCGGGGACGAGGTGGGCCGGACCGTACTGGCTTCCCGCTTGGATTCCGCAGGCATGGGTCCCGTTCCGTGACAGTCGGTGAGGGTGTCTGTAGGGCTCGTGATCAGACAGGATGACAGGGTCGCGCGCCGTGGCGCGAATCACCTGATCCACTGCTCACAGCGCCCCTACCTGCCGGTAGATTCAGAGCCTCTTGAACGATCAAGTCTGAAACTTGTTCTAGATTAGCGTCCCGTCGTAGTCTCGCGGGACAGCGCAGGCAGAAGGGGGCACGGAGTGACCGCTGAGGCCCGGGAAGCGGGTGCCCAGGAGGACCCCGCGGCCGACGGCGGGCGACCGCTCGACATCGCGCTCCTCACCTACAAGGGGAACCCGTTCTGCGGGGGGCAGGGTGTCTACGTACGGCATCTCTCGCGCGAGCTGGCCCGCCTCGGCCACCGCGTCGAGGTCATCGGATCGCAGCCGTACCCCGTCCTCGACGAGGGCTACCCCCAGCTCACCCTCACCGAGCTGCCCAGCCTCGACCTCTACCGCCAGCCCGACCCCTTCCGCACCCCGAAACGCGACGAGTACCGGGACTGGGTCGACGCCCTGGAGGTCGCGACCATGTGGACCGGCGGCTTCCCCGAGCCGCTGACCTTCTCGCTCCGCGCCCGCCACCATCTGCGCGCCCGGCGCGGCGAGTTCGACGTCGTCCACGACAACCAGACCCTCGGATACGGCCTGTTGGGCGACATCGGCGCTCCTCTGGTCACCACGATCCACCACCCGATCACCGTGGACCGGCAGTTGGAGCTGGACGCCGCCGACACCTGGCAGCGCCGCTACTCGGTGCGCCGCTGGTACGCCTTCACCCGCATGCAGAAGCGCGTCGCCCGCCGCCTGCCCTCGGTCCTCACCGTCTCCGGCAGCTCCCGCGACGAGATCGTGGACCACCTCGGTGTCCGGAACGACCGGATCCATGTCGTGCACATCGGCGCCGACACCGACCTGTTCGCGCCGAATCCGGCCGTCCCCGAGGTGCCGGGCCGGATCGTCACCACCTCCAGCGCGGACGTGCCGCTCAAGGGGCTGGTGTTCCTGGTGGAGGCGCTCGCCAAGGTGCGCACCGAGCACCCGGCCGCCCACCTCGTCGTCGTCGGCAAGCGCCCGCAGGAGGGCCCGGTCGCGCAGGCGATCGAGCGGTACGGCCTCGAAGGCGCTGTCGACTTCGTCAAGGGCATCTCCGACGCCGAACTGGTCGACCTGATCCGCTCCGCCGAGGTGGCCTGCGTGCCCTCCCTCTACGAGGGCTTCTCGCTGCCCGCCGCCGAGGCCATGGCCACCGGCACCCCGCTGGTCGCCACCACCGGCGGTGCGATCCCCGAGGTCGCCGGCCCCGACGGCGAGACCTGCCTGGCCGTACCGCCCGGCGACGCGGGGGCGCTGGCCGCCGGGCTGAACCGGCTGCTGGGCGACCGCGAGCTGCGCGTACGGCTCGGAGCGGCGGGCCGGGAGCGGGTGCTGCGGAACTTCACCTGGGCCCGCGCCGCGGAGGGCACGGTGGCCCACTACCGCGAGGCCATCGCCCGCTCGGCGGGCCCGCGCCGCTCCCCGGCAGGCGTCAGCCCGTCCGTGGACCAGACTCCCGGCCGCTCCGCGGCCTCGGTAAGTGTTGCAGGCGTCTCCTCCGAAAGCAGGGCCACGTGCTGACCGTCGACTTCTCCCGGTTCCCGCTCGCCCCGGGCGACCGCGTCCTGGACCTCGGCTGCGGGGCCGGCCGGCACGCCTTCGAGTGCTACCGGCGCGGCGCCCAGGTCGTGGCCCTGGACCAGAACGGCGAGGAGATCCGCGAGGTCGCCAAGTGGTTCGCGGCGATGAAGGAGGCCGGGGAGGCACCCGAGGGCGCCACCGCCACGGCCATGGAGGGTGACGCGCTGGCGCTCCCCTTCCCCGACGAGTCGTTCGACGTGGTCATCATCTCCGAGGTGATGGAGCACATCCCCGACGACAAGGGCGTGCTCGCCGAGATGGTGCGCGTGCTCAAGCCGGGCGGGCGCATCGCGATCACCGTGCCGCGCTACGGCCCCGAGAAGGTCTGCTGGGCGCTGTCCGACGCCTACCACGAGGTCGAGGGCGGCCACATCCGCATCTACAAGGCCGACGAGCTGGTCGGGAAGGTCCGCGAGGCGGGCCTGAGGCCGTACGGCAGCCACCACGCGCACGCCCTGCACTCGCCGTACTGGTGGCTGAAGTGCGCGTTCGGCGTCGACAACGACAAGGCGCTGCCGGTGCGGGCGTACCACAAGCTGCTGGTCTGGGACATCATGAAGAAGCCGCTGGCCACCCGGCTCGCCGAGCAGGCGCTCAACCCGCTGATCGGCAAGAGCTTCGTGGTCTACGCGACCAAGCCGCACCTGCCGCGGCTGTCCGAGGAGACCGCCGTGTCCGAAGGGTCGGCCGCCGAGTGACCACCCCCCGGACAGAACACCTCGTCCTGCCCGGGGTCCTCACCGCCGAGCAGGCTGCCGCGACCGTCGCCGGCATCCTCGCCGTGCAGCGGGAGGACGGTGCGATCCCGTGGTTCCGCGGGCACCACCTGGACCCCTGGGACCACACCGAGGCCGCGATGGCCCTGGACGCGGCCGGCGAACACGAGGCCGCCGAGCGGGCGTACAGCTGGCTCGCCCGGCACCAGAACGAGGACGGCTCCTGGTACGCGGCCTACGCCGACGGCGCCCACGACGACGTCACCGACCGCGCCCGCGAGTCCAACTTCGTCGCCTACATAGCCGTGGGCGTCTGGCACCACTACCTCTCCACCGGTGACGACACGTTCCTGGACCGCATGTGGCCGACCGTCTACGCGGCCGTCGAATGGGTGCTGCGGCTGCAGCAGCCGGGCGGCCAGATCGGCTGGCGCCGGGAGGACGACGGCACGGGGACGGCGGACGCCCTGCTCACGGGCAGCTCCTCGATCCACCACGCCCTGCGCTGCGCGCTCGCGATCGCCGAGCAGCGTGAAGAGCCGCAGCCCGACTGGGAGTTGGCGGCCGGGTCGCTGCGCCACGCGATCCGCCGGCATCCCGAGCGCTTCCTCGACAAGGACCGCTACTCGATGGACTGGTACTACCCGGTCCTCGGCGGCGCCCTGACCGGGCGGGAGGCCACGGCCCGCATCGAGGCGGACTGGGACCGGTTCGTCGTCCCGGGCCTCGGTGTGCGCTGTGTGGTCCCCAACCCCTGGGTGACCGGCGGCGAGTCCAGCGAACTCGCCCTGGCGCTGTGGGCGATGGGCGAGTCCGACCGGGCCCTGGAGATCCTCCAGTCCATCCAGCACCTGCGCGACCCCGAGAGCGGCCTGTACTGGACGGGCTACGTCTTCGAGGACGACGCGATCTGGCCCCGGGAACTGACCACCTGGACGGCGGGCTCCCTGCTCCTGGCCGTGGCCGCACTGGGCGGCCACGAGGCCACGTGCGCGGTGTTCGGCGGCGAGCGCCTGCCGACGGGCCTGACCCCGGACTGCTGCGCCTGACAAGCGCGTGGCGCCGCCCACCCCGTGAGACGGGACGGGCGGCGCCACAGCGAACCGGGAACTTAGCCGGGGAACGGCTTGGCCGCCTCGTCCTCGGCCTTGATGCACGCGTCGAGCTTCCGCTGGATGGCGGCCGCCTCGGCGAGCGCCTTCCTGGCCGCCTCGTTCTCTCCCAGGTGCTTCAGCTGCGCGGCCTTGGCCTTGAGGTTGGCTATCTGCTGGCGCATCTGGTTCTTGTTGCACGTGACGGCGGCCTTGGAGACCACGCCGTGGCCGGCCGGGGTGGCGGCGTGAGCGGGCACCGACGTGACGAAGAGGCCTCCGGCGATGGCCGCGGAGACGGCCAGAGCGGAAAAGCGCTTGGTCATGAGCTGTATCCCCCATGATTGGGCTTGAGTTGGTCGGAGGGATCTTACAAAGCTCTGTGAACTCGCCGGTAACCGGCCCCTGTCGGCGTCGGATCCGGGTGGTCAGTGCCGGTGTATCCGGTTGGCTATGGCGTGGCCGACGAACAGGTAGACCACGGCGGCGAGGCCGTAGCCGGCGACCACTCGGGCCCATGCCTCGTCGAAGGTGAACAGGTCGTGCGACCAGCCTGCCAGCCAGGAGGCCGTGTCGTGCACGAACTGGACCAGGCTGTTGGCCCGGTTCGCGTCCAGCAGGTACATCAGGATCCACAGGCCGAGGATCAGCGCCATGACGTCGGCGACGATCGCGATGACCGTCCCGGCTTGGTTCGCACCGTTGCGATATCGAGGGGACATACTTTCCGGATTGCCGCACGGCGGCCGGCGAAACCCGGACAAGACCCGGAAGGGGCCCGGAAGGAGCCCCGGGCGTCACCCGGACGGCGTCCGCCGAGTGGTGCGTTCCGTCGCCCCGGGGGAGGCTTCCGGAGGAAGTCAGACCGCTCGGGGAGGACACGTCCGGAGGACCTCGTGCCCGTGCCGATACGGCGCCTCTTCGTGGCGCTCACCCTGTGCTGCGCTCTGGTGGCCGGTGCCACCGCCTGCGGCAGCGAGAAGAGCAGTACGAAGGACACCTCGGCGGCGCAAGCCGTGCCGGCCGCCGACAGCCCCAGCCCCAGCCCCAGCACGTCCGCCGAACGCCAGAAGTTCGCCAAGACCCGGTTCGTGGCCAACGCGGGCCTCGCCGCCGGCGCGACCTACCAGTGGATCGTGAAGCCCTGGAAGGCGGGCAAGTTCAAGAAGGGCGCCAAGGGCCGCAGAACGGCTCTGATCAAGGCCGGCCTCGCCGGCGCCTTCGCCTACAACCGGCTCAAGGCGGCCCAGAAGAACGCCCAGGGCGATCCGACGCTCTCCAAGGCCCTCGCCCCGCTCGGCGCCGGCATCGACGCCCTGAAGAACCTGCCGTCCAAGCTCCGCAAGGGCGACGAGAACGCGGCGAACTCCTTCGACGACGTCATCAACGACGTCAAGGACGCGGGGCAGAGCGCCGGCGCCCCGGTCAAGGACCAGGTGCCCTCGGGCTCCCAGCTGACCAAGGGCTAGCCGTTCAGCTCCGCCAGCACCCGCAGCGTGTGCGGGTCCGGGGACAGGGCCAGCAGGTCCGTCACCGGGCCCGCACGCCACAACTCCAGCCGCTCGGCGATGCGTTCACGCGGGCCGACCAGGGAGATCTCGTCGGCGAAGGCGTCCGGGACGGCCATCACGGCCTCCTCCCGCCGCCCGGCGAGGAACAGTTCCTGGATCCGCCGGGCCTCCGTCTCGTACCCCATGCGGGCCATCAGGTCGGCGTGGAAGTTGCGGGCCGCGTGCCCCATCCCGCCGATGTAGAAGCCGAGCATGGCCTTGACCGGCAGCAGCCCCTCGGCCACGTCGTCGCACACCTTCACCCGGGCCAGCGGAGCCACCAGGAACCCCTTGGGCAACTCCCGCACCACGTCCCCGTACACCTCGGGCCGGCTCGGCGCCCAGTACAGCGGCAGCCAGCCGTCGGCGATCCGGGCCGTCTGGGCGACGTTCCTGGGGCCCTCCGCACCCAGCAGGACGGGCAGGTCCCGGCGCAGGGGGTGGGTGATCGGCTTCAGCGGCTTGCCGAGGCCCGTGCCGTCCGGTCCGCGGTAGGGGAGGGGGTGGAAGCGGCCGTCGACCTCCACCGGCGCCTGGCGGCGCAGCACCTGCCGTACGGCGTCCACGTACTCCCGGGTCGCGGTCAGCGGTGACTTCGGGAACGGGCGGCCGTACCAGCCCTCCACCACCTGCGGCCCGGACAGCCCGAGTCCGAGCAGCACCCGCCCGCCGGAGAGGTGGTCCAGGGTGAGCGCGTGCATCGCGGTGGCCGTCGGCGAGCGGGC
Source organism: Streptomyces sp. NPDC046727 (assembly GCF_040645635.1). Taxonomy (NCBI): domain Bacteria; kingdom Bacillati; phylum Actinomycetota; class Actinomycetes; order Kitasatosporales; family Streptomycetaceae; genus Streptomyces; species Streptomyces sp. NPDC046727. Next base: position 29,239 of record NZ_JBEYYR010000046.1, read on the forward strand.
CGCCATCTGGGCGACCGCCGTACCCAGTTTGATCCTTGACGTCCGCGCCGCGATCCAGGTCAGCGTGGTGAAGGCGTCCGAGCCCCAGGACTCCGCCGTCCACACGGAGTCGTAGCCGAGCCGTTCCGCCTCCTGCGCGAGCGGCACATGACCGGCGTCCGGACCGCGTCCCCAGTAGCCGAGTGCGAGACCGAGCCGCATACGCCTGCCTCCTGACGTTCTGTCAGATATCAGCCGGGAGGCGACTGTACGACAACGGCCCCCCGCCCGGAAGGGCGAGGGGCCGGTGCGCTACGGCGCTACGGCGTTCAGCCGCGCTGGATGCCGGAGGTGTCCTGCAGCACGCCACGGCGGCCGTCCTGGGTCTGCGCGACCAGCGCGGCACCGCGCTGCTCGACGGCCAGGTACCAGGTACCCGGCGCCAGTTCGGCGATCGGCGCCTGCGAGCCGTCCTCCGCGAACAGCGGACGGGCCACCGGCACGGCGAACCAGAACGGGGAGAAGTCCCCGGCTGCGGCCGGCTGCGGCGCCGGGGCGGCGGCACCCTGAGGGGCCGGCGGCTGCTGCCCGAACGGCTGCCCCGGCTGCGGCTGGGCGCCGTACGGCTGCCCCGGCTGCGGCTGGGCGCCCGGGTAGCCGTAACCACCGGGCGGCTGGGCACCGTAGGGCTGCGGGGCGACCGGCTTGGGCGCCGGGACCAGGGGGGCCTGGAGGGCGGGCAGCAGCGGAGTGGCGATGGCAGCGGCGGACAGGACGAGGAGGGCGATGAACCCGAGGACCAGACCGGCGCCGGCGTCCACCTCGTCCAGGTCGATCAGCGTCCACAGCAGCGTCCAGGTCGCCAGGATCGCGAACGCGGTGCCGGTCGCACCGAGGTCGAGCCCGGCCACCTTGCGGGGCTGCGGCAGGCAGCGGTTGACGACGATGAGGACGGCACCGATCACCGCGCCCATGTAAGTACCCAGGCCCATGCCCAGGTTGTCCCACGCGTTCCGGCTGACTTCGGCGCCGAAGCCGGAGTAGGTGTAGAAATCGAGGAACGACGCGATGAACAGCACCACCGCTGCTCCGATCACCACGCCGTCGCCTCTAGTGAGGGAGCGGATATTCACTTCAGGTCCTTCGTAGGTCGTCTCGTCGTCGGTAGACACTATCGTCCGCAAGATCGGGCTGTCCGCCCGGTTCCGCCCGCCGGTCACGACTCGCGCAGGAAACTCACGATTCCCTCAGAGATCCCTTGCGCCGCCTGCTGCCGCCAGGCGCCGCTGGTCAGCAGTGCCGCGTCCTTGCTATCGCGCATGTTGCCGCACTCGATGAAGACCTTGGGAACTGTTGACAGATTGAGACCGCCCAGATCCGTGCGTGTGACGAGACCGGTACCGTTCCCCACGTAGTTGGAGGGCGGTTCGCCCGTGACGCGGAGGAACTTGCCCGCGACGCGTTCGCCGAGGTCGCGGGAGGGGCCGACGATGGGCCGGGTGTCTGCGGCGCCGGCGTGCACGGACGCCGGGAGGATGACGTGGAAGCCGCGGTCGCCCTCCGCGGAGCCGTCGGCGTGAATGGAGATGGCGGCGTCCGCGTGCGCCTCGTTGCCGATCCGCGCCCGCTCGTCGACGCACGGACCCCACGGCGGGGAGTCGCCGTCGTGCGTCAGCTTCACGGTGGCGCCCTGCTGTTCGAGGAGCGCGCGCAGCCGGTGGGCCACGTCCAGCGTGAACTGGGCCTCGGTGTAGCCCGCGTTGGTGGACGTGCCGGTGGTGTCGCACTCCTTCTTGTTCGTCCCGATGTCCACCTGGCGGTTGATCTCGGCCGTGTGCCGGAAGTTGCCGGGGTTGTGCCCCGGGTCGACCAGGACGACCTTGCCCTTCAGGGGACCGTCGGCGGCGGACGGCGTCGGCGTGGACGACGGGGAGGCGCCGGCCTGTTTGCCGTCGTCGCCGGCGGGAGCCGACCGGGGTGCGGCCGTGCTCGGCGAAGTGGCGGAGGCCGAAGCGGTGCGCGCGCTGCCGGAGGACCCGCCCGACCCGCCCACCGCCTCGTACACGAGCCAGCCGAGCAGCGCACCGGGAACCAGCGCGGCGAGCGCGACGGTCAGCGGGCCGCGCCGGGGCCGGCGCGGCTGCGGGGATTCGAAGTCCGGGCCTACGTACGACACGCCTGCCACCCTAGCGGCCACACCCGACGCACACATGGCCGAGAGGGCCCAATGGGTGGCGGGCCCGGAAGCACCGCCCGGTGAGCCCGGGTCAGACTCCCGGCCCGGTCCGCCGCAGTACCCGCAGCGATCCGCTCACGGAGACCTCCGTGAACGCGCCCGACTCCAGGGCCCGCAGATAGACCCGGTACGGCGCCTGGCCGGTGAACTCGTCCTCGGGGTGCGGAAAGACGTCGTGGATGACGAGGAACCCGTCCTCGGCGACATGCGGAGCCCAGCCCTCGTAGTCGGCGCCGGCGTGCTCGTCGGTGTGGCCGCCGTCGACGAACACGAACCCGAGCGGGGAGTTCCAGATCGCGGCGATCTGCGGCGAGCGGCCGACCAGTGCCACCACGTGCTCCTCCAGACCCGCCCGGAACAGCGTCCGCCGGAACGTCGGCAGTGTGTCCATCAGGCCGATCTCGGGGTCGACCGTGTCGGGGTCGTGGTAGTCCCAGCCGGGCTGCTGCTCCTCGCTGCCGCGGTGGTGGTCGACGGTGAGCGCGGTGACCCCGGCCGCGCGGGCGGCGTCGGCGAGCAGGATCGTGGACCGCCCGCAGTACGTGCCGACCTCCAGGAGAGGGAGCCCCAGCCGCCCGGCCTCCACCGCGGCCGCGTACAGCGCCAGCCCCTCGTCCACGGGCATGAACCCCTTGGCGGCCTCGAACGCGGCCAGGATCTCGGGCTTGGGGGCGGGGGCGGGCATGGGCGGCCTTCCGGTCGTACGGCTGTCAGGCCGCCCATGCTGCCGCACCCCCGGTCGCTGATCGACAGGGGGTGCGTTCCGAAGGGGCGCGGGGCTGTGTTGATGTGCGGCTCCGCCGCGTGGGCGCGACCAGCCACGACGAAGCCGCAGCCGCCGGACGGCAGTACCAGCCGAGTTCTACGCGCTCACAGTCTCCCCCGGCAGTGAAAGATCCAGATCGACAGCCCGCTCCTCACCGGAATGCGTGGCAGAAGAGGCAAGCGGCCCATGCCCGGAGGCCTTCGCGGCCAGGACGTACGCCCCCTCGCCCGGCACCGCCAGCGCGTAGCTGCCGTCCGCCTCGGAGAGCGTCGCTCCCGCCTGCCGCCCCCGCCGGTCGATCAGCGTCACCTTGGCCCGGGCCACCGGCGCGCCCTCGGCGTCCAGGACCCGGCCCCGGAAGCCCCGCAGGACCTCCTCGGCGCGCTCGATGCCCGCGTCCTCCTCGCTGCTGGCCCGCAGCTGCGTGTGCTGCTGAGCCGGGCGGGCGGTCTTCGGCAGGAAGATCGCCAGCAGCAGGCCGACGGCGACCGCGGCGGTGGCGATCAGGAAGGAGACCCGGAAGCCGTGCATGGTCGGGATCGCGACGCCGCCCACGTCGTTCGCGGTGTTGGCCAGCACCATGCCGATGACGGCGCTCGACACCGACGTACCGATGGATCGCATCAGGGTGTTCAGACCGTTGGCCGCGCCGGTCTCCGAGGCCGGGACCGCGCCGACGATCAGCGCGGGCAGCGAGGAGTAGGCGAGGCCGATGCCGGCGCCGAGGATCACGGACGTGACGATCGTCTGCCAGGCCGCGTCCATCAGGCCGAGCCCGCCGCCGTAGCCGATCGCGATGATCAGCAGGCCGATGATCAGGGTGACCTTGGGGCCGTAGCGGGCGGACAGGCGGGCGTAGACCGGTGCGGTGAACATCATCGTCAGGCCCAGCGGGGCCACGCACAGGCCCGCGACGACCATGGACTGGCCGAGGCCGTAGCCGGTGGCCTTCGGCAGCTGGAGCAGCTGCGGCAGGACGAGCGAGACGACGTAGAAGCTGACGCCGACCATGATCGAGGCGAGGTTGGTGAAGAGCACGGCGGGGCGGGCCGTGGTGCGCAGGTCCACCAGCGGGGCCTTCACCCGCAGCTCCATCACGCCCCACAGGACGAGCACGACCGCCGACGCGGCGAACAGGCCGAGCGTGGTGCCCGAGGTCCAGCCCCAGTCGCTGCCCTTGGTGATCGGCAGCAGGAAGAGGACCAGCCCGGCGGACAGGCCGAGCGCGCCGAGCAGGTCGAAGGTGCCCTCGGCGCGCATCGGGGACTCCGGTACGGCGAGGAGGGTGAGGAGGATGGCGAGCGCGCCGAGGCCGGCGGCGCCGTAGAACAGGGCGTGCCAGTCGGTGTGCTGGGCAACCAGGGCCGCGGCGGGCAGCGCGAGGCCGCCGCCGACGCCGATCGAGGAACTCATCAGGGCCATGGCCGAGCCGAGCTTCTCGCGCGGCAGCATGTCCCGCATCAGGCCGATACCGAGCGGGATGGCGCCCATCGCGAAGCCCTGGAGGGTACGGCCGACGATCATGACGAGCAGCTGGCTGGTGAGCGCGCTGACCAGGGCGCCGGCCACCATCACGGCGAGGCTGAGGATCAGCATGCGGCGCTTGCCGTAGAGGTCGCCGAGCCGGCCCATGATCGGGGTGGCGACGGCGCCGGACAGCAGCGTCGAGGTGAGCACCCAGGTGGCGTTGCTCGGGGCGGTGTCCAGCAGCTGCGGCAGGTCCTTGATGACCGGCACGAGCAGCGTCTGCATCACCGCGACCACGATGCCCGCGAAGGCGAGCACCGGGACCACGGCCGCGCCGGCCCTCCGGTCGGGCTGGTCGGTCGACGTGTGGGTCATTGAGTAAGGCCTCCCGCGTGACATGAGTGCCCGGTAAACCTCGTATGCGCAGGCAACTATTCCGTTGCTTCGGGCCTCTAACGAATCCTTGACCGATCCATGGGTTTCTGATCTGCCGTCAGCGTCTGGTGTGCTTGTGGAACACGTTCTAGTCTTGCGCGCCATGAAGGCCTATGTCGCCGGGGTCGGGATGACCCGATTCGAGAAGCCCGAGACCCGTGCCTGGCAGTACTGGGACATGGCGCGGGAGGCGGGGAGCGTCGCACTCGCGGACGCCGGGATCGCGTACACCGATGTGGAACAGGTTCCCGTCGGCTACTGCTTCCAGCCCTCCACCGCCGGCCAGCGCGCCGCCTACGAACTCGGCCTGACCGGAGTCCCCGTCTACAACGTCAACAACAACTGCGCGACCGGTGCGACCGCTCTCATGCTGGCCCGCCAGCTCGTCGAGGGCGGCGCGGCCGACTGCGTGCTGGCGCTCGGCTTCGAGAAGATGAAGAAGGGCGCGCTCGGGGGAGGCGCCGACGGAGGGGACTTCGCGACATCCCCGGTCGCCCGGCACTACGGCGTCATGGCCGCCCGGCACGGCTTCGAGACGAGCCCGCCGACCGCGCAGATCTTCGGGGACGCCGCCCGTGAGCACATGGAGAAGTACGGCACGACCGAGGCACAGCTCGCCGCGGTCGCCGCCAAGAACCACCGGCACTCGGCGCACAACCCCTACGCGCAGTTCCGGGACGTGTACGAGGTGGACGACATCCTCGCCGCGCGCATGGTGCACCGCCCCCTCACCAAGCTCCAGTGCTCGCCGACCTCGGACGGCGCGGCGGCGGCCGTGGTGGTGTCGGAGCGGTTCGCCGAGCGGCGCTCCCCGACCGGCCTGGTCGAGATCGCCGCCCAGGCCATGACCACCGACACCGAGGAGTCCTTCGCGTCCGGCTCGTGCATCGACGTCGTCGGGCAGCCGATGTCCCGGGCGGCGGCCCGGCAGGCGTACGAGCGGGCCGGGCTCGGCATCGAGGACGTCGACGTGATCGAGCTGCACGACTGCTTCTCCGTCAACGAACTCCTGACGTACGAGGCGCTCGGCATGTGCGCGCCGGGGGAGTCGGGCGGGCTGGCCGAGTCGGGCGCGACGACGTACGGCGGCCGGTGGGTGGTGAACCCGTCCGGCGGGCTGATCTCCAAGGGCCACCCGCTGGGCGCGACCGGTCTCGCCCAGACGGCCGAGCTGGTGTGGCAGCTGCGCGGCGCGGCGGGCGAGCGGCAGGTGCCGGGGGCGCGGGTGGGCCTCGCGCACAACATCGGCCTGGGCGGGGCGGCGGTGGTGACGCTGCTGCGGGCGGTGTAGGGCGTACGGCGGGAGGGCGCCCGAGCGCGAGAGGCACGCGAGGCGCGCGAGGCACGAGAGGCGCGGCAGGAATTTCCGCGTCTTTCGTCGCGGAGGCAACGATCCGGCCCGCCCATGGACTCCTTCAACCATCTAGGAGGTGCCCATGGGGGACGGGAAGCAGAGTCGGAACGAGGAGTTCCAGAGCTTCGTGGTCGGCCGCTGGCCGCGGCTGATGCGTACGGCATTTCTCCTCACGGGGGAGCAGCACGCCGCCGAGGACCTGGTCCAGTCGACGCTCGAACAGGTCTATGTGGCCTGGCGCCGGGTCGGCACGGCAGACGACCCGGAGGCGTACGTACGGCGGGTGATGATCAACGCGCATGCGCGGAAACACCGCAGAAGGCTCAGGGAGTTCCTGGCGCCGAAGGACGACTCCGGCCTGGTGCGCGAGGTGCCCGACACGGGGGACCGGATCGCCCAGGCCGACGACCGCAGCGCCCTGCTGAAGGCGCTCGCGCAGCTGCCCGCGCGGCAGCGGGAGGCGGTCGTCCTGCGCTACTGGGAGGACCTGACGGAGACACAGGCGGCGGAGGCCATGGGCTGCTCGGTCGGCACGGTGAAGAGCAACGCGGCCAAGGGGCTCGCGAAACTCCGCGCCATACCGGGACTTGCCGAGACGGTGACGCACGGAGGGCGGAAGTGATGAGCGCGGACCGGGAGAACCACGACATGACGCAGACGGACATCGCCCTCCTCCTCGCGGACGCGGCGGACGAGGTCGAGATCGGTATAGCCCCCGTGCAGGCGGTGCTGCGCGGCGGCCGGCGGCGCCGGGCCCGGCGCTGGGCGGTGGCGGCGGCCACGGCCCTGGTGCTGGCGGGGTCGACGGGAGCGACACTGGCGTTCGCCGGGCTGTCCGGCGGCCACGCGGACCGGACCGCGCCGATGGCGCCCGGGCCGGCGTCGCCCGAGGAGCGGCATGTGTACGAGCCGCAGCAGACGGAGCTCGCGCGGGGCACCGAACACGGGAAGGAGTGGTTCGTGTGGGTCCAGGTGTGGGGCGCGCCGCGTGACGCGCGGGAGGCGGACCGGCAGTTCCACGCCATGCTGCGCAAGGGCCTCAGTCCGGCGGTGGACAAGGCCGCCGGACTGATCGGCAAGACGTCGTTCTACTCCGTCCGGGCCTACGGCGACGACGACCCTGGCGAGCAGGTCATGTTCGACACCGTCAAGAAGATCGACCGCCAGGCCGGCACCGACCTCCAGTCGGCCGCCGTCAACCTTCAGGGGAGCGACGCCAAGGGCCCCTACCGGCTGGTGGTCGGCCACGTGGCGAAGACCGCCCGGGAGGTCACCTGCCGCTGGAAGGACGGCAGTTCGGCCGTGGCCCGGCTGGTCGATCCCGTGCCGGGCTCCGCCGACGGCACCTCCGTGATCCGCCCGGTGGCCGGCTACCCGGGAGGGAACTGGTTCGTGTGCGTCGCCCCGGAGGGGACGGGCTACAGGGACGTGGCCGTGACGAAGTGACCCGCCGCGCGGGAGGCCCCGCTCACAGCCACCCCTGCTGCCGGGCCTCCCGCACCGCCTCGGCCCGGTTGCGGGTGCCGGTCTTGCCGATCGCGGAGGAGAGGTAGTTGCGGACGGTGGACTCGGACAGCCGCAGCCGGCCGGCGATGTCGGCGACGGTGGCCCCGTCCACCGACGCCTTCAGCACCTCGCACTCGCGGGCGGTCAGCGGGTTCGGTCCGGCGCTGAGCGCGGCGGCGGCCAGCACCGGATCGACCACGGTCTCCCCGGTGAGCACGCGCCGGATCGCCGCGGCCAGCTCCTCCACCGGCCCGTCCTTGACGAGGAAGCCGGCCGCACCGGCTTCCATGGCCCGGCGCAGATAGCCCGGCCGGCCGAAGGTGGTGAGGATCAGCACCCGGCAGTCGGGCGCCTGCTCCCGCAGCTCGGCCGCCGCGTCCAGCCCGCTCATGCCGGGCAGCTCGATGTCCAGCAGGGCCACGTCCGGCCGGTGGAGGAGCACGGCGTCCACGATTTCGTCCCCCGAGCCCAGCTGGGCCACGACCTCGATGTCGTCCTCCATGCCGAGCAGCAGGGCGAGAGCGCCCCGCAGCATGCCCTGATCCTCGGCGAGCAACACCCGGATGCACGGTGCGGGCCGATGATCCCGGGGCATCTCGTTCATGGGGCCAGATTACGGCGGGGACGGGAGCGGGGCGCCGGGCGAGCGCCGGTCACGGCTCGCCGGTTCCGTCCGGCTGGTGCCGGAAGAGACGGGTTTCCGCCGGCCGTCGCTCAGTGCCCGGATCGGCGTCGATTAAAGACTCCCTCTTTTCGGGTGCCGTGGGGGTTGACGGTTCCCGATGGCGCCCAAACAATCGCCCGTGCATTTCCCGGAATCCCCGGCAATTCAGCAGGTGAAAAGGTTCGGTATATCGATCGAACGTCGTTCGGAATATCGGACACCCCCGACGAACCCGAGGTGCACCGTGCTCCTGAGAACCCCCCGCACTCTTCTCTCCGTCCTCGCCGTCTGCGCCACCCTCGCCGCGCTGCTGCTCGGCGCCGGCGCGCCCCCGGCCGCCGCCGCGAGTTCGCTGCCCTGCGACATCTACGGCGCCGCCGGCACCCCCTGCGTCGCCGCGCACAGCCTGGCCCGCGCGCTCTACGCGTCGTACAACGGGCCGCTCTACCAGGTGCGGCGGGCCTCGGACTCGGCCACCGCGAACATCCGCCCGCTGTCCGCCGGCGGGTATGCCGACGCCGCCGCGCAGGACTCCTTCTGCTCCGGCACGACCTGCATCATCACCGAGATCTACGACCAGTCCCCGCGGCACAACGACCTCACCGTCGAGGGGGCGGGCGGGGCCGGGGCCGCCGATGTCGGGGCGCCCGCGGACGCGCTGCCGGTGACCGTCGGCGGCCATCAGGTCTACGGCCTGGAGATCTCCGCAGGCATGGGCTACCGGGACAACACCACCTCGGGCGTGGCCGTGAACGGGCAGGCCGAGGGGATGTACATGGTCACCTCGGGCACGCACGTCAACAACCGCTGCTGCTTCGACTACGGCAACGCCGAGACGAACAACATGGACACCGGCAACGGCCACATGGACGCCATCAACTTCGGCACCGAGTGCTGGTTCTCACCCTGCTACGGCCAGGGCCCCTGGGTGCAGGCCGACCTGGAGAACGGGCTGTTCCAGTCCGACGCCGGCTACAGCAAGAACACCTCCAACACCGGCACCGGACCACTGCCGTTCGTGACCGCGCTGCTGAAGAACAACGGCCAGAACCATTTCGCGCTGAAGTACGGAAATGCCCAATCGGGCGGACTGACCACCACCTATTCCGGGGGTGAGCCGACCGCCGGCGGATACGCGCCGATGCATCAGGAGGGCGCCATCGTCCTCGGCACCGGCGGCGACAACAGCAACGGCTCCATCGGGTCCTTCTTCGAGGGCGTGATGACCTCCGGCATCCCGACCGACGCCGCCGACGACGCCGTCCAGGCGAACATCGTCTCCGTCGGCTACGGCGGCCCGACCGGCAGCACCGGCACGCTGAACCCCGGCTCGGAGATCTCCCTGCGCGCCACGACCTCCTGCTGCACCGGCGAGTACGTCCGCCACCAGAACGACGCGGGCGTCATCTCCGCTGTGACGTCCGGCAGCCCGTCCCTCGACAAGGGCGACGCGACCTGGATCGTGCGCCGCGGCCTCGCGAGCGCCTCCTGCGTCTCCTTCGAGTCGCGGAACTACCCGGGTGACTTCCTGCGCCACTACGACTACCGGCTCTACCGGCAGCCCATGGACGGCACCAGCCAGTTCCGGGCCGACGCCACCTTCTGCCCGCAGACCGGCAGGAGCGGCACCGGCACCTCGTTCGCCTCGTACAACTACCCGACGAGGTACCTGCGCCACTACAACCACAACCTGTACATAGCGAGCAACGGCGGATCCCACGACTTCGACAGCGGCACGTCCTGGACGGCCGACGTCAGCTGGGCTGTCGGATCGCCCTGGGCGCCGTAGCCGCGGACGCCGGCTCGTCACCGCCGGCCGGGAGGTCGGCGGTGACCGTGAAACCGCCGCGTGGCGCCGGGCCGGCCGTGAGACAGCCGCCCGCCGCCGCGAGGCGCTCGGTCAGCCCCTTCAGCCCCGTACCGCCGACGCCCTCGCGGGCGCCCGCCGCGGCGTCGGTGCCCGTGCCGTTGTCCGTGACCGTCAGCCGCACCCGCTCGGCGGCCCCCTCCACGGTGATCTCGCAGCGGCTCGCGCGGCTGTGCCGGACCACGTTGGTGACCGCCTCGCGCACCACCCAGCCGAGCAGCGCCTCGGACTGCGGATCGAGCGGCGCCCCGGACTGCCGGACCACCGGCTGCACGCTCGCCGCGGACAGCGCCGACCGGGCCCGGGTCAGCTCGGTGGCCAGGCTGCCCTCGCGGTAGCCGGTCACCGCCTCGCGGATCTCGGTGAGCGCCTGCCGGCCCACCGACTCGATGTCCGTGATCTGCCCCAGCGCCGCGTCCAGATCCCGCGCGGCCAGCCGGCGGGCCGCCTCCGACTTCACCACGATCACCGACAGGGTGTGCCCGAGCAGATCGTGCAGATCGCGGGAGAACCGCAGCCGCTCCTTCTCCACCGCGCGCCGGGCCAGCTCCTCACGGGCGGCCCGCAGTTCCCGCACGGCCTCGGAGAGGCCGAGGATCGCGGCGGTCACCATGCTGGAGATGAAGGTGGCGTAGGCGATGTTCGACGCCTCGTCCCAGCCGCCCCGCAGCCAGGAGACGCCTCCCGCGTACAGCGTGAGGGCCAGCCCGACCCGGCCCAGCCACGGCCCGCGCAGGACGGCGCCGGTGGCGAGGCCCAGCAGCGGGAAGAACATCAGCCAGTTGCCGCCGTACCCGAGGGCGAGCCCCGTCGTCACCAGGCCGAGCAGGCCCAGCGCCACCCGCGTGGACGTCGCCTCGCGCCTGCGCCGGTCGAAGGCGCGGAAGGTGACATGGACGTACAGGGAGTTGAAGGCCAGCAGGCCCAGGCCGCCGATCCACGGGTTCGGGGTCTCGCCCTGGATCAGATTGGAGAAGGAGCCCATGCCCAGCAGCAGCCAGGGCAGCAGGCTGAAGCCGGTGGGCTGCGGGCCGGGGTGCTCCACGGCGGAGGGATCCGTGCCGGATCGCCGCGCGGCCTTGAAGCGGTCCAGCTCCGCCCGCCATGTCCGCCGCTCCTGCCACACGGCCGCCTGCCGGCACCGAAGTCTTTGCCACCACGTCATCTCTGAGATCCCCCGATTCGAACGGCCCCGCCCGGTCACGGCGGGGCAGCACAGCGTACGAAGGGAACGGTACGAAACCGGACCCGGGTCCCGGCAGGCACGCACGTACGGATTCGGGCAGTACAAATGTCACGACCCAGCTCGGCTGACGCAGTGTCAGGAGCCTTCACAAGTGCGGGGCGCTGGGCTATACAAGGGGCGCCGGACTGGAACGCGTTCTAGATCCGTCCTGGATCGGTTCCGGATCGGCCCGCAGCGACCCCGGTGCGGCCGACGGTGCGGACGTCCGCGCCGGGGTCTTCCGCCGCCACTGTCCCAGGAGCCTCATGCCCATCGACGCAGCGCTGGCCCTCGCGGCCGAACCCCGGACCGGCGAGATCAGCTGGGACCACAAGGACGTACAGCTCTACCACCTCGGCATCGGGGCCGGCCTGCCCGCCACCGACCCCGACGAGCTGCGCTACACACTGGAGTCCCGGCTGCACGTCCTGCCGAGCTTCGCCACCGTCGCGGGCAGCGGCTCGCCCGGAGTGATCAGCGGGCTGTCCATGCCGGGTGTCGACGTCGACCTGGCGCGCGTCCTGCACGGCGGGCAGAGCCTCGGGATCCACCGCCCGATCCCGGTGCGGGGCACCGCCACCGCCACCGGCCGGATCGCCGCCGTGTACGACAAGGGCAAGGCGGCCGTCCTGGTCATGCGCACCGAGGTCGCCGACGCCGAGGGCCCGCTGTGGACCAACGACGCCCAGATCTACGTACGCGGGGAGGGCGGCTTCGGCGGCGACCGCGGCCCCTCCACCCGCCCGGATCCGCCCACCGGCGACCCCGACCGGACCGTCCTGCGCCCGGTCCGCGAGGACCAGGCCCTGCTCTACCGCCTCTGCGGCGACTGGAACCCGCTGCACGCCGATCCCGAGTTCGCCAAGCGCGCCGGATTCGACCGGCCCATCCTGCACGGGCTGTGCACCTACGGCAGCACGCTCAAGGCGGTCGTCGACACGCTGCTCGGCGGTGACGTGACCCGGGTGCGCGGCTACCGCACGCGGTTCGCCGGGGTCGTGTACCCGGGGGAGACCCTGCGCATCCGCATGTGGCGCGAGGAGGGGCGGGTGCGGGTCGCGGTGGGCGCCCTCGAACGGCAGGACGCGCCGGTCCTCGTGGACACCGTCGTAGAGCACTCCTGAAACCAGCACCCGAGGGGAGCCGCACCATGCGCGCAGCCGTACTGCACGAGATCGGCCAGGAGAAGCTGGAGGTCCTCGACGACGTCGAGGCGGTGGGCTTCGGCCCCGGCAGGGTCAGGGTCCGGGTGCGCGCCACCGGGCTGTGCCACTCGGACCTGTCCGCGATGAACGGGGTGCTGCCCCAGCCCGCCCCGTTCGTGCCCGGCCACGAGGGGGCCGGCGAGATCCTCGAAGTCGGCGAGAACGTCCGCCACTTGAAGCCCGGCGACCGGGTCGTCCTGTGCTGGCTGCCCGCCTGCGGAGCGTGCCCCGCCTGCAAGCGCGGCCAGACCCAGCTGTGCCTGGCCGGGTTCATGAACGCCGGAACCCCCAACTTCCGCCGCTCCGGCGGCGACCTCTTCGGCTTCGCGGGCACCGGCACCTTCGCCGAGGAGGTGGTGGTCGACGCCGGCTGCGCCGTGCCCATCCCGGAGGACGTGCCCTTCGACATCGCCGCCCTGATCGGCTGCGGGGTGACGACCGGTCTCGGCGCCGCCCTCAACACCGCCGATGTGACGGCCGGTTCGTCGGTCGCCGTCATCGGGTGCGGGGGCGTCGGCATCTCGGCGGTGCAGGGCGCCCGGCTGAAGGGCGCCGCCGAGATCGTCGCCGTCGACCCGGTCGCCTCCCGCCGCGAGTCCGCCCTCAGGTTCGGCGCCACCGAGGCGGTCTCCCCGGACGGGCTGGCCGACGCCAAGCAGCGGGTCACCGGCGGCGAGGGCTTCGACTACGTCTTCGAGGTCGTCGGCCGGTCCGCCACCGCCCGCACCGCCTACGAGAGCACCCGGCGCGGCGGCACCCTCGTCGTGGTCGGCGCCGGCGCCATGGACGACTTCCTCCAGCTCAACATGTTCGAGCTGTTCTTCGACGAGAAGCGCATCCTGCCGTCCATGTACGGCGGCGGCGACGTCCTGCGCTCCTACGAGCGCACCATCGACCTGTGGCGGGCCGGCCGCGTCGACCTGGCGGGCCTGATCACCCACCGGGTGCCGCTCGCGGAGATCAACGAGGCGCTGGACCAGATGCGTACCGGGACGGCCCTGCGTACGTGCATCGAGATCTGAGGACGGCACCGATGTCACTGCCACTTGAGGGACTGTCCGCCGTCGTCACGGGCGCCGGGCGCGGCCTCGGCCGGGCCGAGGCCCTCGAACTCGCCCGGCTCGGCGCGGCCGTCGTCGTCAACGACTACGGACAGCCGGGCCGGGACGGGTCGGGCGAGGCGTCGGCGGGACCCGCCGAAGAGGTCGCCGCCGACATACGCGAGCGAGGCGGCCGGGCGGTCGCGCACACCGGGGACGTCGCCGACTTCCGGCAGGCACGCGAACTCGTCGGCCTGGCCGTCGCCGAGTTCGGCAAGCTGGACGTCCTCGTCAACAACGCCGGCATCCTGCGCGACCGCATGGTCTTCTCCATGACCGAGGACGAGTGGGACGCGGTGATCCGCGTCCACCTCAAAGGCCACTTCAACACCACCCGTTTCGCCGCCGCGCACTGGCGGGAGCGGTCCAAGGCGGCCGGGGGAGCGGTGTACGGGCGGATCGTGAACACCTCCTCGGAGGCGTTCCTGGCCGGATCCGCGGGCCAGCCCAACTACGCGGCGGCCAAGGGCGGAATCGTCGGCCTGACCACCTCCACCGCCCTCGCCCTCGCCAAGTACGGCGTCACGGCCAACGCCATCTGCCCGCGCGCCCGGACCCGGATGACCGAGGACGTCTTCGCGGGATTCGGGCAACCTGACGAGGGGCTGGACCCGCTCGCCCCCGCGCACGTCGCCCCCCTCGTCGGCTATCTGGCCGCACCGGCCGCCGCCCGGGTCAACGGCCAGCTGCTCGTCGTGCACGGCGGCATGGTGGCCGTGATCGAACGGCCGCGCGTGGGGGCGAAGTTCGACAGCAAGCAGGACGCCTTCACCTACGACGAACTCGACGCGCTGCTCACCCCGCACTACGCGGACCGGCCTCCGGGGGAGACCTTCGCGGCGGCGGAGGTGCTGGGCCTCAAGCGCGGGTGAGACAAGGCAAAGGGGGCGCTCGCCGGACGAGCGCCCCCTGTGTTCACTGCCGTCAGGCAGCCGCCTCCGCGGTCTCCTGGACCGGCTTGCGGTGCCGGCCGTGCGGAGCCGTCTCGCTCTCCTGGGCCGCGATCGGGCCCCGGTGCCGGCCGTGGCCGGCGGTCTCGTAAGAGTCGGCAGACAGCTGCTCAGTAGTGCTGGTGTCGCTCATCGGACGTATTCACCCCGTCAACATGATCTTTCGTACAGCCGGGCGAGTGTAACCGGCGCACCACGGGCCGAATCCAGGCGCACACGCCAACCGCCACTAGTTCGTTACAAGACGTCCCAGAGGTGCCTGCTGCAAGGGCACCGGACGCGCCACGACCGGTGCCGGAGGGTCCGGTTCCGCCCCCCTCCGCGACGCCTCGGGCTCCCTCCGCGACGCCTCGGGCTCCCTCCGCGCCGCCTCGGGTGGTCCGTCGCCAGTGCCGTCCCGCAGGGCCGTATCCGCGGCCCCCCGCTCCCCGGCCTCACCCCGCGGCGCCGTCAGGGCCGCCACCCCGCACGGAGTCGCGTCGGTGGCGTACGGCAGCCGGAGCACGCCGTCCCGCGTCCACAGCCCGGCCCCCGCCAGCCAGCCCTCGGGCGCCGGAAGGTGCCGGACCCGCCGTTCGGCCGGACGCCAGGTACCCACCCAGCTGCCGAACGCCCCGTCGAAGCGCAGCGCCACCGCACAGCTCTCCGGCATCAGCACCTGCCCCGGCTGGATCGCGAACGGCGTCACCGCGCACTCCGGCACCCGCAGGCACTCCGGGAACCGCACCGGCAGGGTGCTGCCGAGCACCCCCCAGCCCAATCGTTCCTGCCCGGGGCAGGGCGCGTCGGAGGAGATCAGCAGCAGTCCGCTGTCCGGGTCGGCGAGCAGCAGCCGGTCGTCGCTGCCGTCCGCGATCTGCAGCAGCGGCGAGACCTCGCCGGCGCGCTCCAGGTCCACCACGACCGTCTTGGTGCGCCCGCCCAGCTCCCGGTCGAGCGCCAGCAGCCGCCCGGCACCGTCCAGCCAGACCCCGCCCGAGCAGCGCCCCGGCACCTCGGCGAGCCGCTCCGGGCCGAACGCCCCGCCCGCCACCAGCCACACCACGCTGGAGCGCGCCCCCACGGCGAGCGCGTACGCCCGCACGCCCCCCGGCGCCGGCGGCAGCAGCGTGAGCCGGGCGGCGGGCTCGGGGCACTCCACCGCGCCCAGCGGCAGCTCGCCGGTGCCGGGCCCGGTCGGGTAGAGCAGCGAGAAGGCGTGCCGCTCGGCCACCAGCCGGTGGATCAGCACCCGCCCGTCGCTCATCGGCTGCACCTCCGTGCCGGGCTCCTCCGGCTGGTTGCCGGGCAGCGGCACCGCGTACGGCTCCGGGCCGTCCAGGGTCCAGCGCTCCGGGAACCAGGAGTCACCGGCCGGGGCGAGCCGGGCCGCGTACGCGCCGTCCGCCGTGATCGCGCACCCCGCTCCCGGCGCGCCGGCGGCCCCGTCCGTGGCCGGGGGTTCGATCGCACAGGCCGTCATCGTTCGGTCACCTCCGGCGACGAAGCTAGTTTTCGTACGCGCGGGCGTGGGACCGGCCGATGTCCACTTCACACGTACGGGTGGCGCAGAAGCGATTCAGCTGAGGAAACCGGGGCGTCTGTGCTGAGCGGGGTCAGACCGGACGCATGCGGTACAGCCCCGCCGAGCAGCCAGGTAGCCTTGGCCCGTGCCCCGTCTGTCTGAAGTCATCGCCGCGCTGGAGACCCTGTGGCCCGCCGAGCGGGCCGAGTCCTGGGACGCGGTCGGCACGGTCGTGGGCGACCCCGACCAGGAGGTCACCCGGGTCCTGTTCGCCGTCGACCCCGTGCAGGAGATCGTCGACGAGGCCGTGAAGCTGGGCGCCGACCTGGTGGTCACCCACCACCCGCTCTACCTGCGCGGGACGACCACGGTCGCGGCCACCCACTTCAAGGGCCGGGTCGTGCACACGCTGATCAAGAACGACATCGCGCTGCACGTCGCCCACACCAACGCCGACACCGCCGACCCGGGAGTCTCCGACGCCCTCGCCGGCGCCCTCGACCTCCGTGTCGTACGTCCCCTCGTGCCGGACGCCACCGACCCGGCGGGCCGCCGGGGCCTCGGCCGCGTCTGCGAACTCGACCACCCCCTCACCGTCCGCGAACTGGCCGCCCGCGCGGCCCAGCGGCTGCCCGCCACCGCGCAGGGCATCCGGGTGGCCGGCGACCCCGAGGCCGTCGTCCGTACGGTCGCGGTCAGCGGCGGCTCCGGCGACAGCCTCTTCGACCAGGTCCGCGCGGCCGGCGTCGACGCCTTCCTCACCGCCGACCTGCGCCACCACCCGGCGTCCGATGCGGTCGCCCACAGCCCCCTCGCGCTGCTCGACGCGGCGCACTGGGCCACCGAGTGGCCCTGGTGCGAGCTGGCCGCGAGCCAGCTCGACGAGATCTCCGACCGCCACGGCTGGGACCTGCGCGTCCACGTCTCCAAGACGGTCACCGACCCCTGGACCGCCCACGCGGCGTCCACCACCACCTCTAACTAACGGGAGCCCCCAACTGAACGCCGCGCCCGCCGACCAGATCCGACTCCTCGACGTCCAGGCCCTCGACGTCCGCCTGCAGCAGCTCGCGCACAAGCGGAAGTCCCTGCCCGAGCACGCCGAGATCGAGTCGCTGACGAAGGACCTGACGCAGGTCCGCGACCTGCTCGTGGCCGCCCAGACCGAGGAGAGCGACACCGCCCGCGAGCAGACCAAGGCGGAGCAGGACGTCGACCAGGTGCGCCAGCGCGCCGCCCGCGACCAGCAGCGCCTGAACTCCGGCGCGGTCACCTCGCCGAAGGACCTGTCCAACCTCCAGCACGAGATCGCCTCCCTCGCCAAGCGGCAGGGCGACCTGGAGGACGTGGTCCTGGAGGTCATGGAGCGCCGTGAGGCCGCACAGGAGCGGGTGAACGAGCTGACCGAGCGGGTCGCCTCGGTGCAGTCGAAGATCGACGACGCCACCGGCCGCCGGGACGCGTCCTTCCAGGAGATCGACACCGAGGCCGCCTCGGTCACGAAGGAGCGCGAGGTCGTCGCCGCCTCCGTCCCCGCGGACCTGCTGGCGCTCTACGACAAGCTGCGCGGGCAGCAGGGCGGCATCGGCGCGGCCAAGCTGTACGCCCGCACCTGCCAGGGCTGCCGGCAGGAGCTGGCCATCACCGAGCTGAACGAGATCCGCCAGGCCGCGCCGGACACCGTGGTCCGCTGCGAGAACTGCCGGCGCATCCTGGTGCGTACGGCGGAGTCCGGTCTGTAAGGGGCTTCAGGGGTGAGGGAGTTCATCGTCGAGGCCGACGGCGGGTCACGGGGCAACCCCGGGCCCGCGGGCTACGGGGCCGTGGTCAGTGACGCGGCGACGGGGGAGACGCTGGCGGAGGCGGCCGAGTACATCGGCGTCGCCACGAACAACGTCGCCGAGTACCGCGGTCTCCTGGCCGGCCTGCGCGCCGCCCACGCCCTCGACGCCACCGCGACGGTGTACGTCCGCATGGACTCCAAGCTCGTCGTCGAGCAGATGTCGGGCCGCTGGAAGATCAAACACCCCGCGATGAAGCCCCTGGCCACCGAGGCCCGCTCCGTGTTCCCGCCGGACCAGGTCACCTACGAGTGGATCCCGCGGGAGCAGAACAAACACGCCGACCGCCTGGCCAACGAGGCGATGGACGCGGGCGCGAAGGGCCGCCAGTGGTCCCCGTCCGAGTCCAGGGCGGCCCTGGACACCCTGCCCGCCCTCCCCGAGCCGTCGGGCCCGCCCGGGGACGCGGCGGCGGGCGCGGCGAAGGCCCGCGCGGCGCTGGCGGAGGGCCGGGCCGCCGGTCAGGTGAAGCCGGTGGCCGCCGCGGCCGAGGACGACGTCGAAGCGGAAGCGGTACGCGAGACGCATCCTGCCGGGGAGCGGAAGGTTTCCACTCCCGGCTGGAGCGCCGCCCCGGACCTCGGCGCTCCCGCCACCCTCGTCCTCCTCCGCCACGGCGAAACCCCCCTGACCCCCCAGAAGCGCTTCTCCGGCAGCGGAGGCACGGACCCCTCCCTCTCCGTGACCGGCCGCGAGCAGGCGCACCGCGTCGCCGAGGCGCTGGCGAGGCGCGGCACGATCCAGGCGGTCATCGCCTCCCCCCTCGCCCGTACCCGCGAGACCGCGGGAATCGTCGCCGCCCGCCTGAACCTGGACGTCACGATCGAAGAGGGCCTGCGGGAGACGGACTTCGGCGCCTGGGAGGGCCTGACCTTCGGCGAGGTCCGTGAACGGCACCCGGAGGACCTGAACGCCTGGCTGGCCGACCCGGAGGCCCACCCCACCGGCGGCGGCGAGAGCTTCGCGGAGACGGCCACGCGGATGGAGGCCACCCTCCAGAAGCTGGTCGCGGCCCACGCCGGCCGCACGGTCCTGCTGGTCACGCACGTCACCCCGATCAAGACCCTCGTCCGGCTCGCCCTCGGCGCCCCGCCCGAGTCGCTGTTCCGGATGGAGCTCTCGGCGGCCTCCCTGTCGGCGGTGGCGTACTACGCGGACGGCAACGCGAGCGTGCGGCTCTTCAACGACACGTCCCACCTGCGTCCCTGAACCCACCCGCGTCCCTGAGCCCCGCCGCGGCCCGCGCCAGTTCCTCGATCCGGCCCCAGTCCCCGGCGGCCACCGCGTCCGCCGGGATCATCCAACTGCCGCCGACGCAGCCGACGTTGGGCAGGGCCAGATATGCCGGCGCGTTCGCCGGGCCGATCCCGCCGGTCGGGCAGAAGCGGGCCTGCGGCAACGGCCCGGCCAGCGACCTCAGATAGGCCGTACCGCCCGCCGCCTGCGCCGGGAAGAACTTCATCTCCCGCACCCCGCGCTCCAGCAGCGCGACGACCTCCGAGGTGGTCGACACCCCGGGCAGGAACGGCACCCCGGCCCCCCGCATCGCCGCCAGCAGTGCCTCCGTCCACCCGGGACTGACCAGGAACCGCGCCCCGGCCGCCGTGGCCGCGTCCACCTGCTCCGGAGTGATCACCGTGCCCGCGCCGACCACGG
Source organism: Streptomyces sp. NPDC046727 (assembly GCF_040645635.1). Taxonomy (NCBI): domain Bacteria; kingdom Bacillati; phylum Actinomycetota; class Actinomycetes; order Kitasatosporales; family Streptomycetaceae; genus Streptomyces; species Streptomyces sp. NPDC046727. Next base: position 48,994 of record NZ_JBEYYR010000046.1, read on the forward strand.
CCTCCGGCACCTCGCCTGCGATCGCCCGGATCGCCGCCGGCGCGGCCGGGGTCCGCAGGGTCACCTCGATCGCGGGCAGCCCGCCCGCCACCAGGGCCCGAGCCAGCGGTACGGCGTCGGCGGCGTCGGCGAGCACGACGACGGGCACGACGGGGGCGAGATCCAGTACGGAGGCAGCCGGGGAGGAGGGCAGCGGCGAGGTCATGACCTCATCGTGCCCAGCGACTGCACCTCACGCAATGAGCGTTGCGTATGGTGCAACGCCCTTGGGTCTCAGTGGATCTCGTCCACCAGCACGTCCAGCGACCACGCCTTGCCCGCCTTCCCGGGCGCCTCCGCCTCCACGACGTACCCCAGCTCCCGCAGCACCGTCACCAGCTCGGCGGGGTCCTGCGGCGCCGCCCCGGCGGTCAGCAGGCTGCGGACGATCCGGCCCTTCGTCGCCTTGTTGAAGTGGCTGACGACCTTCCGGGTCGGCGCGTGCAGCACCCGTACCGTCGCCGTGCGCCCGGCCACCTCGCCCTTCGGCCGCCAGGCCGCCGCGTAGGCCGAGGAGCGCAGGTCGAGGACCAGGCCGCCGGCGGCCACGGCCGGCAGCACCTCGGCCATCGGCGTCCGCCAGTGCCCGGCCAGCGCGCCGAGTCCCGGCAGCTTCACGCCCATCGAGCAGCGGTAGGAGGGGATCCGGTCCGTCACCCGTACGGCGCCCCACAGCCCCGAGAAGACCAGCAGCGAGTCCGCCGCGCGCCGCCGGGCCGCCGCGTCCAGCGTGGCCAGGCCGAGGGAGTCGTAGAGGACACCGGTGTAGATCTCCCCGGCGGGGCGGGCGCCGGCCGTGCGCAGCCCGGCGTTCTTGGCGACCTCCCCGCGCAGCCCCTCGCTCAGCCCGAGCACCTCGCGCGCCTTCCCGTTCTGCTCGGGGTCCCCCGCGCACAGCTCGACCAGCTCGGTCAGCACGGCCTCCCGCGCGGCGGTCAGCCCCGGCAGGGACAGCGACTCCAGCCCCAGCGGGGCACCCTCGCCCGAGTTCGCCTTGCCTTCGGAGGGCGGCAGCAGGACCAGCAACACGTACTCCTTACGTAGACCTCCGCGCCAGGGTACGGCGTGCCCCCGGTGCCGCCCCGACCTCCGCTCGCTGTACGCCCCGCCGCACGATCCGCGTCACCGGTGCCCCCGAGGCCCCGCTCCGGGCCGCGCTCGCCGCTCTCACCTCCACCGACCTGGACTTCCCGGACGAGCGGGTCCCGCTGCACCCCACCGTGCTCAGCGAGGGCGCCGCGAGCCTGCTGCCCGGCCAGACCCGGCCGGCCGTGCTGTCGACCGTCGACCTGGACGCCGAGGGATCACCTGCCGCTCGGCGAGCGCCTGCGGGTACGGCTCGCCCGGGCCGACCCGGGCACCACGAAGATCCTGTTCACCACGGCGTGACCGCCCGGACGAGGGCGGCGGGGCCGAGCCAGCGTTCCAGGGCCTGAGGCAGTCCCTCGGCGTCCTCCGTGTCGGCGGCCCAGGCCACGAACCCGTCCGGCCGTACGAACAGCGCCCGGAGGCCTGGCCGGTGCGGGCAGGCGGCCGTGACGACGTCCAGCCGGTCGCCGTACCCCTCGGCGCGGGCCCGCAGCCCGGCGTCGTCGGCGAGGTCGAGCAGCAGGGCGCGGCCGGTGTGCAGGCGGTCGCCGAGCCGGGTGCCGTCGGAGAGTTCCAGGTCGGGGGCGCTGGCGCCGGTCAGCGGGTGGTCGCCGGGCAGCTCGTAGCGCTGCCAGACGCCGGAGATCCGCGTGACGAGGTAGGTCGTGCCCGTGGTGGTCAGCGCCAGGTCGGTCACCACCCGGCGCAGGGCGCGGGCGTGCCGGTCCGGGCGCATCACGGCGATCTGGGCGCGGGTCCAGTCGAGCACCCAGGCGCCTATCGGGTGCCGCTCGGCGGTGTAGCTGTCCAGCAGGGACTCGGGGGCCGTGCCGCGGACGACGGCGGCCAGCTTCCAGCCCAGGTTCATCGCGTCCCCGATGCCGAGGTTGAGCCCCTGCCCGCCGAACGGCGAGTGCACATGGGCCGCGTCGCCCGCGAGCAGCACCCGGCCCCTGCGGTAGTCGGTGGCCTGGCGGGCGTTGTCGGTGAACCGGGTCGCGCTGATCACCTTGTCCACGGTGACCTCGGGCACCCCCGTCACCCGGCGCAGACTGGCCTGCAGTTCCCCGGCGGTGACGGGTGCCGACCGGTCGGCCGGGGGTCCGTCGAACTCCACGGTGAGGATCCGGCCGGGGAACGGCCCGTTGACGTACGTCCCGACGTCGGTGGTGTTCCAGCCCGTGCCCAGCCGCTCGCCACCGGTCAGCTCCACGATCGCCTGATAGCCGGTGATCTCCGGATCCGTGCCCGGGAAGTCGAACCCGGCGAGCTTGCGGACGGTGCTGCGGCCACCGTCGCAGCCGACGAGCCAGCCGGCCCGGACCGTGCCCTCGCCGGTGTGTACGGCGACCCCTTCGGCGTCCGCGTCGAAGCCGGTCAGCTCCACGCCCCGCCGCACCTCCACCCCCAGCCGGTCGGCCCGTCGGGCGAGGATCCGCTCCAGCTCGGCCTGGGGCACGCCGAGTCCGCTCTCGGCGGCGGGGCCGACGTCGGCCCAGGCCGGGTCGGAGTCGTCGAACAGCTCGGGGTCCATCATGATCCCGGCGAAGTGCCCGGCGAACTTGGGCGGGGTCCTGAAGTCGCCCTGGGGCCTGCCGCCGCCCATGAAGGCACGGATCCGTTCCCGCGCCGCCTCCCACACCGCCGTCAGCTCGGGCAGCAGCCCGCGCCGGTAGAAGGCGACCGCGCTCGGGATGTTGACCGAGCCCGCCTTGATCGTCTCGTCCACCTCGGTCAGTCGCTCCACGACCAGCACCCGTGCCCCGCCGAGCCGCAGCTCGCAGGCGAGGAAGAGCCCCACGGGGCCGGCGCCGGCCACCACCACGTCGTAGTCCGTCGTCGTCATGGGCTTCACTGTAGTCACTAAAAGTTTTTGGTGGCTATAGTTTTCTTATGGACTCCATGGAAGGCCCCGGAGACGAGGGACTCTCCCTGCGGGAGCGCAAGAAGCGCGAGACCCGGCAGCGCATCTCGGACATCGCGACGGTCCTGATCCGGGAGCACGGCTTCGACGCGGTGACGGTCGCCGAGATCGCCCGTGCCGCGGGCGTCTCCTCGATGACGGTCTTCAACTACTTCCCGCGCAAGGAGGACCTGTTCCTCGACCGCGTCCCGCAGGCCGCCGACCTCTTCGCCGCGGCCGTGCGCGACCGCGCTCCCGGGCAGTCCCCGCTCGCCGCCCTGCGCGGCCTCGCGCTGCGGCTCCTCGAAGAGCGGCATCCGCTCGGCGGTGTGGGCGAGGGTTTCGACGCCTTCTGGCGGATCGTCGCCGACTCCCCGGCCCTGCGCGCCCGGGCCCGCGAGGGCGTGGAGGAGGTCGAGCGGGCACTGGCCGCCGCACTCGGCGCGGCAGGCGCGGCGGACCCGGCCCTCGCGGCGGCGCTGACCATGGCCGCGTACCGCACGGTCTTCCTCGCGTCCGTGCGCCGGCTGGCGGCGGGTGACCCGGTGGACGAGGTGGCGCGGGACCACCGGACCCGGCTGGAGACGGCGTTCGGGGCGCTGGAACGGGCGGGCCTGGACGGCTGACGCTGTCGGCTGTACGCCGTGGAGGCCACCTGGACGCGGCATGGAAGGGGGGCCTCGCGGCGTTGCACCCTTGCAGGTACGGCGAAGGGGAGTCCGATGGGGGAACAGGCACGCTGGACACGGGCCCGGCTGGGCCGGTGCGGGCCCCCGCTCGACCTGCTCACCGCGAGCTTCCGCCGGCACGTCTACGCCCCCCACGCCCACGACGAGTACACGATCGGCGTCTGCGTCGGCGGCAGCGAGATCATCGACTACCGGGGCGGCCACATCAGCACAGGGCCCGGCACCATCGTCGTCCTCGAACCCGGCGAGATGCACACCGGCGGCCCCGGCAACCCCACCGACGGCTACGCCTACCGCGCCCTGTACGCCGACCCGGCCCTGCTCGCCGACGGCACCCTCGGCGGCCTGCCGCACTTCCGCGAACCCGTCATCGACGACCCCGCGCTCGCCACGGCCCTGCGCACCGCCCACACGGAACTCAGCGCCTGCCCCGACCCGCTGGAGACCGAGTCGGTCCTGCCCTGGCTGCTGACCGCGCTCGCCCGGCGCCACTCCGCGGCCCGGCCGGCCGCCGACCGCATCCCCGGCGCCGCCGCCGTCGCCCGCACGGTCCGCGACCGCCTCGCCGACGAACTCACCGACCCGCCGTCCCTCGCCCTGCTCGCCACCGACCTCGGCCTGTCCCGCTACCAGCTCCTGCGCGCCTTCCGTACGACGATGGGCATACCGCCGTACGCCTGGCTCGCCCAGCACCGGGTGACCAAGGCGCGGACCCTGCTGGAGACCGGCCTCCGCCCGGCCGAGGTGGCCCCCCTCGTCGGCTTCGCCGACCAGGCGCATCTGACCCGCTGGTTCCGCCGGGTGCTCGGGGTGACCCCGGCGGCCTACCGCAACAGCGTTCAAGACATCCGGATCTGAGGCGGCCGAAACTCGCCGTATGACTGCACGCGGCTGGTTCCTGTTCTCCCTGATGGGAGTGGTCTGGGGCATCCCCTATCTGATGATCAAGGTGGCGGTGGACGCGGTGTCCCCGCCGGTGGTGGTGTTCACGCGCTGCGCGCTCGGCGCGGTCCTGCTGCTCCCGTTCGCCCTGCGCCAGGGCGGCTTCGGCGCCGCGATACGGGCCCACTGGCGCCCCATGCTGGCCTTCGCGTGCCTGGAGATCATGGGACCCTGGTACACCCTCACCGACGCCGAACGGCACCTGTCCAGCTCGACGGCGGGCCTGCTGATCGCGGGGGTGCCGATCGTCGGCGTGCTCCTGGCCCGGCTCCTGGGCGACACGGAGCACCTCGGGGTGCGCCGGGTGGCCGGCCTGGCCCTGGGCCTCGCCGGCGTGACCGTCCTCACCCTCCCGCACCTCACCGGCGGGGACGCCCGCTCGCTCGGGGAGGTCCTGCTCACGGTCCTGGGCTACGCCACCGCCCCCCTCATCGCGGCCCGCCGCCTCAAGGACGTCCCCTCCCTCCACCTCACGGCCGCCTGCCTGACCCTGGCCGCCCTGGTCTACGCCCCCGCCGCCGCCCTCACCCGCCCGTCCGCCGTCCCCTCCGCCCCGGTCCTGGCCGCACTGGCCGGCCTCGGCGTGATCTGCACCGCGGTGGCCTTCGTCGCGTTCCTGGAACTGATCAAGGAGGCCGGCCCCACCCGGGCCACCGTGATCACCTACGTCAACCCGGCGGTGGCGGTCGCCGCGGGCGCCCTGCTCCTGTCCGAGCCGCTGAGCCTCACGGTGCTGGCCGCGTTCACGCTCATCCTGGCCGGCTCGGTCCTGGCGACGGCCGCCGGTCCACGGCGCGGCAGCCGACCGGTACCATGGTCGACACGGCAGACGAGCCGGGCGGACGGCCGCGTGGAGTCCCCCTAGGGGGCTTCCCGAGGAACGTCCGGGCTCCACAGGGCAGGGTGATGGCTAACGGCCACCCGGGGTGACCCGCGGGACAGTGCCACAGAAAGCAGACCGCCCAGCGCTCAGGCGCTGGGTAAGGGTGAAACGGTGGTGTAAGAGACCACCAGTGCCCAGGGCGACCTGGGCAGCTAGGTAAACCCCACCCGGAGCAAGGTCAAGAGGGGCCGCCTCTCGCGAGAGAGGCGTCCCTGCGCGGACGATCGAGGGCTGCCCGCCCGAGTCCGCGGGTAGACCGCACGAGGCCGACGGCAACGTCGGCCCTAGATGGATGGCCGTCGCCCCGGCACCCGCGAGGGAACCGGGGAACAGAACCCGGCGTACAGCCCGACTCGTCTGCCCCTTCGCCCAACGCCCTTGATTTGATTGTCTGTTGAAATGAAAAGGGTGGTCGCGGGCGATCTTCGTGGGTAGGGTCCGGCGTATGGTGCCACGCCTTGTCGTCATCGAGGCCGACGTCGACAGCGCCCGGGCGGCACACTCCCTGGGCTGCCACACCGTCTTCCTCCAGCCGCCCGGATCGCCGGTGGAGGAGCTGGTGGACGCCGAGTCCCAGCTCTACTCCGTCGACTGCGCCGGCGCGCTCTTTCCCGAGTTCGTGGACACCGTGCTGCGCCCGCTGGCGCCGGACGCCGTCGTTCCCGCCGCCGAGACCGGGGCGCTGCCGGCCGCCGTCGCCCGGGCCGTCCTCGGGCTCCCGGGGACCTCGGCCGAGACCGTGCGACGGCTGCGGGAGGGGGCCGGGGTGGCGCGCGGCCGGGCGCTGGGGGTGCAGACCTTCAGCGTCGGCGGACGGCATCGGGTCCTCGCCGTCGTCGGCGGGCCCAGCGAAGGAGGAGGGCTCGAAATCGTCTCGCCGGAGTCCGGTCCGGCGGCGGACCTGGAGAAGACGGTGTGCGGGTTCCTGGAGCGCGCCGGGCTGACGGACGGGCCCGCCTATCTCACCGTCGCCCTGGACGGCGGGCGAGTGGACGTCGTCAGCGGCGTCGACTGCCCCGGGCCCGGGGACGTACCGGCGCTCGTGCGGCAGGCCACCGGGGTCGACGTGCGGCGGTGGGCGTTCGCCCACGCCCTCGGGATCCCGTCCGGTGAGCCGGGCGCGGTGATTGCGGAGGAGGGCGCGTGACGAAGACATCGGCGCTGCTGGTCAACCATCACCCGTATCCGCACTTCCGGCGCCGTGGCCGCTCCCTGCTGCCGCTGGACGACGTGGACTTCCACCTCGTGACCCGCAACCGCGCCTTCGGGGGCACCGACGGGGTGGACGCCGACGCCCTCGCGTCCGTCACCGTGTGCGCGGCCCGTGACGAGGAGCAGTGGCGGACGGCCTGCTCCTGGGCGCTGCGCGCCCGGCCCATCGAGCGGATCGTCGCCGTGCACGAGCGGTCCGTGCTGCTCGCGGCCGAGCTGAGGTCCCGGTTCGGGCTGCCCGGCATGGACGTCGACACCGCCCTCCGCTTCCGGGACAAGGTGAGGATGAAGGAGGCCGTACGCGCCGCCGGCGCCGCGCGCGTACCGGACTTCGCCGCGCTGGACGGCCCCGGGGACCTGGACGCGGTCGACTGGCGCACCGGGCCCAAGGTGATCAAGATCCGTGACGGTCTGGCCGCGCAGGGCGTGCACATCGTCCCGACCCGGCAGGACGCCGAACGGCTCTGCGCGACCCTCGACCTCGGCGGGGGGCGGTACGAGATCGAGGAGTTCGTCCACGGCCCCATCTACCACTGCGACTCCGTCGTCCAGGACGGCCGGATCCGGTTCGCCGGCGTGGGCCGGTATCTCGCCGACCCCGCGTCCTACGCGTCGGGAGGCACCTTCGGCACGGTCATGGTCCTGGACGGCAGCCTGCGGGAGAGGATCCGCGCGCTGAACACCCGGGTGCTCGCCGCGCTCGGACTCCGGGACGGCACCACCCACCTGGAGCTGTTCCACACCCCGGACGACGAACTGGTCTTCTGCGAGGTGGCCGGGCGGCCCCCGGGCGGCATCATTCCGCCGGTGATCGAGTGGCAGTACGGCTTCAACATCGTGGAGGCGTCCGTACGGCTCCAGTGCGGGCTCGACCCCGGGCCGGGGGCGGGGGACGGGGACCCCGGGCGCGGGGTGTGCGGGTTCATCGCCTTCTACCCGCACGACCGGGGGGCGCGGGCCGTCGACCCGCGCCGGTTCACCGAGTGGGGCATCGTGGAGCACCTCGGCAGCCACCCGGACATCGGCGGCTCCGGTGACACCGTGCGGCACTCCGTCGACTTCCGGGACTCCTACGTCCTGCGGGCCCCCGACGAGACCACCCTGCTGCGCAGGGTCGACGACATCCGCACCGAGTACCTCGGCTGACTCACCGGCCGGCCAGCCCGGCCACATGGGCGGCCATCGCCCGCACCGACGTGAGTTCCTGGACCAGCACCGGGTCCACGGCGAAGCCGTACCGCTCGGACAGCCGCAGCAGGATCGTGAGGTGCTGCAGCGAGTTCCACGAACCGGCGGTCAGGCTGGCGTCGTTCCCGATCCCGTCCGGGCCGGCCCCGACGACCTCCGCGATCTCCCGCCGGATCTCGTCCCGCAGCCCCTCGTCACGCACGCTCTCCATCGGCCCTCCTCGTCACCAGCAGCTCCCGGTTCCGGACGTACCACGGATCCAGGACGTCGAAGAAGTCCTTCAGCGACACGGCCCCGATCCGGCACAGCCCGACCTGCGCGTACCGCATCGCCCCCGCCTGTCGCAGTACGTCCTCCAGCGGCGCGTACGACACCTCCAGCGTCGGGATCCGCGTGTGGTGCCGGAACTCGCGCTCCGTCGGCACACCGTCCACGATCAGCTTCCCCCGGTGCGGCTTCCAGCGGCGGAACGGGGCGCCGTGCCGCTCCTCCAGGCAGTGCATGTGCGAGATGCCGTCGTGGAAGTTGCACCCGATGATCAGCAACTGGGTGTCGAACCGCGTCATGTACTCGTACACCGAGTCCGGGCCGAACGACGTCTCCGACTCGATCGCGCACAGCTCGTCGGCGAGCGGGCCCCGGGCGCACACCGGGTTGAACGGGGGCGCGAACGAGCGGCGGGTGCCGGGCAGCCGGCGGAAGTACTCGGTGAGCATGCCGAGCCCCGACGGTGTGTGCTCCCGGTCGAAGATCCCGTCCCGGCGGAAGCTCTTGCCGCCCGAGGGCATCACGAGCGTCCCCGAAGCGCCCAGCACCCGGTCGAGCGCGCCGGTCACCAGCTCCTCGGGACGCTCGACGTAGGCGAGGCCGGCCAGCGAGGAGCCGGCGTAGACGACCTGGCCCGCGGTCAGCCCCACCTCGCCGAAGGCCCGCTCCAGGTCGGCCGGCCCGACCTCCGGGAACCCGCTCGCCCTCACCCCGCCACGACCTTCCGCAGACTGAGCGGCCACTGCTCCACCTCGCATCCGAACTGGCTGAACACCCCGAGGCACCAGCGGTCGATGCCGAAACCCATGCAGCAGCTGTGCGCCGTCCCGCCGCCGGCGAGCCCGATGTCCCAGGCCTGCGCGAAGTGGTCGCCGTGCCGGTTCACCGAGGCCGCGGCCACGGGCGGCCCCTGGCCGAGGTCGAGCTGCACCTCGTGCTTGAGCTCGAACGAGAGCTGGAAGGCCCGGTACCGCGCCGACGTGTCGATGAAGAACGGGTCCGACGCCGTCACCACCTTGCCGCGCAGCCCGAACCGCTCCAGCAGCGTCCGGCACACGGCGAGCAACTCGTCCCGGAACGCGGCCACCTCCGCCTCCGAGCCGGCGCACACGATCTCCCGGACGCCGAACTCCCGCGCCCGCCCGAGTCCGTGGGTCGCCCCGCTCTCGTACCGGTAGCAGCGCGTGTACCCCGTCAGCCGGACGGGTCCGGTGAGCCGCCGGCCGGCCAGGGCCGGGAACACCGGCTGGCAGGCGGCCGGGGAGAGCACCGCCTCCGGCCGGTCCGCGCTCGTGTCGAGCCCGCCGAGGTCGACCTCCGTCGCGTCCGGGGGCAGCGCGGCGGCGAACCGGGACCGCAGCTCCCGGTCCTCGTGCAGATGGAACACGTAGTTCCCCGCGTGGGCGTTGTCCGCCAGATAGCCGGATCTGAGCAGCGTGCCCGTGCCCAGCAGCGCGGGCAGATGGATCTCGCGCGCGCCGAGCTGCCGGGCCGTCTCGGCGAAGGTGTGCTCCAGGCCGTAGTACAGGTCGGCCATGAGGCCCGTGTAGACGAAGCTGCCGGCCAGCTCCTCGCTGACCCAGCCGCGGGCGGTGAGTTCGCCGAGCACCCGGTCGGGCGGCAGCGGCGCGGGCCGGCCGGCCGCCGGTTCACCCGGGCTCTCGTACACCGTGCGGGAGGGGAACTGTCCGAGTTCCGCCGTCATCGTGGCGACGTCGGCGAGCACATGCGCCGTCAGCCGCTCCTCGTCGGTGCCCTCCGGGCAGGTGATGGTCACGGTGGCGGGGTCCTCGTCGGACACCTCGACACCGCGCACGGCCCGGTCCGTCCAGTACAGGTTCTTGCGCAGCGACTCCCGGACGTCGGCCGGCAGGCCGGAGTCGAGCCGGAACGACAGGGTCTTCATCCGGCACCACCCCGTCCGGCGCCGGCCGCCTGGGCGGGTACGGCCGTGATGCTCGCGGCCTTCATCCTGATCTCGGCGACCTCCAGCTCGGGAGTGGACCGCTGGGTGACCGCCGCGCCCACGGTGGCCCACTGGCCCTCGCTGGCGCGGAACACCGACCGCAGCGTCTGGCTCCAGGACAGCTCGCCCCGCGGGGTGCGGACGCCGAACAGCCCGTAGTACGGCCCGCGCGGATGCGACTCCACCTCCGCGATCAGCTCCAGGCCGGCCTCTCTCGGGGACGCCCCGTGCGGGAGGAGCCCCAGCAGGGCGGCGGCCTCGGTCGTGCCCCGGTGGGGCACGGTGTCGAAGCTCGTCAGGAGGTGGGACAGCTCCCCGAGCCGCATCACGCGCCGGTCGCCGCGCGCGGGGGAGCCCACCGCGGCCAGCGCCTCCGCCATCCGGCGGGCGGACCCGTCGTGCTCCAGCACCAGCCGGGTCGGCAGGTCCGCCGCCCCGGTGTAGTCCGCCGAGGCGAACGTCCCGGACAGCTTGTGGGTGGCGATGACCTGCGCCGGGGACCCGGCCACCAGCAGTTCCGGGCTGGTGCCCGCGAACTCCAGGCCGTCCACGGCGGCGTAGAAGGACCGGCTCAGGCCGAACGCGTCGGCCACACCGGCCGCGAAGGTGGCCGGCAGATCGACGGGGAAGCCGATCTCCGACCGGACGCACACCGTGGCCCGGCGCCGGGCGTCGCCGTCGATCCAGTCGAGGACGCGCCGCGCCAGACCGGCGAACTCGGCGCAGGCGGCGTCCGACACGGCCACCGGGGTCGCGGTCGCCGCCGCGGCGGGGGCGGGCCGGGGGCCGTCGCCGCGGATCCGCCCGTCGCCGTCGATCTCGATCACGGTCTCGGGTACGACGAGATGCGTCGCGGGGTAGCCGGCGGGCACCGGTACGGCGCTCACATGACGTCGGTTCAGGTCGAAGCCCAGGTAGCCGATGACCCACTGCCCGGTGTGCGCGGTGAGGAACGCGTCCAGCTGCCGGTCGAACTCCCCGTCCAGCTTGCCGCCCACGGTCCGGCCCCCGGGCAGACAACACTCCCAGGCGCCCTGGCGGGAGGACAGCCAGGAGCGGGCGCCGAGGCCGACGACCGCCCCGCGCGGGGAGCCGAACGCGAGGACCGACCGGTCCGGCGCGCGCGTCCGGCTCTCCTCGATCACCGCCTGGGCGACGCGCCTGGCGTCAGGAGACATGCGCGGTGAGACCGAGTTCCTCCAGCAGGAACCCGAGGTGGGTGGTGAGGAACGTCTGCGCCAGCTCCAGGTCGGGCTGCTTGACGGCCTGGCTCACCTCGTCGTCCGACAGGACGAAGTTGAACTGCTCGTTGCGCTCCAGGAGTTTCTGGTGGGAGATCTCCCTGAGCAGGGCGGAGATCCGCGTCCAGTCGGCCTCGGTCAGCTCGTGCTTCTGAGCGGACCGGAACCGGCCGAGCAGATGCCGGGTCTCGTCCTCGATGGTGCGCTCCGCCACCTCCAGGATCTCCGCGTCCACCGCCTTGGACCTGTCCAGGTGGGGGGTCGCGGAGCGGATGCCGAAGTAGAGCCCGAGACCGCCGCCCTCGGAGAGGTCCACGGCGATCTCGCCGAGCCGGTCCTCCCGCCACTTCCACCGGAGTTCGGTCAGCGCCTTGCCGTCCCCGAGGTACCCCAGATCAGCGATGCTGGGCGGCGGGCTTGCCGTCTCCGCCAGCAGGTACAGGTCGTGCAGCTGGGCGTAGTGCCGCAGCTCGTCGGAGGCGAAGGACAGCTTGACGTAGGTGCTGCGCAGCGGGTTGGGGGCGATCGAGCCCGAGTCCAGGCCGGCTATCTCCTGGGCCACCTCCTGGATCATCGTGGCCACGGTGGTGCCGCGCGGGCCGTAGACGCCGCTGCCGGTCCACTCCTTGAACATCTGGTGGCCGATCCACCGCTTGTCGTTCTCGGGGGTGCGGTGCCCGGTGGCGAAATAGCGCACCGCCAGCTCGTGTTCGAGCGCCCAGAACGGGGCACTGGTCAGGAGGGTCTGCTGAATTCCGGGGCCGAAATCGGCGGGGTCAAGCATAATAGGAACCTCCGTTGACGTGAATGCACTGCCCGGTGATGTAGCCGGCCTGGACGCTGCTGAGAAAGACCGCGGTCGCCGCGATCTCGTCCGTTCTGCCACGCCGTGGTATCGCTCTGCGTGCTTCGTCCCGCAGACATGCCTCGCTCAACGGACGACTTCGCGCGGTGTCCATCACGCCGGGCGCGATGCAATTGACGGTGATACCGTCCGGGCCCAGCTCCGCCGCCAGGGAACGGGTCAGTCCGACCGTCGCCATCTTGGTGGCGGCGCGTACCGATCCATGGCCGAGAAATGCGCCTATCCCGGCAAAGGTGAGAATGCGCCCCCAGCCCTGACGCTTCATTTCCGGAAGCGTCGCCGCGCACAGGTTGAGGGGTCCGGTCACGGCGGTGTCGTACGCCCTGCGATGGTCGTCGTGTGCGGTCAGCGAGTCGGTCTCGGCCCGCCGAACAGCGTTGTTGACAAGGATGTCCACGCTTCCCAGCTCTGCCTCGACGCGTCCGACGAAGTCCCGAACGGCGTTCGGGTCAGCAATGTCGAGAAGCCCGGTGACTGTTTTCGCGCCCCTGCTTTCGGCGAGCCGTTGCGTTTCCGCCATCCCGGCCCGGTCCGACTGTGTGCACAGTGCGAGACGAGCGCCTTCGTCGCCGAAGGCGAGGGCCAGCGCTCTGCCGAGATTGGCATTGGCTCCGGAGATGAGTACGACTTTGCCTCGAATGTTGAGATCCATCGGATTCCTAGCGGGAACCTCTGCCTCTGCCATCGAGCCGACAACAGAGTCTAGAGCGTGCCGGTGAGGGGTGTCCAGGTTTTCTGAGGCTTCCCTTCGTCGTCTGGAGTGAAACTGATGTGAAACTGGCGTGTGGCCCAACTCTCCATGGAGTCAGCCGGGTTGAGTGTCCGAGACGTGCTGTTACGATGCGGCGGGCCGGGTGCGTGGGATTCAGGGAGGTCATTCCCATGGCACATGAAACAAAAGGCAACGCCCTGCGGGTCCTCCTCGCGTCCACCGCCGTCTGCAAGGTCGCGGACTGGCAGCTCGGCATCGTGATGCCGCTGGCCATCCTGCGGCAGACCGGCTCGGTGGCGATGTCGCTCGCCGTGTTCGCGCTGCGCGGGGTCGCCTATGTGGCCTCCCCGTTCCTCGGGGCGTTCATCGACCGCTTCGACAAGCGGACCGTCTTCGTCGCCGCCCAGCTCGAACAGGCGCTGTGCCTCGGGCTGCTGGCCTGGTTCACGAGCCAGCCGGCCGTGGTGTCCGTCCTGTTGCTGCTGTCCGGCATCGGCGGCGTGGCCTCCTCCATCACCGGCCAGTTCGTGCTGATCCCGGAGCTGATCCGCCCCGGGGAGCGGGCCGTGGCGGTGGCGAAGCTGACCTCGGTGATCGAGTTCTCCAAGGTCGCCGGACTGCTGCTCGGCGGCATCACCCTCGACTCGCGCGGTCCGGTGTTCTCCTCCGCCCTGATCGCCGCGATGTACCTGCTCGCGGCCGTCGTGGCCCTGCCGCTGCCCAGGGTGCCGTCCCGGCACACGCGCACCTCGCTGGGCCACGACCTCGGCCTCGGCTTCCGCTGGCTGCGCCGGCCGGAGATCCTCTGGCTGGTGACGGTGATGCTGATCGTCAACCTCGCCGTGGGGCAGCTCGAACCGGCGCTGACCACCCAGTTCGCCCGGACCGGGATCGGGCCCACCGCCATCTCCCTGGTCATGGCCGCGGGACTGGCCGTCGGCGCGGTGGCCAGCCGCTTCGCCCCGCTGCTGCTGCCCGCCCGGCGTATGGAGCGGCGCATCCTCGTCTTCCAGGTCATCGCGCTGGGCGGGCTGGCGCTGGTCGCGGTCCCGCAGCCGCTGGTGCGGATCCTCGGCTACATGACGGTCTCGTTCGCCGTGGGCGCCAGCAACGTCGTGTCCATCACCTACCGCCAGGAGAGCATCCCGGTGGAGTACGCCGGCCGCGTCAACTCCGTCATCCGGATGTTCATCACCGGAGCCGTGCCGCTGTCCGGGTTCCTCTACGCCTGGTCCAGCCGGTTCGACGGATGGCTGTTCTGGGCGCCCCAACTGGCGGTCTGGGCCGTGGCGGTGGCCCTGTGGTGCGGACACACCCGGCACACCGAGCGGGCCCCGGCGGACGGCGGCCCGCCCCATGACGGCCCGCCCCATGACGGCCCGGCGGCGGGCGCCCTCGCGACGGCGGAAGGAGGCGGGACCGATGGAGACGCTGACCCAGGACGGCCTGGTGATCGCGGCCGTGACCTGCAAGGAAGCTGAGGAGCGGCGGCCCGGCCCGGCGGCCGACGTACAGCGGATCACCGACCCGGAGAACCTCACCGACGAACTGCGGGCGCGCCTTGCGCCACTGATCCGGCCGCGCTGGCTCAACTGGGTGGCACAGGCCGGCGATTCGGACGAGGACTTCCTGCGGCGGCTCGGTCCGGGGGAGCGCCGCAACGTGCGCCTGGGGCGCCGGTTCGTCCGCGAGGAGGGCCTGCGCACCGACGTCCGGGCGGGGCTGTCCGAGGCGCTGGTGGACGACTTCCTCGTGCTGTACGACGCGCAGATCGCCGCGATGCCCCGGGGCGTGGACTTCGCCCGCCGGTGGCGGGACCGCATGCTCGCCGCGGACGCGGACCATGTGGGCGCCTGGGTGTTCGACGGGCCGCGGCTGGTGGCCGGCTCCATCTGGCGGGTGCGCCGGGAGGAGGGCATGCTGCAGTTGCGGTTCTCCGCCGTCGCCCCGCGGCTGCGCGCGGGCCGGGTACTGCGCGCCCTGTACACGGAGGCGTTCCGGTACGCCCGTGGACGGGGACTGCCGTACCTCTCGCTGGGCAATGACCCCTCCCTGTTCGGGCATGTGGTGCAGCCGGGCCTGTTCACCTTCAAGGCCCGCTTCGGGTTCACCCCCGTGCCGGCCGGTGTGCTCGATCCCCGGCTCGGCGGTGACCACGCCGACCGGTTCCTGAGCCTGCGGGCGCTGTCCCGGCCGGCGCTCGTGGTGACCCGGCGGCCGGGCCCCCTGCCAGCGTGGCCCGCGGCCCTCGCCGCACCGGCCTGCGACCTGGTCCTGCTCACCGCCGACCCGGCCGCCGACCCGGACGAGTTCCGCACCCCGGCGCTGCGGGTGGGGCGCACGGTGGTCGTACCCGGCTGACCGCCGGGCCCGCGGCCACCGTGCCGCCCGGCCCGCGGCTCAGTGGTACTGCGCGAAGTAGTCGTACGCCTTCGGCAGGGACTTGGTCAGCTGCTCCGTCTTCTTCCGGATCGCCTCGAACTCGCGGTGCGCGGCCTGGGTGTCGGCCAGCCGCAGCGCCGGCGAGGGCCGCATCTCGATGCCGCCCATGCCGAGCAGGATGCACATGTACGAGTACGGCGGCAGCCCGTGGTAGTACGGGAAGACCGTCTCGCTGTCCGGCAGCTGGGTCTTCCACAGCTCGATGCGCTCGGCGAGTCCGTCGGGCATGACCCGCTTCTTGGCGTCCCGCCAGTACTCGGTGTCCGACCGCTTGGCCGCCACGTAGTGCAGCACCAGGAACTCCCGTACGCCGTCCATGACATGGGCGACCGCCTTGTTGTACCGGTCGCGGTGGGTCGGGTCCCAGCCCGGGTCGGGGAAGTTCTTGGCCAGCTGCTCGATGGCGTGGTGGATGAAGAAGATGCCGGTGGACTCCAGCGGCTCGACGAAGCCGCTCGACAGACCGATCGCGACACAGTTGTTGACCCACGAGTTGCGGCTGCGGCCGATGCGCATCCGGATGTGGTTGGCGGGCGCGTCCTGTGCCGCCGGGCCGACGAACTCGCGCAGGGTGCGCTCGGCCTCCTCCGGCGACAGGTAGTCCTTCGCGTAGACGTAGCCCGTGCCGACCCGGCCCATGAGCGGGATCGTCCAGATCCAGCCGGCCTCCTGGGCGGTGGCCGTGGTGCACGGCAGGATGCCCCGCCGCTCCATGTCCATCGGGACCTGGAGCGCGACGGCGCTGTCGTTCGGGAGCATGTCCTGGTACGAGATGAACGGCTCCTGGAGGGCCTTGTTCAGCAGCACCCCGCGGAAGCCCGTGCAGTCGATGTACAGGTCGCCGGTGATGTCCCCGTGCTCGGCCGTGCGCAGGCCGGAGATCCAGCCGCGCTCGTCCAGGTCGACGTGCCGGACGTCGTCGATGACGCGCTTGACCCCGCGGTCCGTCGCGTACTTGGCGAGGTACTCGGCGAGCAGCGACGCCTCGAACTGGTAGGCGTACGGGAACTGCGTCTTGCCCTGGTGCTCCGACATCGTCAGGCCCTGCATCTCGTCGGCGTTCTCGTCGAAGGGCTGGTCGATGAGGGAGCCGTCCATGTGCCGGGGGCTCAGCCCGGCGTCGATCACCGACGCCATCACGAAGCAGTCCTTGTCGAACCGGTCGGAGGGGCGTTCCTGGAGCCACCAGTCCGTCAGCGGGAATCCGTTGACCGACCGTATCTGCTCGAAGGGGTGGTAGAAGTAGTGCCCCTTCTCCCGCCAGTTCTCGAAGCGGACCGCGAGTTTGTAGGTGGCGTTGCAGGCGGGCATCCAGTCCCGCTCCTTGAGCCCGAGGAATTCGAAGAAGTGCCGGATGTCGCTGAAGGTGGCCTCACCGACGCCGACGGTCGAGACGTTCCCCGACTCCACCAGCGTGATGTCGATCCGGTCGCCGAACGCCGCCTTGAAGTAGGAAGCGGTCATCCAGCCCGCAGTGCCGCCACCGACGATCACCACGTTGTTGGGCATGCCTGTCTCCGTTCGCTAAGGGGATTTCGGGCAGTGCGGAAGAAAAGGGATGGTGCGGTGGGAACCGCGGCGGGCCGCGGGAGAGCCGGCCGGCGCACGGCGGGATCGAGGACGCTCCACGGGGCACGGCAGCGTGCGCGCGGGATGCGGGTCGTACCGGGTCACCCGCTGCGGCCGGGCGTTCGCCTGCCGGCCCGGACCGGGCGGCGGGCCCGGGGCGGTCCGCCGCGACCGGCCGGCGGCCGGCCACGGCGGACCCGGGGTCACTGCTGGGACGGCTCGAAGACGATGACGTTGGTGCCCGGGGTGGCGTGGGCGCAGTGCTCGATCCCGGCGGGAATGACGTTGATGTCACCCTTGCGCAGGGTGATCTCGTTCCCGTCGCGGAACACCAGGGTCAGGGCGCCGTCCAGCACGAGGTGCATCTCCTGGGCGTCGTGCTGGTGCCAGGGCACATCACCTTCGGTCTTGACCAGCCTGACGTCGTACCCGTCGATCCCGGCGACCCGTTCCGACGTCCGGTTCTGCGGAAAATCGGCCAGGACGGAATCGATGTTCACGATGTCCATGACATCCACCTTCCAGTAGGGGAACTCTTCACTCGGCCGCCGCCGCGGCGGCCGGTACCAGGGACTCCCGGTCCCGGATCGCCCAGCGGGTGACCAGCGGAACCGCGAGGCCGGCCGCCACCTGCACGGCGGCCACCACCAGCCAGGCCGCCGCACCGCTGCTGACGACCTGGGCGATCACCAGCGGCGCCACGATCTGCTGCGCGCCCGAACTCAGCCAGAACAGCGAGACATACGTCGACTCCTCACCCGGCTTCGCCAGCTTGTACGAGATCCCCCAGCCGCCGGCCGACTGGAACAGCTCGCCCACCGTCATCGCCGTGATGCACAGCACCAGCAGCCCGATGGCCGGCCCGGTCGAGAAGGAGGGGACCGCCGCGAGCAGCGCACAGCAGGCCGCGAGCCCGAACCCGGCGACCCGCATCAGCCGCGCCGCGCTCACCAGGTCGGAGGCGCCCCTGCTGACCCGGACCTGGAACAGCACCGCGAGCACGGTGTTGACGACCAGCAGCCCGGAGACCACCGAGCGGGGCGCCGAGGTGGTCGTGGCGACCCACAGCGGAATGCCCACGCTCAGCAGGCTGATGTGCATGGTGAGGACGATGTTGAGCAGCGCCAGGGTCAGATACGGCCGGTCCCGGAACACCTGCGCCGTGACCCGCCGCCGCAGCCGGGAGGCGTCCCCGGTCGCGCCCGGCAGCAGCGGCATCCGCCAGGCGAGCGCGCAGAACAGGAAGAACGACAGCGCGTTGCACAGGATCACGGCGGTGTAGGCGGCCCGGTTGTCCAGCACCAGGGCGACGCTGCCCAGCAGGGCCCCCGACGCGTACCCGACATTGCGCAGCGCCCCGGTGACCGCCATCGTCCGCACCCGCTGGTCCTCGGGCACCGCCATGCCGACGAGCACCTGCCCGAGCGGCGCGGCGGCCTTGTCGACCAGGCCCATCAGGATCACGACGGTGAGGAACCCGGCGAAGTCCGACACGAACGGGTACACCACGAACAGCACCGCCCGCCACAGCGTCACCAGGACGAGCAGCCGGCGGGCGCCGAACCGGTCCGCGACCATCGCGACCGGAACGGTCGTCACCAGCCCCACCCCGGCGGCGACCGACAGACCGAGTCCGACCTGCCCCACGGACAGGCCGACCTGACGGGTCAGGAAGATCGCCGACACGGCCAGGAACGATCCCGTGCCCGCCGCGTCGATCAGCGACATCAGGGTCAGCTTGCGGCCGGCCGCGCCCTCGGGCAGCCATGTGCGCAGCCGGCCCAGAACGCCGGCCGGGGCGGTGGTGGGGGAGCCGGACCGGTCCTGGGA
The DNA here is from genome assembly GCF_040645635.1 of Streptomyces sp. NPDC046727. NCBI lineage: Bacteria > Bacillati > Actinomycetota > Actinomycetes > Kitasatosporales > Streptomycetaceae > Streptomyces > Streptomyces sp. NPDC046727. The sequence goes on from NZ_JBEYYR010000046.1 coordinate 67,831, forward strand.
CATGCCGCTCACCTGGTCTCGATGCGGATCGCGGCGCGCGCGGCCTCGGCCCGGCCCAGCGCCTCGGCCCGGCCGGCGCCGCTCGCGACGACGAAGCCGGACCGGTCCCAGGACGAGGACCACGCCCGGGCGGTGTCACCGGGGCCGGCCGAGACATGCACCGCGCCGACCCCGGGCAGCGCCCGCGCCTCCTCGACGCCGTGCACGTCCTCCACCACCCCCGGCTCGGCGGCCAGGAACTGGATGGTGACCGTTTCGCCGGCCGGGCCGGGCAGCTGTGCCGGGCGCCCGGACAGCAGGTCGATGAGGCAGTTGCGCAGCGAGGTGCCGTACGCCTGGTCGATCAGGTCGGTGATGCGGTCGCCCGGGCAGCGGCCGGCGCACTCGATGAGCGTGAGGCCCTGCTCCGTACGCATCCACTCGGCGTGCAGGATGCCCGTGTCGAAGCCCGTCGCCGCGACCAGCATCCGCATGCCCTTGTCGAACTCCGCCTGCTCGTCGTCCCCGAGCGCGGCCGGCAGCAGATGCCCGGCCTCGACCGGGTGCCGGCCGGGGATCACGAACTTCTCGGTGATGTTCAGGAAGACGACGCTGCCGCCGCTGACCAGCGCCTCGGCGCTGAACTCGGCACCGGTGAGCCGCTCCTCGGCCAGATACCGCCAGCGCATAGGCCGGTCGGGGATCTTGCCCGGCTCGTCGGCGCCCACCACCGCCTGCCACGCCTGGCGCGCGATGTCCGGGTCCACGGCGTCCAGCAGCTGCACGCCCACGCTGCCCTGCCGGTCGGCGGGCTTGACCACCACCGGTCCGGCACCGGCGAACTCGACGATGTCCGCCGCCGAACGGATCTCCCGCCAGCGCGGATTGCGCACCCCCGCCGCCGCGGTGACCTCGCGCAGCGCGCTCTTGTCGCGCAGGGTCGCGGCGGCCCGCGGGGAGGCCCCGGGCAGTCCCAGCCGCTCGGCGATCGCCGCCGCGGCCACGACCCCGTACTCCAGGCCCGGGACGACCGCGGTCACCGGGACCCGCGCGTGCAGGTCCTCGGCCACGGCCACATGGTCCCCGCCCTGGTGGTAGGTCGCGGGCACGAGGGCGGCGACACAGCCGAGCGCCTCCGCCTTCCGCGCCAGGTCCCCGCCCCGGATGATGTCCGGCTCCTCCAGCACGGTGATGCTCGCGGGCGGCACCTTGCCGTCGATGCCCCGCAGGAACACCGCACTGAAGCCGATCATCAGGATGTGCGTCATGAAGTGCCTACTCCGTAGGGATGGTTGCCGCCGCGCGCCGGTCGGACAGCGCTTCGACCGTCACGATCTGGTACTCGCAGACTCCGGCCTTGACATACGGATCGTCCTCCACGATCCGGCTGATCTCGTCGTGGGTCACCCCTTCGGCGATGATCACCCCGGCGTGCCCCGGGGACGTCGACCTGCCGGAGAGCCGGAAGACGCCGGCGGCGTGGAACCGGTCGAGGTAGGCGATGTGGTCCGGGGTGTACTGGCGGTACACCTCGGCCGGCGCCCAGTTGCGGATGATCAGGACGTGCGTCAGACCGTCCCCGGTGCTCATGCAGCCACCTCCAGGGCCTCCGTGTACAGGGACAGCAGCGGTTCGGCCGCGGTGGTGCCGAAGAACCGGTGCCAGACGGCCAGACAGCGGCGGCGGTCGAGTTCCGAGCCGGTGTCCAGCCGCAGGAAGTAGATGTCGGTCTCCACCATGCTGCGGATCCCGAGGATCGGGCGGGGGCTGCGCAAGGGCCGGAACTCGCCGTTGTGGATGGCGGACGCCTCGTGGCCCGGGTAGAACTCGCCGACCATGACGCCCTGTTCGAGCGCCTCGAAGCGCAGCTCGGCCTGGACCCGGGTCACGGTCTCGCGCAGGAAGTCCTCGTCGCCGCCGAACGGGACGAACACCACCGACTCGTACTCCTCGCCCCCGTGGGAGGCGTTGCGGATCCGGCCGAGCCACTCCCGGGTGGCGGCGCGCAGCCGCGGGACGTCGCTCTCCGCACCGATCCGGACGGGGTTGACCAGAACCCGGCCGTGCTTCATCGCCCGGTCCATGAACGGGCAGACCGCGCCCTTGCGGCCGAGGTCGGGGTGCGGCTGCATGATGAAGCCGGAGATCCAGTCGAGGACGTCCGCGACCACCTGGGGGGATTCCGTCTTCTCCGGACCGGTGACGGCCGGGGTTCGGCTCATGTCTCATCCTTCGCTAAGGCTCGGCAGCGGCATTGACGTGCGGCGGGCGGGAGGTGCGCGGGGGGGACGTGCGGCGGGCGGTCAGCGCCGCAGCCGCAGGACGCGCAGATCGCCCGGCCCGGCGTCCCGGTCCTCCCGGACCCGGGCGACGAGCTGGTCGAGGTCGTCGGTGACGTGGACGAACCGGCCGTGCAGCTCCTCGTAGCCGCCCGAGACCAGGGCGAGCACCAGCCCGGCCGCCTTCTCCGGCGGCTGCCACACCTCGGCGGGGACCCGCGCGAGGTCCGCGCGGTCCGCGGTCATCGACGTGCGGACGAGGCCGGGGCTCAGGTCCACCACCATGACACCGGTGCCCCGCAGCTCCGCGGCGAGGGAGTCGGTGAAGCGCATCAGCGCCGCCTTCGACACCCCGTAGGCCGGGGGGGAGCCGGAACCGTCGGATCCTTGCAGCGAGTTGATGTTGACGACATGGCCCGTGCCCCGGCGGACCATCGAGGGCAGGACCCGCCGGCTGAGCAGGGCAGGGCCGCGTACGTTGGTCTCCACGACGGCCCACCACTGGTCGGGGTCCGTCTCCAGGAAGGGCCGCATCGGCCCGGTCACCCCCGCGTTGTTGACCAGGACGTCGACGGGCCCGAGGGCGGAGTCGACCGTGTCGCAGACGTGGGCCACGTCCCGTGGGTCCGTCACGTCCCCGGGCACGGCGAGCGCACGGCCGCCGTCCGCCGCGACCAGGGCGGCGGTCTCCTCCAGCTGGTCCTTCGAACGCGCGGTGAGGGCGACGGCGTAGCCGGCCGCCGCCAGTCGCAGCGCGATGGACCGGCCGATTCCGCGGCCGGCTCCGGTGATCAGTGCCACCCTGCTCATGATGTGCGATGTCCTTGGTCGGGATGCGGGCGCCGACGGGCCGGTCCGGTACGTCGACCGGGCCGGTGAGCGCGCCGACAGGTCAGGTGAGGACGGTGCGGACGTAACCGGCCGCCGCCCGGGGGAAGTTCAGCATGATGTGGCTTGCGGCCGTGCTGACATCACGCCAGATCCGCTGCAGGTCACGGCCGTTGGCCAGGGCACCGGTGCCGGCGCTGCGGGCCAGCCGGTCCACCGCGGCCACACAGAGTTCGGTGGCCAGCGCGCAGTCCCGGGCGCCCCGCTCGGGCCAGCCCTCCGGGAACGTCCCGGTGTCCGCGGCCACGGCCACGCTCTCCAGGACCAGTTCGGCGGTGTCGACCTCGGCGGCGGCTCTGGCGAACGCCTGCTCCGCCGCACCGGCCGACAGTGCCATCGCCGGCGGTCTCCTCGGGCCGGTGTACAGCTGCTTCCAGGTCTCCAGCGCGCCCCGCGCGGCGCCCAGCACCGGCGCCGCGAAGCTCAGCCCCGAGACCGCCTCCAGCGGTACGGCACAGTACGGGACGTCGGCGCCGTCCCGCCGCCCGGTGTCGAGATCGCTCCGGGCGAAGGAGTGACCGTCGGGAACCAGCCAGTCGCGCACCAGCACGGTGTGGCTGCCGGTGGCCCGCATGCCCAGGGCGGACCAGGTCTCGGAGATCTCGTAGCCGGCGCGCGGCACGGCGAAGAACACGCGCTCCTCGCCCCGCTCGGTCTCGGCCAGTGCCAGGACCAGCGCCCACTGCGCGAACCGGACCGAACTGACGTTGGGCCACGAGCCGTTGAGCCGCCACCCCGTGCCCTCGCGCACGGCGGTGCCGGACGGCACCAGGGAGCCCACGACCAGGGTGTCGGGGCCGTCCGCCCACACGGCGGCGCGGCCCTCGTCGGGCAGGTAGGCGGCGAACCGGCCGAGGGTGGCGGCGAGGGACGCGAACCAGGCCGCGGAGGTGCAGCCCCGGCCGATGGCCGTGGCTCCGCGGGTCATGTCGAGAAAGGAACCGGAACCGCCGCCCCAGGCGGGCGGCACAAAGAATCGGGCGAATCCCGCCCGGAGAATGGCCTCTGTCACCTCTGGGGCCAACTGCCCGGTTTCATCTGCCTTGGCGGCATGGCTGGAAGACGCCTCTCGGGCCACTTCCAAAAGTGACGTGAATGAATCGGCAGGTGGCCGATTTCTGTCTATGACCCCCGTCATTGGTGCACCAACGCTTCCGTGATGGCGGAAAACTGTGCTCAGCTCCTGTCTTGGTGAGACAGCTTCAGACTTCTACCACCCGTACCGGGCTCAAACAAGGATGCCCGATTGTTTGCACGCTGTTTATGTTCTGTCGTCGATGCGTAACAAAACGGACCTTCGCGGAGGAAGCGTTGGGGAGGGTTGTCTCCCCGTCGACGTTCTGCCTACGCTCTTATGGAATCGGAATCAGCCGGTGATCCGCAGGGCACTACCGGCCGGCTGATTTCTTCCTCTCTGCCCGGCTGTGCCGCAGAGTTCACAGCTTCTCCACAGAAGCATCAAAGAGTACGCGGAACGTTCCGGCACCGCGTTCAGGCCAACCGCTACCGGGAGCCTTCACCATGACCATTCCTGGCGTCATCGACTTCCACGTTCACGTCGGCGATTTCGACCGGATGCGGGATGACATCAAGAACCTGCTCGAAGGGACGGCGAGCCGGCGTGACTTCGACATGAAGGCGCTGTTCTCCGACCCCCGCGGGCTCGCCGCCTACCTGCGCAACGCCGGTGTGGTCCGCACCGTCCTGGTGGCCGACGAGGGCCCCGGCGTGAACTTCGTCCCGACCACCGACTTCATCTGCGACTTCTGGGAAGCGGCCGGTGAGGACAAGGACTTCTTCATTCCCTTCGGAAATGTCAACCCGAACCGGACTCCCGACGTCATCGCCAAGTACGAGTCGGATCTCAAGCGCGGGATCAAGGGATACAAGCTCTACCCGGCCGACCACGACTTCCACCCCATCACCCCGGAGCTGATGGAGTTCTACCGGCGGCTGGAGGCCGACGGTCTGATCCTCATGTTCCACACCGGGACGACGGGCCAGGACGACGGCGTCGACGAGTACGGCGACCCGAAGATCTTCCAGCCCATTCTGGACGAATGCCCGGACCTCACCGTGGTGTTCTGCCACGCCGGCAAGCCGATCTGGACCGGCGAGGCCACGGAAATGGCCCGGACGTACCCGAACCTGTATCTCGACACCGCGTTCATCAAGCCCGAGAAGCTCCTCGTCTATCTCCCCGAGCTCGCGGAGATCTCGCACAAGGTCCTGTTCGGCTCCGACTGGCCGGTGGGTGTCTCCTCGCTCTCCGCCCACCTCAAGGAGATCCGCAACCTGGGCCTGCCCGAGGAGGCCGTCGAGAACCTCCTGTACCGCAACGCGGCCCGGCTGCTCGGCATCGCCTGACCGCCGCATGAACACGGAGATTCTGGTGGTGGGGGTCCCCTGGAACCTCCATGAACTGGCCACGGTGGTCCGGGACGCCGAGGCCCTGGGCCTGCGCGTCCATGTGGCCGACACCGAGGAGGCGCTGGCCAAGGTGGACGCCTCGGTCCGCTGCGCCAGGGTGCCGGTCGCCGAGCCGACCGTGGAGGCGGTGAGCGCGGCGGCTGCCGCGCTCGCCCCGCACACGGTCGTGTCGGTGACCGAGCGGCAGCTGGTTCTCGCCGCCCAGGTGCGCGAACGGCTCGGTCTGCCGGGCACCTCCAGCGCGGCGGAGCTGCGGGTCCGGGACAAGTACCTGATGCGCCAGGCGCTGCGGGAGGCGGGCCTGACCGGCGTCGGCTTCACCGAGTGCCCGGTGACGGAGCTGCCCGCGGCCCTCGCCGGCCTGCGGCTGCCCGTGGTGGTCAAACCCCGTTCCCTGGCCGGCAGCATCGCCGTGCACCGCGTCGACGGTCCCGATGACCTCGCCGTCGTACGCGACTACTACCTGGACGGCTCCCCGCTGCGCGACAGTGTGCTGATCGAGGAGTTCATCCCGGGCCGGGAGATCAGCTTCGAGGGCCTGGCCGTCGACGGCCGGCTGTTCCGCTTCGCGGTGACCGACAAGGTCAACACCGGGGCGCCCAACTACTTCGAGGTCGGGCACCTCATGCCGGCCCTGCTGGACGACGGCACCGTGGCGCGGATCGAGAGCCATGTCCAGGACGTCGTCAAGGCACTGGGCATCGAGACCGCGCCGATCCACGCCGAACTGAAAATCGCCGGGGACCGACTGGAACTCGTCGAGATCCACACCCGGTTCGGCGGCGGAAACATCGTGCGGCTTCTGGAGGAGACGTACGGAATCGAGCCCTTCCGGGCATATCTCGGAGCCCTGGTCGGGCATCCCGCGCCCTCTCCCGGACCCGCGTCCGAAACCTGGGGCGTCGGATTCTTCACCGTCGACATCGGAGCGACGGCGGCCTGGCCGGATTTCGGATTCCCGCACCCGGAAGCGGTGGTGTCGATCGACTACGACACCCGGCGCACACCGAAACTGGAGACGATCGACGGGGTGCGCATGCAGCGCTGGCGCTGCGGTCACGCGATGTTCCGCGCCGCCGACGCCGAAGCGGTCCACGCGAACATCCGGTTCCTGTACGAGACCTTTCCGGGCAGGCGCTGATCGTCCGTCGCCCGACGATGGAAGGAAGACAATCCCGCTATGGCTCCCGCCGTGAACGAGACCATCAGCATCCACCCTGTGATCGCCGACCGCTGGAGCCCTCGCGCCTATGACACGGACCATGTGCTGAGCGACTCCGCGCTCGACACGATATTGGAGGCGGGCCGCTGGGCGCCCTCCTCCCGGAACTCCCAGCCCTGGCGATTCGTCGTCGGCCGCCGGGGCGACTCGGTGTTCAAGCAGATCTTCGACTGCCTGGCCCCGGTGAACCGGGAATGGGCGGGCTCGGCGAGCGCCCTGATCGGCGGTGTCGTACAGCTGGCCACCCCGGAAGGCGCACCGCTCAACTGGGGGCTGTACGACGTCGGCCAGGCCTTTTCCCATATGACCTTCCAGGCCCACGGGGACGGGCTGCACGCACGCCAGATGGCGGGATTCGACCAGGACGCCCTGCGCAGGACGTTCGCCATTCCCGAGGATTACCGCCCGTGCGTGGTGATGGCCGTCGGCAGACTGGGAACTCCGGACGGTCTGCCGGAGCGACTGCGCGCCGAGGAAGGCGGTCCGCGGCTCCGCCACGACCTCAACTCCCTGACCCTGCGGGAAGGTTCCGCGGGAACGCCGTGGTGACGGTGCTAACCTGCCCCCCACCGCAGACTTCTTCCACCTCGGGAACGGGCACGCATGGCGGCGAGTGAATCTCTGGGCGGGGTACCGGAATCCGCATGGGACCGGCTGGCCGGGCCCCACTTCTATTCGAGCAGCATGTGGCTGGGCCACTGCGCCGACGGTTCCCCGCACCCGCCCGCGGCCGTGGCCGCCCGGCAGGGCGACCGGACCGTCGCCGTTCCGGTCACCCCCGGCTACACGCCCAAGCAGGCCAACTACGACTGGGCCGCGACCCTGGCCGGCCGCGGCCTGCCCGGCATCCCCGGCACGGGCACCCTGGTCGGCCCGACGCAGGGCTACCAGACCGCCCTCCTCGGTGACCTGACCGACGCCGGGCTGGTCGCGGAAGCGCTGCGCCGGGCCCGCGACACGCTGGACCCGTCCTCGGGCGACGCCAGCTGTGTCGCCATGTTCCTGGACACCGAGGGCGCCCGGGCGGCCGAGCGGGCCGGCGTGGAGGCCGTACCGGTGCTGCTGGAGCCCGATGCGTGGATCGAGGTGCCGGAGGGCGGCTGGGACGCCTGGATCGCCTCCTTCCCGTCCAAGCGGCGGATCAGCATCCGCCGCGAGGTCCGGGCCTTCGAGGAGGCCGGCTTCACCGTCAGCCACGTGCCGCTCGGCGAGTGCTGGGAGCTGCTGCCCGACCTCACCGTGCCGGCCGCCGCCAAGTACGGCGCCTCCACCGAGCGGGAGCGCTTCGTCAAGGCATTCAGCACCTATGTGCGCACCACCGGGGACGCGGCCCGGGTGGCCCTGTGCCGCCGGGACGGCGAGCCGGTCGGCTTCTGCATCTACTACGTCTGGCAGGACAGCGTGTTCCTGCGCTGGGCGGCGTTCGACTACGCCCGCCTGGCCAAGGCCGCCGAGTACTTCAACGTCGTCTACTACAGCCAGATCGCGCTCGCCCGGCAGCTGGGCGTGCGCCGGCTGCACGCGGGCAAGAAGACCCTCGACGCCAAGGTGAACCGGGGTGCCCGGCTGCGCCCGCTGTGGCTGCTGGACCTGTCCGCGGACAGCGCCCTCGCCGGGCACGGCGAGCTGATCCGCAAGCACAACGCGGACCGGCTCGCCGCGATCGAGGAGGACCCCGCGCTGGCCCGCGCGATCACCGACCGCGAGGAGTGGACGCACTTCTGCTGAACCGCCGGCCGGCACCGCCGGGAACGTAGGCTGACCGGCATGAAGATCCTCGGTCTGTGCGGCAGCCTGCGGTCCGGGTCACTGAACGCGGCCGTGCTGCGCGCGGCGGCGGAACTGACCCTGCCCCCGCGCGAACTCACCGTCGACCCGGGCCTGGACCGGCTGCCGTTCTTCGACGCAGACGTCGAGCGGAGCGCGCTGCCCGGGGCCGCGGCCGAGCTGCGAGCCGCGGTCGGCGCGGCGGACGGCCTGCTGATCGTGACCCCGGAGTACGCCCACGGCACCTCGGGTGTGCTGAAGAACGCCCTGGAGTGGCTGGTCGGCGGGAGCGAGATCGCCGGCAAGCCGGTGGCCCTGGCCAGCGCGTCCCCCGCGATCACCGGCGGCGACCGGGCCCGCGCCTGGCTGGCCGAGACGCTCACCGTGATGAGCGCCCGGGTGATCCCGCGGGACCTGCGCATCCCGCAGGCCACGCTGAAGATCACCGACGGCCGGGTCACCGACGAGCCCACCCGGAAGGCCCTGTCCGGCCTCCTGGACGACCTCGCCCACGCCGTCGCCGAGGCCCGCGAGGGCAACGGCACCCTCGCGTCCTGACGACAGCCGACAGGGGGTCCCCGGAACGCTCTGGGGACCCCCTGTACGGGAGGTAACGGGTCCGGCTCAGAAGTCGTCGTCGAACGACACCGAGCCCTCCACCGCGACCTGGTAGGCCGAGGGGCGGCGCTCGAAGAAGTTCGTCAGTTCCTGGACGCCCTGGAGTTCCATGAAGGAGAAGGGGTTCT
>NZ_JBEYYR010000047.1:0-76367 GCF_040645635.1 Streptomyces sp. NPDC046727
CGGCCGACCTGCTCTCCGAACTGCCCGAGGACGACAAGGAGCGGCTGCTGAGCCTGATGCAGCCAGCCGACGCGGCCGACATGCGCCGCCTGATGTCGTACGAGGAGCACACGGCCGGCGGTCTGATGACGACGGAGCCCATCGTGCTGCGACCCGACGCCACCGTCGCCGACGCGCTCGCCCGGGTCCGCAACCCGGACCTCTCCCCCGCCCTCGCCGCCCAGGTCTACGTCTGCCGCCCGCCCGACGAGACCCCGACCGGCAAGTACCTGGGCACCGTCCACTTCCAGCGGCTGCTGCGCGACCCCCCGTACACCCTGGTCAGCGCGCTCATCGACGAGGACCCGCAGTCCCTGGGCCCCGACGACGCGCTCCCCGTCGTCGCCGGGTTCTTCGCCGCGTACGACATGGTCGCCGCTCCCGTGCTCGACGAGTCCGGCTCGCTGCTGGGCGCGGTGACCGTGGACGACGTACTGGACCACATGCTGCCCGAGGACTGGCGGGAGACGGAGTTCCACCTCGACGAAGGAGAGGAGGCGCCCACGCATGGCTCCTGAGCGCGACACCGCGACCCGTGAGCGCCATCCGGCGGGCGCCACGGCCGCCGGCCGGCCCCGGGCGCCCCGGCTGGACCAGCCGCGCCCGCCGCGCCGCCGGATCCTGCCCGAGTGGGACCCGGAGGCCTTCGGCCGGCTGTCGGAGAAGATCGCCCGGTTCCTGGGCACGGGACGCTTCATCGTCTGGATGACGGTCGTCATCATCCTGTGGGTGCTGTGGAACGTCACCGCGCCGCCGAATCTGCGCTTCGACAACTACCCGTTCATCTTCCTGACGCTGATGCTGTCGCTCCAGGCCTCCTACGCGGCCCCGCTGATCCTGCTCGCGCAGAACAGGCAGGACGACCGGGACCGGGTCAACCTGGAGCAGGACCGCAAGCAGAACGAGCGGTCCATCGCCGACACCGAGTACCTGACCCGGGAGGTCGCCGCGCTGCGCACCGGCCTGGGCGAGGTGGCCACCCGCGACTGGATCCGCTCGGAACTGCAGGACCTGGTGAAGGAACTGGAGGAACGACGCCGCCACGACGGCCACCCCGGGCACGTCGTATTCCCGGCGGAACGGGCAGAACGCCCGCCAGGACGTGACACAGACGACCGCTGAGGGGCATCCCGGACGCCCCTCGGGGCGCCGTACCATCGTGCTTATGGCTACGGAAGACGCGGTGCGCGAGGCACTGGCGACGGTGAACGACCCCGAGATCAACCGCCCGATCACCGAACTCGGGATGGTCAAATCGGTGGAGATCGGCGAGGACGGAGCGGTCGCGGTCACCGTGTACCTGACGGTGTCCGGCTGCCCGATGCGCGACACCATCACGCAGCGCGTCACCGAGGCGGTCTCCCGGGTCGAGGGCGTCACCCGCGTCGACGTCACCCTGGACGTGATGAGCGACGAGCAGCGCAAGGAGCTGGCGGCGGCCCTGCGCGGCGGCCAGGCCGAGCGCGAGGTGCCCTTCGCCAAGCCGGGCAACCTCACCCGGGTCTACGCGGTCGCCTCCGGCAAGGGCGGCGTCGGCAAGTCCTCGGTGACGGTGAACCTGGCGGCGGCGATGGCGGCCGACGGCCTGAAGGTCGGTGTCGTGGACGCCGACATCTACGGCCACAGCGTGCCGCGCATGCTCGGCGCCGACGGCCGCCCCACCCAGGTCGAGAACATGATCATGCCGCCGTCCGCGAACGGCGTGAAGGTCATCTCCATCGGCATGTTCACACCGGGCAACGCGCCGGTCGTCTGGCGCGGCCCGATGCTGCACCGCGCGCTCCAGCAGTTCCTCGCGGACGTGTACTGGGGCGACCTGGACGTCCTGCTGCTGGACCTGCCGCCGGGCACGGGCGACATCGCGATCTCCGTGGCCCAGCTGATCCCGAACGCCGAGATCCTGGTCGTGACGACCCCGCAGCAGGCCGCGGCCGAGGTGGCCGAGCGAGCCGGCTCCATCGCCGTCCAGACCCACCAGAAGATCGTCGGCGTGGTCGAGAACATGTCCGGCCTGCCCTGCCCGCACTGCGGCGAGATGGTCGACGTCTTCGGCACGGGCGGCGGCCAGCTGGTCGCCGACGGCCTGACGCGTACGACGGGTACGAGCGTCCCGGTCCTCGGCAACATCCCGATCGACGTCCGCCTGCGCGAGGGCGGCGACGAGGGCAAGCCGGTGGTCCTGACCGACCCGGACTCCCCGGCGGGGTCCGCGCTGCGCGCGATCGCGGGGAAGCTGGGAGGGCGTCAGCGGGGCCTGTCGGGACTGTCGCTGGGGCTCACGCCGAAGAACAAGTTCTGAGAGCTTTCAGAGCTTTCAGAGCTTTCAGCGAGGGGCGTCGTCTGTCACGGACGGCGCCCCTTCTCCCTGTGCGGCGCCCGGGCAGAGGTCGAGCGTGGTGCACAGCAGGATCTCTTGACAGTCCGGCGCGAACCGCCACTGAGACGCCTTGGCGTGCCGTGTCCGGTCCGCCTTCTCCACGTGGACGTGGAGCGTGCGGGCTTTCGAGTCGTTCGTCTCCACCAGCACCTCGTCCGCGGCGAGCGGGAAGTGGTCGTGCAGCAGACACAGGCCGAAGCGGTTCAGATTCCCGTGCTTGGCCAGCACCGCCACCACATCCCGGACGAACTCCGCGTCCTGAGGGCCCAGCCCCTCGGCTTCCTCGAAGCGAGTCATGACGCCTCCGTCACGTAGCTGACGGTCATCGGATTCCATTATCAGCCACTGAATTCTTTCCTGCAATTCCACGGAAAGCACCCGATGGAGTGGAGCGTCGAACTTCCTTCCGCGCGTCCGGAAGCGCCCCGCACAAGGTGCCTATAAATTCCCCGGGAGGAGGTGTCGGGGCGATGAAGGGGATCCGGCGGTGGTGGCTTTTGCTGCTGATTGCTGCGGCCGCGATGTGGTGGGACTGCCCTTCTGCGGAAGCGTGGCAGAGCAGCAGTCCCGAATGTGCGGAAAATCAGCTCGAAACCAGTCGGGTGGACGCCACGATCCGATTCGATCAACAGGGAAAGAAATTTGTCAAAATCTATTCGGACATGACGGTCGTGCTCCCTCCGGGCGGGTGGCCTCTGGCGAGCCGGCTGACCTCCGGCAAGGAGTCCACAAAGTATCTGACCGCAATGCGTTGTCTGCTGCGCGGTTCGGAGAAATCGCCGCGTATGGGAGAGTGGCGCACCCATGACCCGACGGTTACCGCCGCGAGCGATGGCGTTACCGTGCGATACAGCTCTTTCGCCTGGATCAAGAATTACGAAACAATCCGCCTCGGCCCATGGAAGATCGAGTGGGATCGAGGCCAGACATGGAAGGTTTCCCTTCCCTCATCGACGCTGAAGGACGCCGACTGGCGACACGTCGAGGCGGACATGGGCGGCTTAAAATCCCAAGACAACTCGAAAGTTGCATCATCCCCCGATCAAAATACGCTGGTATGGGAGAATTACCCGCCCACCCGCATCGGATTCGAAGTCCATCTCTCCTGGCAGCGTTCTTTGCTCCTGAGCTTCGACAAATCATATTGGAGCAAGGTCGGTATCGGGGCCTGGTGGCTGTCCGCTTCAGGTGTCATTGCACTGGCCGCGCTTCGCGCGCAACAGGCACAGCCGTCCTCGGCGTTCAGCGCGCGCAAGGACAGCCCCGTACAGGCCGTTCTGCAGTGGGCCGTGCTCAGCGGGGCAGTCGCCCTGATGCTGATTCTACTCAACGCCCAGCAGCACATCAGCCCTCAAAAGCGCGCTCTCATCTACATTTCCGCAGGTCTGGCCCTGACCCTTGTCGCTCGCCCCTGGCTCGGCGGTGCGCCGCTCGTGGCCCCGGACATCGGGACCGGCGAGCCCGGCAGCGCCGAAGGAAGCCGACGTCGCCAGGTGGACGCCGTGGTGACCGTGACCTTGCCGGTCGCGGCGTTCGGGCTGCTGGTGGTCCTGGATCCCGAGTTGTTCGGCCTGCCGCCCGATCTGGTGTCGAAGGAGGCGCCGAGCGCGTTCGGGACGTTCGGCTACGTACTCATGGGCCTGGCGACCGTGTGGCTGTGGCTGGCGGCCATGGCCGCGTGGGCATGGCGTTTCGCGCGCGAGGGAGATCTACCCCCCGCCGAATGGACCGAGGCGTGGGACGATGCGCCGTTTCGTTGCGTCGCGATCGTCTCCGTGCTGCTCGGAGCGGTCGCTGCGGGACTGTTCGGGTGCTTCTGCTGGGTGGAGGAGAACCAGTGGCGCAGGACTGCCTGGCTCGTCGGTCAGAGCGGTGAAGCGAAACACGGGGAACACGTCAGCAGATACCTGGCGGAATTCTCGTTCACCGACCTCACCTGGATCTTCACCTATAGCTGGGTCCTGGCGGGTCTCGCGCTCTTCGCCCTGTTGCACTGGCGTGCCGTGAAACGGCGAACGTTTAGCAGCAAGCGGGCAAGAGCCGCACTGGGTCCGGAAGGACCCGACGTGCTGCTCATCGCGGCGGTTTTCGCCTTCACCGCAGGCCTGCGGGGTGCCAATTCCGCCGGCACCAGCGCCCAGTACAGCATCTGGCTCCTCCTGAGCGTCGGCTCGCTGCTCGCGGTGCTTGCCGCAGGGCGACGGTGGTCGGTACTGAGCCAGGTGGGCGACAACTTTTATACGAAGAGGCTGAGGAGCAAGAAGCGACGCAAGGAGATAATGGACAAAGCTCATGAGTGTCGCAACATCAACCACCAGTCGCAGTTGCTCGACCAGGGGCGCACCGCAAGTATGACCTGGGATCAGGTGGAGCGGCATCAGCGCGAGTTGCGTGCGTGGATGGTGGCCGGATGCGGAAGGACGACTCCGCCCGTCCACATTTCCGTTCTGGACACCGCCCTGGCCTGGGGGCCGGAAGGCAGCTGGTGGGGCAACGCGGTACACGCCGCACGTCTGGCCTTCTGCTTCGGGCTTCCCGCCAGCATGGCCCTGCTCTACCTGGACATGCGTGACCCTTGGTACTTCATGCAACTCAGCCACGAGCCCACCGCGGTCCCGGAAGCCATCGCGGGGTTCATCGCCTATCAGACGGCGTGGGCCGCCGCCGGTTTCACCCTCGGCGCGCTGTGGCGCCTGCTCCCCGGCCGACGCAGTCCTTTCCGGGCGTGGAGCCTGGCCTTCGCTTTTGCCGTACCGGCCTGTCTGGCTGCCCTGCTCTTCCGGTTCGCCGACACGGATTATGTGACCCTGCTGCTCTATTCCATGCTCATGGCCGTCATCCTGACGGTCACCAGCCTCTGGACGGACACCACCACGTTCAGCGAAGAGCGGCAGTACTCGCCCAGCCGTCTCGCGTTGCTGGTGTCCATCTACCGGCTGCGGGGCCTTACCGGGCACATCGCCTGGCTTCTCACCCAGCTCGGGGCAGCCACCCTGATCTATCAGCACCTGGCCAGCCGCTGACAGGCCGGGCCCCGGACCGCCGCCCGATCACGGCGGTCCCCGAAGCGCGCCGGTCAGGCGTACGCGGTGATGTCCTTGATCACCGCGAAGCCGAGTCCGTACGCGCTCATCCCCCGTCCGTAGGCGCCCAGGTGCACTCCGGCCTCGGTGGTGCCGGCCAGTACCCAGCCGAACTCGGACTCCCGGTAGTGGAAGGAGGCCGCGGCCCCGTCCACCGGGAGGGAGAGCCGGGACCACTCGGGTCCCTCAAGATCGTCGGCGAGGGCCCACGCCGTCTCCGTCTGCTGGTCCAGCCAGTCGTCCCGCAGGCTGTGGTCCATCTGACCGGGCCAGGTGAACGTCAGCAGTCCCACCCCGGCCAGCCACGCCGCCGAGGACACCGATGTCGCCTCCAGCAGCCCCGTACCGTCGGCGCTCCGCCGGGACGGCTGCGCGGCGACGGTCACCACGACCGCGAACTTCTCCCGCTGCTCACCGGCGGAGCCGGACTCGGCCCGCACCGAGGGCTCGTCGCCGTGCCCGATCGAACCGTGCTCGACGGCACCGTCCGACGTCGCGCCGACCTGCATCAGCCAGCGCGGTCCCGTGAACGCCTCGTCGAGCCCGTACCACGGGAAGGGCGCCCGGAGGTAGCCGTCCACCGCACGCCAGGCGGAGGGGAGCTGCTGTCCGCCCTCCGCGACCGGCGCCTGCGCGCCCACCCGACTCGTCGTCTCCATCTGCCCGGACGCCTCCTCGATCTCGTCGGACCGGGGTGGCCCGCCCCCCTTCGGGCGTACGCGTCCGGTCCGCACAACAACTCGGCAGCATATCCACACTGCTGAGAGCGGCAGGGCAGGCGCTGGATGCGTGGGTCGCACGAACGGCCTGTTCAGGCCGTGTGCGACGGGTGTGCGTTATGAAACGCGTCACGTGCGCGGCGTACGCCCGCGTGCGCGTGTCGGCAAGAAGGGCGGTGCCGGGCCGGCGAGGCAGTGCTCAGGTGGCGTCCGCGTCGAAGGGCGGGCGCTCGTCGTTGCCGGGCGTCTCGGGCTTCTTGGTCATGTCGATGCGCCCGGCGGAGGACGAGGAAGACGAGGAGGACGAGGAAGACGGCGACGTCTCGCTGTCACGGCTGTTGACCGCGTCCGTGACCTCGGCCATCTCCTTCTTCAGGTCGAAGCCGTTGCGGATCTCCTTGAGCCCCAGCTCGTCGTTGTCCAGCTGCTTGCGGATGAACGTCTTGGGGTTGAGATCCTCGAACTCGAAGTCCTTGAACTCGGGACCCAGTTCATTGCGGATGTCCTGCTTGGCACTGTCCGAGAACTCGCGGATCTTCCGGATCGTGCGCGTCACGTCCTGGATGACCTTCGGGAGCTTGTCCGGACCGAAGACGAGCACGGCGAGCACGATGATGGTCACCAGCTCCAGTGGCCCTATGTCATTGAACACCTGACGCTCCTTGCGATGTCCTCGGTCGCTCAACGGTACCCGGCGTTCCTGTCCGACCGGTACCGTCCCGAGGTGAGACTTCTGTCAGTTCTGCTCCGACGCGCCCAGCACGAGTGACACCTCCCGCGCGGTGCCGCCCCGTTCGACCGTCAGCCGCAACCGGTCGCCCGGCCGGTGGGCGCGGATCTTGACGATCAGCTCCTCACCGTTGTGCACGCGCTCGCCGCCCACCGCGGTGATGACGTCGCCCGCCTTGAGTCCGGCCCGCTCGCCGGGGCCGCCCCGGGTGACGGCGGGGCCGCCGTTCGCGCTCTTGCTGTCGATGCGGGCGCCGTCGCCGCTGTACCCCATGTCAAGGGTGACGCCGATCACCGGATGCGTGGCATGACCGTTGTTGATCAGCTCCTCGGCGACGCGCTTGGCCTGGTTGACGGGGATGGCGAAGCCGAGGCCGATGGAGCCGGACTGGGAGCCGGCGGAATCGGAGCCGCTGCCGGCGGAGCGGATGGCCGAGTTGATGCCGATGACCTGGGCCCGGGAGTCGAGCAGCGGGCCGCCGGAGTTGCCCGGGTTGATGGGGGCGTCGGTCTGCAGCGCGTCGACGTACGACACATCGCTGCCGTCGCTCTTCTCCCCGCCCGCCGTGATGGGCCGTTCCTTGGCGCTGATGATGCCGGAGGTGACCGTGTTGGCGAGGTCGAAGGGGGCGCCGATGGCGACGACGGGGTCGCCGACCTTCACGTCGTCCGAGTTCCCGAGCGGCAGCGGGGTGAGTCCGTGCACGCCGTGCACCTGGACGACGGCGAGGTCGTAGCCGCTGTCCCGGCCGACGACCTTGGCCTTGACGGTCTCGCCGCTGCTGAACGTCACGGATATCTCGCCGTCCGACCCGGCGGGCTCGACGACGTGGTTGTTGGTGAGGATGTGCCCCTGCGCGTCGAGTACGAAGCCGGTGCCGGTGCCCGCCTCGTCGGCCCCCCGGACGTGCAGCGTGACCACGCTGGGCAGGGCGCGGGCGGCGATCCCGGCCACGCTGTCCGGTGCCCGGCCGGCCGGCACGCTCCCGGCCTGCGGCAGCCGTATGCCGTCGCCGAGGCCCTCGCGCTCGACGTAGGCGCCGACGGCTCCGCCGATGCCCGCGGAGACGACGGCGACGACGAGGGTCCACACGAGCAGGAGCCGCCGCCCGCGCCTGTTGCGCTGGCCGACGGTCGGCACACCGGCACCGGTCTGCTGCAACGGCCCGTGCACAAGCGCCTGCTCCTTGTCGGAACCGACGGCCCAGGGGTCGTAGCGCCCCCAGGGGTCGCCACCATCCTGCGGAACGGACTCGGCGGGCGGGGCTCCGGGCACGTCCGACGCGGGGGCTGTCGCGGGCCCGGGTACGTGGTGAGGGGCGGGCGCGGGTACGGAGGCCCCGGGCGCCGCGGGCCCCGGCACGTGGGCGGTGGGCGGGGCCGACGCGGGCGCGGGCTCCGGCTCGTGGAGGGCGGGCGGGGCCGACGCGGGCGCGGGCACAGAGGTCGCAGGCGCCGGGACGGAGGCCCCGGGCGCCGGTACAGGGGCTGCGGGCGCGGGCAGGGAGGCCTCAGACGTGGGAGCCGCGAGCGCAGGGACGGGGGCCGTGGGCGCGGGCACGGCTGCGCCATGAGCCGGCGCAGCCCCGACCTCGGGCACGGCCGGCCCGTGGGCCGGCGCAGCCGACGTGCCGTGTGCCGGTGTGGCCGCCCGTACCGACGTCTCGTGTGCCGGCGCAGCCGTCGGGTGCTGTACCGGCGGTGCGGGTGCCCAGGGGCCCGGTTCGCCGTACGGCGGGGTGCTGTACGGGTCGGGGTCGTGCAGCGGCTTGGGCCGTTCGGCAGGAGGCGTCCATGTGGTCTCCTCGGCCGCTGCGGCCTCTCCCGTACCGGCCGACGGCACCGGCGACGGCTTGGCCAGCTCGAAGTCGCCGTCGGTCCCGACTGTCGGGTCGGCCGGTGCCACCCCCGCCGCTCCCTCCGGTCCGTCCACCGGCGGGACACGGTTCCCCTCGTTCATGCTCTCCCCACGGCTGGGCCGTGACCGCGCGCTGCCGCGGCCACGGGACATCGTCCACCGCCCCGGATCAGCACCACGGGCACGGCCTCACAGGATTCAACCAGGTTCGCGGGCCGGGGCGCAGTGGCCGGTCAGGGCGACTGCCGGGGCGTGGCGGGGACGGAGGGAGCCGGGTTGGTGTCGGGGACGGGGGCGGACAGGGGAACGGAGTCGGTGAGCGGGAGGGCCACGGTCTCGTCGAGCGGGCGTATCAGCGGGGAGACGGCAGCCGCACCGGCGAACACGGGCGCGGTCAGGCCCCGTACCGCGCCGGTCTGGGTCTGCCCGGTGTTCACGGACGGGACGCCGGGCAGCAGCGGCGCGGACAGGGTGGTCGGCGCCACCGGGACCGGCCCGAGCAGCCCGCCGCCCTGGGCGAGCAGCGGCCCGACCGGCCGGCGGCGCTGGCTGTCCGGCGTGGCGGCACCCCCGCCTCCGCCGGTGCCGGCCGAGCGGGTGGGGGTCACATTGCTGCCGGCACCGGAGCCGCCGCGGGCGTCCGTGGTCAGGTCGCCGGGGAAGGCGCTGGTCACGCCGCCGAGGGCGACCGCGGCCAGCGACACCGCGCCGGCGGCGGCGACCGCGAAGCGCAGTCCGCGCGAGCCGGAGCGGCCGTCGTCCGGGCGGCCGACGGGATGGATGCGGAAGCCGCGGTCCTCGGGCGCGGGGACGCGGTCCGCGGGGACAAGGCCGTGCGGGCCGGCGGGGACGTATCCGAACGGGAGGCGGTCGCCGCGCCTCACGCCGAAGACGCCGGAGGGCTGTGAGGCGGGGCCGCCGCCGAGGAAGCCGCCCCCGGGCGGCGGCGTGCCGCCGCCGTCCAGGTCACCTCCCCCGGGGAGGCCCTGGAGGCGGGCCAGGAAGCTCGCCGAGGGCGACGGCGGGGCCGCCTCCGCGAACACGTTCTTCAGCGCGCGCTGGGCGTCCGCCTCCGCCTTGCACCGGGCGCAGGTGGCCAGGTGCGCGAGGACCCGCTCGCGCGTCTCATGACCCAGCTCCCCGTCCACCAGGGCGGAGAGCCGGTCTCCCAGGTGCTGCTCTGCGAGGTGTGCCTCCTCGACAGGTTTCGGCCGTGATCCGGTCACGCGGTCGCGCCCCCTCCCCCCAGAGCGGGGACACGGGCCAGGAAGGAGCGCCGCTCGGCCGCACGAGCCTCCGGGGAGCGGTGCGCCAGGGCCTTGCGGAGCTGGGACCGGCCGCGGTGGATCCGGGAGCGGACCGTGCCGAGCTTCACGCCGAGGGTGGCGGCGATCTCCTCGTACGACAGCCCTTCGATGTCGCACAGGACGACGGCGGCGCGGAACTCGGGCGCCAGGGTGTCGAGGGCCTGCTGGACGTCGGCGTCGAAGTGCGCGTCGTTGAAGAGCTGCTGCGGGGTGGGCTCACGGCTGGCCAGGCGCTCGGCCGCGTCCTCCCCGAGGGCGTCGAAGCGGATGCGCTGCTTGCGCCGGACCATGTCCAGGAAGAGGTTCGTGGTGATGCGGTGCAGCCAGCCCTCGAAGGTGCCCGGCGAGTACGTCGACAGGGAACGGAAGACACGGACGAAGACCTCCTGGGTGAGGTCCTCGGCGTCGTGCTGGTTGCCCGTCAGGCGGTACGCGAGTCGGTAGACCCTGGCGCTGTGCGTGCTGACGATCTCGTCCCACGTGGGCGGAGTCCACGCCTGCCCGTCCGCGTCGGTGGAGAAGGTCGCGGTCTGGGTCTCGCCTGCGGCGGGACCGGCGGCGTGGCGGTCAGCAGCGGTGTCGGTCACGGATTTCGGCCTGCCCGCCGACCCGAGGAAGCGCCGCAGCACTCCGCCCCGATCCCCGGGCGCAGCCGCACCTCCCCTGTCGGCTCTGGTGGTGTCCAGTGGAGCCCCTACCATAGCCACCTCGCCCGTTAGGACCGGATAAGCGGTTTTACGAGAATTTGATCTGTGCTGATACGGCTCATACAGCTGCGTCAGCATGTGCTCGGCGTCCTGATCCACCTCTTACCCCCCGTCGCGTCCCGGGCCACCGGCTCAACTCTCTAAACGCCCAGTCCCATCTGCGGGTTCCCGCCGCCAACGGATACAGTCACGCCCAGGCAACCACGGGGACAGGAGAGGGTCATTACCGGCAACCGGCAGACGAGCTGGGCGTTCGCCGACGCCTTTGTCGCCGAGGACGAAGCGCTGCACTGGGCCCGTGACCGGGCCCGCGAGGCAGGGCTGCGCTCGGTGTCGCCCAGCACGGGCGCCGCGCTGCGACTGCTCGCCGCCTCCGTGGACGCGAAGGCCGTCGCGGAGATCGGCACGGGCTGCGGGGTGTCCGGAATCCATCTGCTGCACGGGATGCGGCCGGACGGGGTGCTCACCACGGTGGACCCGGAGCCGGACCACCAGCAGTTCGCCCGGCAGGCCTTCCGCGTCTGCGGCTTCGCCAGCAACCGGGCCCGGTTCATCCCCGGCCGCGCCCTGGACGTACTGCCGCGGCTCGCCGACGCCGGCTACGACCTCGTCTTCTGCGACGGGGACCGGCTGGAGTACCCGGACTACCTCGCTGAATCGTTGCGCCTGCTGCGACCGGGCGGCCTGGTGGTCTTCGAAGGGGTCTTCGCCAACGGCCGTACGGTCGACTCGGGGCCGCAGCCGACCGAGGTGCTGCGGCTGCGCGAGCTGCTGCGCACCGTACGGGAGAGCCAGGAGATGGTGCCGTCGCTGCTGCCGGTCGGCGACGGGCTGCTGTGCGCCGTCAAGCGGTGACCCCGGCCGCGACGGGCCCCGGAAACACGACGGCCCCCTGAAAACGCGGCTGCCCCGGCACCGCGTACGATGCCGGGGCAGCCGGAAGGTCCGGACAGCTGGGACGTCAGACGACGACCTTCTTGAGGGCGTCGCCGAGCGCCTCGGCCTCGTCAGGGGTCAGCTCGACGACGAGTCGACCGCCGCCTTCGAGCGGAACGCGCATGACGATGCCCCGCCCCTCCTTGGTCACCTCGAGCGGGCCATCACCCGTCCGCGGCTTCATGGCCGCCATGCTCGTTCCCCTTCCTGAAACCAGCTCATCGTCTGCCGACGGCCCCCAGAGGGCACCCGTCATCCGAAACGGACACGCGACACCGGCATCGAACACATTGCTTCCCAGCCATTATCCCGCATCGCAGGACCCGATGACCAACATCAGTCGGCATCGCTTGGGCAACGCGCGCGAGCAAAACCACCCAATTCGGCGATGTGCCTGCGATACTGCGCCACCACGCGAAGATCCACCGGCCGGCTCGGCTCCCGTTTTCTTTGACGCAGGTCACATGTCCGGTCCGGCCCTTGGACGGCGATCTCCGCCATGCTGTCCTCAGACATGGACGTACTGAGCGGTACGTCACCAGCCGCGACACCGGAGGGGATACGCCATGGCCGACACCGTGCTCTACGAGGTGAGCGACGGACTCGCGACGATCACGCTGAACCGCCCCGAGGCGATGAACGCGCTGAACATCGCGACCAAGGTCGCCCTCCGGGAGGCGGCGGAATCGGCGGCTGGCGACACCGCCGTACGGGCGATCCTGCTGACCGCCGCCGGGGACCGGGCGTTCTGCGTGGGCCAGGACCTCAAGGAGCACATCGGGCTGCTGGCCAGTGACCGGGAGACCGGGGCCGGGCAGACGATGAGCACGGTCAAGGAGCACTACAACCCGATCGCCCGGGCGCTCGCCGGGGCGCCGAAGCCGGTGGTCGCGGCGGTGAACGGCGTCGCCGCCGGCGCCGGGTTCGGCTTCGCGCTCGCCGCGGACTACCGGCTGGTCGCCGACACCGCCGCCTTCAACACGTCGTTCGCGGGCGTGGCCCTGACCGCCGACTCCGGCATCTCCTGGACGCTGCCCCGGGTGATCGGCCCGAGCCGCGCCACCGACCTGCTGCTCTTCCCGCGCAGCATCAGCGCCCAGGACGCGCTGGAACTGGGCATCGCCAACCGGGTCGTCCCCTCCGCCGAGCTGCGCGCCGAGGCGGAGAAGGTGGCGCGGGCGCTGGCCGAGGGGCCGACGGTGGCGTACGCGGCGATCAAGGAGGCGGTGGCCTACGGGCTGACGCACTCCCTCGACGAGACGCTGGAGAAGGAGGACGAGCTGCAGGCGCGGGCCGGGCAGTCCGAGGACCACGCGATCGCGGTGCAGGCGTTCGTGAACAAGGAGAAGCCGAAGTACCTGGGGCGGTAGCCGGCGGCGCCCCTCAGGGGGCGCTTCTCGCCACGCAGGTCTCCAGGTGGTCGTTGACCAGGCCGCACGCCTGCATCAGTGCGTAGGCGGTCGTCGGGCCGACGAATCTCAGGCCCCGCTTCTTCAGGGCCTTGGACAGGGCCGTGGACTCCGGGGTGACCGCCGGGACGTCGGCGAGGGTCTTCGGCGCCGGGCGGCCGTCCGGGTCGGGGGCGTGGGACCAGATCAGAGCGTCCAGGTCGCCCTCGGCCCAGTCGGCGAGCACGCGCGCGTTGGCGAGCGTGGCGTCGATCTTGGCCCGGTTGCGGATGATGCCCGGGTCGGCCAGCAGGCGGTCACGGTCGGCGTCGGTGAAGGCGGCGACCTTCTCGATGCGGAAGCCGGCGAAGGCCGCGCGGAAGCCCGGGCGGCGGCGCAGGATCGTGATCCAGGACAGGCCCGACTGGAAGGCCTCCAGGCTGAGCCGCTCGAAGAGGGCGTCGTCGCCGTGGACCCCGCGGCCCCACTCCTCGTCGTGGTACGCCACGTAGTCGTCGGTGGACAGGGCCCAGGGGCAGCGCAGGGCGCCGTCCGGTCCGGCGATCGCCGCTCCTGTCGTCATCGCTGGTCCTCCGGGCCCTCGCTCTTGTCCGTCTGTACGTGATGGACGTGCGCGGCGGCGGCTCTGGCGCCGGCCAGCGCCGACTCCAGGTCGGCGATACGGGCGTCGCGCTCCGCCAGTTCGGCGGCGAGCCGGCCGAGCGCGTCGTCGACGTCCGCCATGCGGTAGCCGCGCGGGGTCACCGGGAAGCGCAGGCTCTCCACGTCCGCGTGGCCCACCGGGCGGTCCGTGGGCAGCGGGTCCTGGAGCCGCTCGGGCGCCACCTCGGGCAGCGGGGCGTTCTGCCCGCCGCCCACCACGGCCAGGGTCACCGCGGCGACCACGACGGCCAGCGCGACGACCAGGAACAAGAACATCACCATCGCCTTAGGGTCCCCACGCTCGTCCCGGACGCTGTGCCGGAAGCTGAATCTGTCAGGCTCCGATCGTGCCATGCGAGTCTGACAGTTAGGGTCACAGGCGGCCGTACTGCGGGACGTACTAGGAGAGGTCACAGCGGATGCTCAGGCTGGGCAGGCGGGAATTCGGGCCGCACGAGCCGGTGATCATGGCGATCGTGAACCGGACGCCGGACTCCTTCTACGACCGAGGAGCCACCTTCCGCGACGAGCCGGCCCTGGCGCGCGTGGAGCAGGCGGTGGCCGAGGGTGCCGCGATCATCGACATCGGCGGGGTCAAGGCCGGTCCCGGCGAGGAGGTCACGGCGGAGGAGGAAGCGCGCCGGACGGTCGGTTTCGTCGCGGAGGTACGGCGCCGGTTCCCCGATGTGATCATCAGCGTGGACACCTGGCGGGCCGAGGTCGGCGAGGCCGTGTGCGAGGCGGGCGCGGATCTGCTGAACGACGCGTGGGGCGGGGTCGACCCGGGGCTCGCGGAGGTGGCGGCGCGGTACGGGGCGGGGCTGGTGTGCACGCACGCGGGGGGTGCGCAGCCGCGTACCCGCCCGCACCGGGTGACGTACGACGACGTCGTGGACGACATCCTGGAGGTGACGCTGGGGCTGGCCGAGCGGGCGGTGGCGCTGGGTGTGCCGCGCGAGTCGGTCCTCATCGACCCCGGGCACGACTTCGGGAAGAACACGCGGCACAGCCTGGAGGCGACGCGCCGGCTGGACGAGATGGTGGCCACGGGGTGGCCGGTGCTGGTGTCGCTGTCCAACAAGGACTTCGTGGGCGAGACGCTCGACCGGCCGGTGAAGGAACGACTCATCGGCACGCTGGCCACCACGGCCGTGTCGGCGTGGCTCGGCGCACAGGTGTACCGGGTGCACGAGGTCGCCGAGACCCGTCAGGTCCTCGACATGGTGGCATCCATCGCCGGACACCGTCCCCCCGCGGTGGCGCGCAGGGGGCTGGCGTAGACCCTTCAGCCGCGGGCGTGCCCGATGTGCCCGCTCAGCGGCCCGCTTCCTTGGAGACCAGGGCCACCGCTTCCTCCACGTCGTCGGTCACGTGGAACAGGAGCAGGTCCTTCTCCGCCGCCTTGCCCTGGGCGACCACGGTGTCCTTGAGCCAGGCCGCCAGGCCGCCCCAGTAGGCGCTGCCGAACAGGACGATCGGGAAGCGGGTGACCTTCTGGGTCTGGACCAGGGTCAGGGCCTCGAAGAGTTCGTCGAGGGTGCCGAGGCCGCCGGGCAGGACCACGAAGCCCTGCGCGTACTTCACGAACATCATCTTGCGGACGAAGAAGTAGCGGAAGTTGAGCCCGATGTCGACGTAGGGGTTGAGCCCCTGCTCGAAGGGCAGCTCGATGCCGAGGCCGACCGAGGTCCCGCCCGCCTCGCACGCACCCTTGTTGGCCGCCTCCATCGCGCCCGGGCCGCCGCCCGTGATCACCGCCCAGCCGGCTTCCACGAGCCCCCGGCCGAGCCGCACCCCCGCTTCGTACTCCGGCGAGTCCACGGGCGTACGCGCCGAGCCGAACACGCTGATCGCGGGAGGGAGTTCGGCCAGGGTGCCGAAGCCCTCGATGAACTCCGACTGGATGCGGAGCACGCGCCAGGGGTCCGTGTGGACCCAGTCCGTGGGCCCTCCCGCGTCCAGCAGCCGCTGGTCGGTCGTACTGGCGGTGACCTGGGACCGCCGTCGGAGGACCGGTCCGAGCCGCTGCTCGTCCGGCGGCTGCTTCTTCCCCGCGGGGTTGCCGGTAGCCATGTGCGCTCCCTCCGCTTGCCGGTAGTTCGATCTCAGACTAGATCCACCCGGGTTACGGAGGGGGGACAAGCGCATGTCCGCCGTGCGTGCGCCGAACGGGGTCCTTACGCGGTGAGCCAGTTCCGCAGCCGTTCCTCGCCCGCCAGGATCTTGGCGGTGTCCACGCGCTCGTCGCGCTTGTGGGCCAAGTGCGGGTTCCCGGGGCCGTAGTTGACCGCGGGGACGCCGAGCGCGGAGAAGCGGGAGACGTCCGTCCAGCCGTACTTGGGCCGCGGGGTGCCGCCCACCGCCTCGATGAAGGCCACGGCGGCCGGGTGGGAGAGGCCGGGCAGCGCGCCCGGGCTGTGGTCGTCGACCACGAACTCCTCCACGCCGCAGTCCGCGAACACCTCGTGGACGTGCGCGATCGCCTCCTGCTCGGTGCGGTCGGGGGCGTAGCGGAAGTTGACCGTGACCACGCACTCGTCGGGGATGACGTTGCCGGCCACTCCTCCGCCGATGCGCACCGCGTTCAGGCCCTCGCGGTACTCCAGGCCGTCGATCAGCGGCCGGCGCGGCTCGTAGGACGCCAGGCGGGCCAGGATGGGGGCCGCCGCGTGGATGGCGTTGGAGCCCATCCAGCCACGCGCCGAGTGGGCCCGCTCGCCCTTGGTCTTCAGCAGCACCCGCAGCGTGCCCTGGCAGCCGCCCTCGACCTCGCCGTCGGAGGGCTCCAGCAGGACCGCGAAGTCGCCCGCCAGCCACTCCGGATGGGCCTCGGCGACATGCCGCAGGCCGTTGAGGTCGGCGGCGACCTCCTCGTTGTCGTAGAAGACGAAGGTGAGGTCGCGGTTGGGGGCGGGGACCGTGGCCGCGAGGCGCAGCTGCACCGCCACGCCCGACTTCATGTCGCAGGTGCCGCAGCCCCACAGCACCCCGTCCCCGTCGAGCCGGGAGGGCACGTTGTCCGCGATCGGGACGGTGTCGATGTGGCCGGCCAGGATGACGCGCTCGGCACGGCCCAGGTTCGTGCGGGCGATCACGTTGTTGCCGTACCGGTCCACCGTCAGGTGCGGCAGGGCGCGCAGGGCGGCCTCGATCGCGTCCGCGAGCGGCTTCTCGGTGCCGCTCTCGGACGGGAAGTCCACGAGCTGCGCGGTGAGCGCGGCGGCGTCCAGCGTGAGGTCAAGCGAGGTGTCGGCCATGGCTCCGACCCTAGCGCGCGCCCTGCCGCGCCGGGGGTGTCCGGACCCGCCGTGAGGCTCCGGCAGGGCTCCAGTACCTTGTACGCGTGTCAGAGCCGTCCCCCACCCGTCCCAAGCGCCGCGGTCGCCTCTTCCGTTTCTCCGCGGCCCTGTTGGTCCTGTGCGGCGTCGTCGCGTACCTCGTGGTGCAGTACGTCACCGGAGGCGGCGGAGCGCGCGGCTGCACGGTGGTCTCGGCCTCCGGCGACGGGGCGTCGTACGAGTTCACGCCCGAGCAGGCGGTGAACGCGGCGACGATCGCCGCCGTCGGCACCGGGCGCGGGATGCCCGAGCGGGCGGTGACGATCGCGCTGGCGACCGCCCTGCAGGAGTCGGGGCTGCGGAACATCGAGCACGGCGACCGGGACTCGCTGGGCCTGTTCCAGCAGCGGCCCTCGCAGGGCTGGGGCACCGAGCGGCAGATCATGGACCCGGCGTACGCGGCGGGCATCTTCTACGCGCACCTGGACAAGGTGCCCAACTACACCGGCCTGCCGCTGACGGTGGCCGCGCAGCGGGTGCAGCGCAGCGGCTACCCGGAGGCGTACGCCAAGCACGAGCCGGACGCCACGCTGCTCGCCGCCGCGCTGACCGGGCGGGCGGCGGCCACGCTGACCTGCGACGGGCGCCCGCAGCGCACCTCCGAGGCGACCGGTCCGGACGCGGTACGGGCCGCGCTGGTACGGGACTTCGGACGGGACGCGCTGCAGGAGACCGGTGCGGAGGTGGGCGGGACGCCCGTGCCGTCGCCGTCTCCGTCGCCGAGCGTGACCGCGACCGCGCACGGGCGGACGGTGACCGTCCCGGTGCCCGAGGGCACGAAGACCGACGCGAGCGGGCGCGACGAGCGGGCGCGGGGCTGGCAGCTGGCGCAGTGGGCGGTCGCCAACTCCTCGGCGCTGCACATCGAGCGGGTGTCGTACGCGGGCCGGGAGTGGACCTCGGGCAGCGGCGGCGAGTGGAGGACCGTCTCCTCACAGGGGGCCGGCGGGGCGGAGAAGTCCGTGGGCGCGGTCCGGATCGTGGCCGGACAGTAGTACGGCGGATCACCCCTGCGGGTTGTGCGGCACCCGGAAGCGCGGCTGTCCGGGCGAATGCCGTGCCGGTTGTGGAAACCCTTGGAAATCAAGGGCGGGAAGGATTCTGCGGAGTCGCGGGAAGACGCTCTTTGCCCGTTTTTCTCCACACCCGATAATGCGATGCGTTATCCATTCTTTACCGGGGACGTCCGCAACCTTCGGGGGCTTCGAGCGGTAGTCACGGCGTCCGAGCCGGATCCGAGCCCGGACGCACATACCGTTCTCTCCCGTCGAATGGAGCATCATGTCCCTCCCTCTGACCCGCCGGATCGCCCGTGCCGCGCTGCTCGTCGCAGCGGGAGCGGCTGCCGGGGTCGGTGCGGCCGGCTCCGCCGGTGCGGCCACGACCCTGCCGGCGGCCTCCCCGAACCTGAGCGGTCTGACCACGCCGGACGCGACGCACGTCGCCGGAACCGTCGACGGTGCCGCGCAGAACGTCACCTCCCTCGCGGGCCACACCGGCGGCAAGGCGGTCGAGCAGGCGGTGCCCGCCGCGGGCAAGACCGGTGGCAGCGCCCTGAAGAAGGCCGCGCCCGCGGCGCAGCAGGCCGCGGGCGCCGCGGCCGGGACCGCGGCGGGTGTCCTGGGGGAGGCGGCCTCCGGCGCGACCAAGGGCGGACTGCCGACGTCCAACCTGCCGGTCAAGGGCCTGCCGCTCGGCTGAGCCCGACGGTGACCGCCGGCGGGGTCCAGGGTTCCTCTCCCTGGCCCCGCCGGCTTGTGTGTGCGGGGGCGGCCCTACGCCGTCAGGCGGGCCACCGCCGCCTGTACGCGTTCGTCCGTCGCCGTGACGGCCACGCGTACGTGGTTCTTGCCCGCCTCGCCGTAGAAGTCGCCCGGGGCCACCACGATGCCCAGCTCGGCCAGGTGGGCCACCGTCTCCCAGCAGGACTCGTCGCGGGTGGCCCAGAGGTAGAGGCTCGCCTCGCTGTGCTCGATGCGGAAGCCCTTGGCGAGGAGGGCGGCCCTGAGGGCCTCGCGGCGGGCCGCGTAGCGCTCGCGCTGCACCTGGACGTGGGCGTCGTCGCCGAGGGCCGCCACGACCGCGGCCTGCGTCGGCGCGGAGGTCATCATGCCGCCGTGCTTGCGGATCTCCAGCAGCGGGCCCAGGACGGCCGGGTCGCCGGCGATGAAGGCCGCGCGGTAGCCCGCCAGGTTGGAGCGCTTGGAGAGGGAGTGGACGGCGACGATGCCGTCGTAGGAGCCGCCGTTGACGTCCGGGTGCAGGACCGAGACCGGGTCGGCCTCCCAGCCCAGCTCCAGGTAGCACTCGTCGGAGAAGACGAGGACGTCGTGGGCGCGGGCCCAGGCGACGATGTCGGTCAGCTCCTGCTGGGAGAGGACCTTGCCCGTGGGGTTGGACGGGGAGTTCAGCCAGAGGAGCTTCAGGTTCGACGGGTCCAGCTCGCGCGGGTCGTCGTAGACCTCGTGGTCGGCGCGGGCGAGGCGGGCGCCGACCTCGTAGGTGGGGTAGGCCAGGCGCGGGTAGCCGACCTTGTCGCCGGGGCCGAGGCCGAGCTGGGTCGGCAGCCAGGCCACCAGCTCCTTGGAGCCGACGACCGGCAGGACATGGCGGTGGGTGACCCCGCGGGCGCCCAGGCGGCGCTCCAGCCAGCCGGTGATCGCGTCACGCAGCGCGGGGGTGCCCCAGACGGTCGGGTAGCCCGGGGAGTCGGCCGCGTCGATCAGGGCCTTCTGGATCAGCTCGGGGACCGGGTCGACCGGGGTGCCGACGGAGAGGTCGACGATGCCGTCCGGGTGGGCCGCGGCCGTCTTCTTGTACGGCTCCAGCTTGTCCCAGGGAAAGTCGGGAAGGCGGTCGGAGACTGCGGACACGATCAGTGGCTCACTTTCGTACGGGTGCGGCAAACGCCTCGGTCCCGTACGGCGCCGATCAGGGTGATCGGGCCGTACGGGACCGAGGCGGCGCGGTTGGGCCGCTTGGCGCTCAGACGGTCACTCGCCCTGCGGCGGCAGCGCGGCGACGAAGGGGTGGTCGCGCTCGATCAGCCCCAGCTTGCTGGCGCCGCCGGGCGAGCCCAGCTCGTCGAAGAACTCGACGTTCGCCTTGTAGTAGTCCTTCCACTCCTCCGGGACGTCGTCCTCGTAGAAGATCGCCTCGACCGGGCAGACCGGCTCACAGGCACCACAGTCGACGCATTCGTCCGGGTGGATGTACAAGGACCGGGAGCCCTCGTAAATGCAGTCGACCGGGCACTCCTCGATGCACGCCTTGTCCTTCACGTCGACACAAGGCTGCGCGATGACGTAGGTCACGCTGTCGTTCCTCCTCGATAGGGCGCTGGCGGGCCTCCTCAGGCCCGCCGCCTGGCGCGCGGGAGCGCGGCGTCGTCGATGCCCGCCCCTAGTATCTCCGTTCCGGAGCATGATCCGAACAGGAGGGGTGAACTGACCAGTGGAAATCTCGGCGACAGGACGCCTGGAAGTCCGAATCACCCCAGCTGACGTGGGGAAACGGGTATCTGTACGGCGCATGGGCGAACCCGGTGCCGGGCCCGAGAAGTTCACTGACACGGTGGGTGTTCTCACATCCTGGGACGGTGGCGTGCTCATGATCACACGGCGGGACGGCGAAAGGGTGAGAATCCCGGAATCCGCGCTGGTCGCGGGGAAGGTCGTGCCGGCCGCCCCGGCGCGTCGCAGGGGGCCCGCCGCCACGTACCCGGAGCTCGCGCGCATCGCCGCGCGTGCGTGGCGGCCGGTGGAGAGCGAGCGGCTCGGCGAGTGGGAGCTGCGGGCCGCCGTCGAGGTGGGGCCGCGCGATGGGGGTGCCCCCAGGCTTTCGGCGCTGGGGGAGCGTCCGGGAGGGGCGGTGGTCGGGCGACGGGCGGGCTTCACCCGGCGGGCCAACAGTGTGCTGCCGCTCGGTGACCCCGGTCTTCCGCTCGACGCGGCCCTGGAGGCCGTACGACGCTGGTACGGCGAGCGTGGCCTGCCCGCCTATGTGCAGACCGCGACCGGCGCTGAGGGCACGCAGGAGCTGCTGTGCGCGGAGCTGGAGCGGCGCGGCTGGGTGCGGGAGGTGACCGCCGGGCTGTGGACCGGTGCCCTGGCGCCGGTCGCGGACCGGGCCGAGGGCGCGGGTGTGGTCCTGTCCCGGACGGCGGACGAGGCATGGCTCGCGCGGTACCAGCGCAAGGGGGTGAGCGAGGTGGCCCTGCGGGTGCTCGGGTCGGGGCCCTCGGTGTGGTTCGCGTCCGTGCCCGGCGCCGGGCACGGGGAGCCGCCGGCGGCGATCGGGCGGTGTGTCGTGGACGGGCGGTGGGCCGGGTTCGCCGCCGTCGAGGTGGACCCCGGCCGGCGGCGGCAGGGGCTGGCCACGGAGGTGATGGCCGCGCTGGCCCGGCGGGCGCTGGACGAGGGCGCCTCGGCGGCCTGGCTCCAGGTGGAGGCGGACAACGAGGGCGGCCGGGCGCTGTACCGCGCGCTCGGCTTCACCCCGCACCACGCCTACCACCACTACCGGGCACCTGAGGAGCCGGGGACGCCCTCCGGCCCCGGACGGTCGTAGGAACCGCCGTGGAAGGGCATGAGCCTGCCATGCGTCATCCGTATCTGCCGCCGCCGTACCCGCCCCCGCCCGAGCGCTCCGCCGAGCTGCGCCGGCGGTTCGCCGAGGAGGCCCGGTCCGAGCGGCCGGACCTGTCGGCGCTGTGCCTGCTGATCGGCGCGGAGACCGACGGCTCGCTGGACGAGACGGGCATCGACGCCGCGCAGGCCGAGCTGGACCGCCTCGCGGGCGAGCTGCCGTACCGGCCGGGCGGGCCGCACGCCTGGGCGGAGGCCGTACACCGGCTGCTCGGCGGCCGTTACGCGTTCCACGGGACGCCGGGCGACTACCAGCGGCTGGAGTCCTCCCTGCTGCACGAGGTGCTGCGGCGGCGGCGCGGGCTGCCGATCCTGCTGTCGGTGGTGTGGCTGGAGGTCGCGCGCCGGGCGGGTGCCCCGGTGTACGGGGTCGCGCTGCCGGGACACTTCGTGGTCGGGTTCGGGGCGGCGGCGGAGCAGGTGCTGGCCGATCCCTTCGAGGCGGGCCGCGTGCTGACCGGGACGGACGCCGAGCTGCTGGTGGTGGGCGCCACGGGGGCGCCGCTGGACCCCTCGATGCTGGAGCCGGCGGCGCCGCTGGAGGTCGTCCAGCGGATCCTCAACAACATCCGCGCGTGGGCGGCGGCCCGGCCGGAGCGGTCGGACGTGGCGCTGCGGGCCGTGGAGCTGGCGCTGCTGATCCCCTCGCATCCGGCGCGGCTGCGCTACGAGCACGGGCAGCTGCTGGTGCAGCGCGGGGAGTTCGTCGCGGGTGCGCAGGAGCTGGAGTACTACGCCGACCTGATCGAGGTGGTGGACGAGCCGGCGGCGCGGAAGGTGCGGCAGGAGGCGAGCACGGCGCGCGCCAAGCTCAACTAGGTCACAGCCATCCCTTAGATCAAAGCCATCCCTTGTCCCGGGCGATCCGGACCGCCTCCGCCCGGTTGCGTACCGCCAGCTTCTGGATGGCCGTCGACAGGTAGTTGCGGACCGTGCCCTGGGAGAGGTGGAGGGCCTCGGCCAGTTCGGCGTTGGTGGAGCCGTCGGCCGCCGCGCGCAGCACCTCGCGTTCGCGCTCGGTGAGCGGGTTCGCGCCCTCGGCGAGCGCGGCGGCGGCCAGGGTGGGGTCGATGACCCGCTCCCCGGACAGGACCTTGCGGATCGCCTCGGCGAGCTGGGCGGCCGGGGCGTCCTTGACGAGGAAGGCGTCGGCGCCCGCCTCCATGGCGCTGCGCAGATAGCCGGGCCGGCCGAAGGTGGTGAGGACGACCAGCTTGACCCGCGGGAACTCCCGGCGCACCCGGGCCGCGGCCTCGATGCCGGTGCAGCCGGGCATCTCGATGTCGAGCAGCGCCACGTCAACGCCGTGCGCGCCGACGGCCGCGAGCACCTCGTCGCCGCGCGCGACCTGGGCGACGACCTCGATGTCGTCCTCCAGGCCGATCAGCGCGGCCAGCGCCTCGCGGACCATCGACTGGTCCTCGGCCAGCAGGACCTTGATCGTGCTCGTCATGGACCGGATCCTACGTCGGCCGCGGAGGCCGTGGGCACGCGGGCGACCAGCCGGAAACCGCGCCCCGCCCGGCCCGCCTCCAGGGTGCCGCCGGCCTTCTCCAGGCGCTCGGTCAGGCCGGTGAGTCCGTTGCCGGGCCCCTTGCCGGAACCGCCGGATCCGTTGTCCTCGACGGAGAGTTCGAGCACCGGCCCGTCCAGGGTCTGGCGGTGCAGCAGCCGGACGACGCAGCGGTCGGCGCCGCTGTGCCGGACCACGTTGGTGACCGCCTCGCGCAGCGCCCAGGCGAGGGCGGACTCGGCCTCCTCGGGCACGTCGGCGAGGTCGGGTTCGGCGGGCACCTCGGCGGTGACCCCGGCGGCGGTCAGGGCGACCTGGGTGCCGGCGAGTTCGGCGGCGAGGCGGGGCCGCCGGTAGCCGGTGACGGCCTCCCGGACGTCGACCAGCGCCTGCCGGCTGACCTGTTCGATGTCGGCGACCTGCTGGGCCGCCTTGTCGGGGTGGTCGGGCAGCATCCGCCCGGCCAGCTCGCTCTTCAGGGTGATCAGGGAGAGGGAGTGGCCGAGCAGGTCGTGCAGGTCGCGGGCGAGGCGGAGCCGTTCCTCGTTGGCGGCGAGCTGGGCGACGGTGGCCCGCGCCTTGCGCAACTCGATGGTGGTCCGCACCAGTTGGCCGACGCCGGTCATCGCGAAGCCGATGAGGAGGACCAGCAGGAGCAGGCCCCGGGCCTCCTTCTCGTCGGAGTGCAGGCCGATCAGGTACATCACCACGCCGGAGGCGGGGATGGCCCAGTAGGCCGCCCGCAGCGGCAGGGTGGCCCCCCAGGCGACCGACAGGTAGACGAAGAGGCCCAGCCAGGCGCTGCCGAAGGTGTAGGCGAGGACCGGGGCGAGCACACCGAGGATCCCGCCCAGCGTGAGCACGACGCGCGGGGAGAACGGCCGGCCGATGTTGCGGAAGACCAGCGTCAGGTAGACCCCGACGAAGACCGCGAGGCCGACCGAGCCGGCCGCGGTGGCGCCGGTGGAGTGCCCGCCGCCCACCAGGTCGTCGACCGGCGAGCTGAGGAAGACCAGCCACACCCCGATCCACAGCGTCTTGACCAGCAGCTCGCGCCGGTTGCGGGGCGGCCAGCCCACGGGCGTGTGCTTCGGCGTTCCGGCGTGCCGGTCTTCCGTCATCGTGCTCACGCCTTCAGCGTGTCCTTCCGGTACAGCCAGGCCGCGCCGCCCGCGAAGAGGACGAAGTAGACGGCGAGAACGGCGATGTCGGTCGTGTGCGGCGCCTGGCTCTGCTCGATCGCCCGTCCCAGTGCAGCGTACGCGTGCGTGGGCAGCCACTTGGCGATGTTCTGCAACCAGTGCGGGAAGGTGGTCGTCGGCATCCAGAGGCCGCCCAGCATGGACAGGCCGAAGTAGGTGATCATGGTGATCGGGCGGACCGCGTCACCGCTGGCGAGGTAGCCGATGGCGACTCCGAGCGCGGCGAAGACCAGGCTGCCGGCCCAGATCGCACCGCTGAGGGCGAGCCACTGCCACGGGTCGAGGTGGACGTCCTTCACCAGCGCGGCGACCACGAACACGATCACGATGGACGGCAGGCTGACCACGGCCGCGCTGGCGGTCTTGGCGAGGACGTAGCCGCGCCCGGGCAGTGTGGTCAGCCGCAGCTGCCGTACCCAGCCGCATTCGCGCTCCTTGGCGATGCGCTCGCTGTTGCCCATGAGCACGGCGGTCAGGGCGCCGAAGGAGGCCATGGAGACCATCATGTACGTCGGCAGGGTCAGGCCCGTGCCGTCGACCTCGGTGTGGTTGTCGGCGTTGCCCGCGATCAGCAGGAACAGCGCCGAGGGGTAGACCACGGAGAAGAACAGGAACTTGCGGTTGCGCAGGGCGCGGGTGAGCTCCAGCTTGATCAGACTGTTCACGACTGCTTCGCCTCCTCGGCGGCGGTGATGGCGACGAAGGCCTGCTCCAGGCCGAGCCCGGCGACTTCGAGGTTGCGGGGGTAGACGCCGAGGCCGTACAGGGCGTGGACGGTCGCGTCGGCGTCGGAGGACTGGATGCGGACGGTCTGGCCCGACACGTCGATCGAGGTGAGGAACGGCAGGGCGCGCAGGGCCGCCTCGTCGATCTCGCCCGCCAGGTCGAAGGCGACCCGCCGGGCACCCGCCTTGGCCTTGATCTCGGCAGCGGTGCCGTCGGCGAGGAGCCGGCCGCGGTGCAGCACCAGGACCCGGTCGGCGATGGCGTCGGCCTCTTCCAGGTAGTGGGTGGCGAAGAGGACCGTACGGCCCTGGTCGGCCTGCTCCCGCATGGTGGCCCAGAAGGCCTGGCGGGCGGAGACGTCCATGCCGGTGGTCGGCTCGTCCAGGATGATCAGGTCGCTGTCGCCGGCGGTGGCGAGGGCGAACCGGACCCGCTGGGCCTGGCCGCCGGAGAGCTTGTCGACCTTGCGGTCGGCGATCTGGGCGATGCCCGCGCGGGCCAGCACGTCGGGCACCGGGTACGGCCGCGGGTGCAGCGAGCAGGCCAGCTTCACCAGCTCGGCCACGGTGACCCCGTCCATCAGCCCGCCGCTCTGCAGCATGGCACCGACCCGGCCGGCGACGATCGCCTCGCGCGGGCTGGTGCCGAACAGGCTCACCGCGCCGCTGTCGGCGTGCTTGAGCCCGAGGAGCAGGTCCAGGGTGGTGGACTTGCCGGCCCCGTTCGGGCCGAGGAGGGCGACGGTCTCGCCCGGGTACAGCCGGAGCGAGAGGCCGTCGACGGCCCGCACGCTCCCGTACGTCTTGGTCACCTGGTCGAACCCGACCACCGGGGCGGTGGTGGCCGGTGCCGCTGTCGTCGTCATGCGTCCATGCTGTCCGGGAGGGCCCCGGGCCCGGCAGTGTCGGCGGTCCTGAGTGCCGGATGACAGATGTCATGCGGATCGGGTGACGGACACGGCGAGGGGGCGCCCTCGGCGGAGGACGCCCCCTGTGCGGTGACGGCTAGCTCGGGTTCGTGTCGATGACCGCGAGCCGGTTGGTCTTGCTCATCAGCGCCGGGCGCAGGGACGCGTAGACGTCCTCGGGGGTGACGGCGGTCTTCTTGCCGTTGCCACGGGTGATCAGCACCCCGTCGAACGCCCCGCCGTACAGCTGCTTCAGGGCGTTCAGGTCGGGCTTGTCGACCAGCTTGCCGTCGACGGCCGTGACCTTGAGGAACTTCCACAGCGAGTTCTGCGGGCTCAGCGGGACCGAGTGGGCCGCGTCCGTCTGCACGGTCACCCTGCCCGACATCGCCGGCTGCGCGAACTCCTTCATCATCCGGTCGACCTCGGCGTTCGAGACCGTCGGCTGCTTGGTGGTGCTCGGCACGGTGACCGGGGCCGCGCTGTCCGTCTCCACCAGCGTGCGGTACGCCTGCTCGACCGCCTGGGTGGACCGGCCGGCGTCGATGGCCTTGCCCGCCTTGCCGTAGACGGGCACGGCCTTGCCGGCCTCGAACGTGATGGTGCCCTCGGTGACCGAGCCCGAGCCGCCGCCGGACTGCTGGAGGGCGGCCTGGAGCTTCTCCTCGTCCACCGGCATGACCGGCTCGACCACGCGCTTCTGCCCGAAGAGCGAGCCGATGACGTGGACCGGGTTGTAGTCGCTCTTCGCGGCCTCGCTCACGGTGGCCTGGTAGTCGAACTGCAGGCCCGCCTTCTGGGGTGTGAGGGAGACCGTCTTGCCGCCGACGGACAGCTTCAGCGGCTTGTTCACCCGGCTGCCGAAGGCGTCGTCCAGCTTCTTGACGGCGTCGTCGCGGGTGCCGCCGCCGATGTCGACGCCGAGCACGGTGGTGCCCTTGGGCACGTCGGTGTGGTTCATCAGCAGTCCGGCGCCGTAGGCACCGGCCGCGACGACGACCACGCCGACGCCGAGCAGCACCAGCTTGCTGCGGCCCTTCTTCTTCGGCTTGGCCGCCTTGGGCGCGGGGGCCGGCTCGGGCTTGGGCGCCACGGGCACGGCCGGGCCGTCGGCGTGGCTGCCGAAGGGGGACTTGCCCGCGCCGGGGACGACCGGGATGCCGCTGGTGACGGTGTGCCCGGAGACGTTGTCGGCGGCCGGGGAGCGGTAGCCGGGCGCGCCCGGTTCCGGGGCCGGCTTCTGCGGGGTGAGGATCGCGGTGTCGTCGCTGAGGCCGCCGCCGGGGCCGAGCCCGGCCCCCGGTGCGCCGCCGGGGACACCGGCACCGGCGGGTCCGGCCGGTCCGTCGAGATCGGCGAGGTCCGCCAGCGCGCTGCGGGCGGGCAGGGTGCCGTGGCCGCCCGGGCCGGCCGGGCGGCTCTGGCCGCCGAAGCCGGCGCCCGCGGGGCCGTCGAAGGGCTCGCCGCCGAAGCCGCCGAGGCTGCTGTCGCCGGTGACGGGGCCGCTGGTGGGGCCGGCCGGGCCCTGGGGGCTGCCGGGGCCGCCGGAACCGCCGGGCCCGTTGAAGCCGCTGGCGCCGCCGGGGCCGCCGTGGGTACCGCCGTAGCCGCCGGAACCGCTCGCGCCCGCCGTACCTGCGCCGAAGCCGTCCGGGCCGCCGGTCCCCGGGGTGTTCTGCGCGGCGCTGTCCGGGCCGTTCTCCGAGAAGTACGGCAGGTCGTCCCGGCGGGGCTCGCCGGGCGTGCCGGAGCCGGGGCGGGAGCCGCCGCCCAGCGGGCCCGCGGTCAGCGCCTCGGTCACGTCGAAGGAGCCCGTGCCGCCGCCGTGGCCCGGGGCGACCGGGCCGCCGGTGGCACCGGGCAGGCCCTGGGAGGTCCCCCCGCCGGAGCGAGGGCCGCCGGGCACGCTCATGGAGCCGACGACACCGCCGGGACGGCCGCCGCCGGGGCGTGCGCCGGGGGTACCGGCGGCGCCGGGCGCACCCGGACCACCCGTACGGGGGCCCGGCGCGCCGGAAGCGGCGGAACCGCCGGGGATCCCGGCCCCGTTCGTGCCGCCGCCGGCCGGACCGCCCTTGCCGGCGCCGGACTTGCGGGGCGCGAACCAGTCGCTGGTCTTCTCCTCGGCCTGGGCGGCGGGCTCGGCCGGGGTCTGAGCGGGGGCGGCCGGGGCGGCGGGCGTCCGGTCGGCCGCGGGCCGCGGCTCCGCGGCGGGCGCCTCGTCGCCGGTGCCCTCGCCCTCCCCGACGGGCTTGCGCACGACGACCGGCGGGATCGGCCGGGATCCGGGGATGTTGATCCGGATCCGGGTCGTCAGCGTGGTCTCGGTCTTCTTCTCCTCCGGCCGCGTGCCCGAACGGCCCGCGTCCGTACCGTCGTCGGAAGCCATGGGGGTCCCGTACGGCGGCGTGCCGGAGGGGTATGAGGCTCCGCCGCGCCCGTTGGGCCCGGTGGACGGAGTGTCAGTTTCACGACTCAAGGCAGGTTCTCCCAGTTGGCTCCACCGCCCGTTACGACCTCGCGGGCGGCTCGGCGGCGCGCACCACCATACTGGCCACTTCTGGCGCGTATCCCATGACCGCTGAGGAAACCCACACCGGACTCGCACGTGCGTCGCACGGCGAAGTGGTACGTCACTTGCCAAGTCGGGCGGGGCCGCCGCCGGGTTGCCGTCCGGCGCCAACGGTGGCGCAGATCACAGCGAGGGCCATGCCGCCGAGCAGGAAGAGATAGGAGCCGCCGCCCGCGCCGAACAGGAAGTCGCCTTCCGGGCGCGTGGTGGTGAGCAGGATGACGGCCACGATCCAGCCCGCCGCCGGCGCGACCGCCCCGCTCCGGCTCGCGGTGCCGTACGAACCGCCGAGGAAGACCCCGGCGGCGCCCGCGAGGGCGAGCAGCAGCCCGCCGGGGAACCAGGCGGCCTGCACCAGGGCCCCGGCGAGGCCCACGAGCGCGCCGAGCAGGAAGAGGCCGACGTGGGCGGCGGCCCGTCCCGCGGAGGGCGGGCGCAGTGGCTGGGCGAGCATCGAGCCCGGTCCGCCGTCGCTCATGACGCCTCCTCGGCGCCGGCGAGGACGCCGGCGAACAGGTCGGTCTCCCCGCGCAGCCCCTGCCCGCGCACCAACTCGTAGTACTCGGTGGTGAACAGCGGCTGGGCGAGTTCGTTGGAGAGCGCGAAGTACGGCTCGGCCACCTCGATCTGGGTGGCGTGGGCGCGCATCGCGGCGGCCTTGGCGGCGGCGTACGCGCTGCCGTCGATCGCGGTGGTGATCCGCGCGTCGTCGACCACGCCCGGCACGTCGTCCACGGTCGCGCTCTTGTCGAACGGGAGTGCGGACAGTTCGTCCTGGAGGCGGGCGAATCCGGCTTCGGCGACGGAGCGCGGGACGCGGTTCCAGTACACCTTGTCGATCCGGTGGCCCCGCTCGGCCGCGAGGTCGACGGCGCGCATGGCGACGCGGTGGGCCTGGATGTGGTCCGGGTGGCCGTAGCCGCCGTTGTCGTCGTACGTCACGAGGACCTGCGGACGGACCTCCAGGATCACGTCGGCGAGCCGGCCGGCGGCCTCGTCCAGGTCGGCCTGCCAGAAGCAGCCGGGGTCGTCGTTGTCGGCGAGGCCCGTCATCCCGGAGTCGCCGTACCGCCCGGCGCCGCCGAGCAGCCGGCCGTCCGTGACGCCGAGCGCGGCCAGGGCGGCACTCAGCTCGCCGCGCCGGTGGGCGCCCAGCGCGGGGCCCGTCAGATGCCGCAGCTCCGGCGGGATGACCTCGCCGCGCTCCCCCAGGGTGCAGGTGACCAGGGTCACATGGGCACCCTCGGCCGCGTACCTGGCCATGGTCGCGCCGTTGTTGATCGACTCGTCGTCCGGATGCGCGTGCACCAGGAGCAGACGCCGGTCAGGGAGATCCGTCATGGGACCCACCCTACGAGGTCCCCGCCCCGCCCCCGGTGACGGCGGCCGTCAGAACTTGATGCTGCCGATCATGCTGGCGACGTTGGTCGTCAGCTCGCTGATCGTGGGTGCGACGGTGGAGGAGGCGAGGTAGAAGCCGAGCAGGATGCAGACGACGGCATGGCCGCCCTTCAACCCCGACTTCTTGATCAACAGGAAGACGATGATCGCCAGCAGCACCACCGCCGAAATCGAGAGTGCCACGGCGGCTCACCTCCAAAGATCCCAGGGACGCGGGTTCTAGATCAGTTGAGCAAATCCATGCAGACGCCAGCAGGTTCATACCCACTCTGCGGTAGTGATCATAACTATCCGTACTCGCGCATCGGTCGGCGCACGGCCGCACAAGGGGGCGCATGGCCAATATGGTCGGGGTATGACGACCGAGGCTGACTCCTTCCCCCGTCGGCACGCCCGGACCCAGCGGTTCACGCTCGGCGCGCCGCGTGCGTTCACCGTGGCACCCGACGGTTCGCGTGTCGCGTTCCTGCGTTCCGGCTCCGGCACCGACCGGGCCAACTCCCTGTGGGTACTGGATCTTCCGGACGGCACCGAGCGCCTGGCCGCCGATCCGCGCGTGCTCCTCCAAGGCGCCTCCGAAGAGCTGTCGGCCGAGGAGCGGGCGCGCCGGGAGCGCAGCCGCGAGGGCGCCGCCGGCATCGTCGGCTACGCCACCGACAGCGCCGTGGAGTTGGCGTCTTTCGCCTTGTCAGGGCGGCTCTTCACGGCGGAGCTGCGGGCCGGCACGGCGCGTGAACTCCACGTCCCCGGGCCGGTGATCGACCCCCGCCCGTCCCCCGACGGGCGGCACATCGCGTACGTCGCCCAGGGCGCGCTGCGCGTGGTGGGCGCCGAGGCGGAGGGCGACCGGGCGCTGGCCGAGCCGGAGTCGGCGGAGATCACCTACGGTCTCGCGGAGTTCATCGCGGCCGAGGAGATGGGGCGTTCGCGGGGGTTCTGGTGGGCGCCGGGGTCGGACCGGCTGCTCGTGGCGCGCGTGGACGACACGCCGGTACGGCAGTGGTGGATCGCGGATCCCGCCCACCCGGAGCGTGAGCCACTCAACATCCGCTATCCGGCGGCGGGTACGCCGAACGCGGACGTACGGCTGTACGTCTGCGGCCTGGACGGGACGCGCACGGAGGTGGCCTGGGACCGGGCGCGCTACCCCTATCTGGCGCGTGTGCACTGGTCAGAGGGGGGTGCGCCACTGCTCCTCGTGCAGGCGCGGGATCAGCGCAGCCAGCTGTACCTGGCGGTGGACCCGGACACGGGGGCCACCCGGATGGTGCACGCCGATGAAGATCCAACTTGGCTGGAACTGTTCGCCGGTGTGCCCTGCTGGAGCCCCTCCGGGCAGCTTGTCCGGATCGCGGACGAGGGTGGCGCACGGGTCCTGACGGTCGGCGAACGGCCCCTGACCAGCGGTCAGTTGCACATCCGCGCGGTCCTGGACGTGGGTTCGGACGACGTACTCGTTTCCGCCTCGGCGGGCACGGAGGCCGAGGCGCCGGAAATTGGCGAAGTCCATGTGTACCGGGTGAACGAACTCGGCATGGAACGCCTGTCGCAGGAGCCGGGCGTGCACACGGCGGTGCGCTCCGGGGGCGTGACCGTCCTCGTCTCCGCCGCGCTGGACCGGCCGGGCGCCCGGGCCCAGGTGCTGTGCGACGGAAAACCCGCGACCACTGTCCGGTCGCACGCGGAAGATCCTGGTCTGTCCCCGCGCGTGACGCTCACCCAGGGGGGCGCACGCCGAATTCCGTGCGCCGTGCTTAT
Organism: Streptomyces sp. NPDC046727; assembly: GCF_040645635.1. Classification (NCBI taxonomy): domain Bacteria; kingdom Bacillati; phylum Actinomycetota; class Actinomycetes; order Kitasatosporales; family Streptomycetaceae; genus Streptomyces; species Streptomyces sp. NPDC046727. The sequence goes on from NZ_JBEYYR010000047.1 coordinate 31,870, forward strand.
GCCACGGGACTACCCCGGTGACACTCCCCTGCCGGTACTCCTGGACCCCTACGGCGGTCCGCACGGCCAGCGGGTGGTGGCCGCGCACAACGCCCACCTCACCTCCCAGTGGTTCGCCGACCAGGGCTTCGCGGTGATCGTCGCCGACGGCCGGGGCACCCCGGGCCACTCGCCGGCCTGGGAGAAGGCGATCCGGGACGACCTGGCGGCCGTGGTGCTCCAGGACCAGGTCGACGCGCTGCACGCGCTCGCCGAGCGCTACCCGCTGGACCTGGACCGGGTGGCGATCCGGGGCTGGTCCTTCGGCGGCTATCTCGCGGCGCTGGCCGTGCTGCGCCGCCCGGACGTCTTCCACGCGGCGGTGGTCGGCGCGCCCGTCACCGACCTGCGGCTGTACGACACCCACTACCAGGAGCGCTACCTCGGCGACCCGGGCGAGCAGCCGGAGGTCTACCGCCGCAACTCGGTGGTCGGCGACGCGGGCCTGGTCGACCCGGCCGAGCCGCACCGCCCGATGATGGTCGTCCACGGCCTTGCGGACGACAACGTGGTCGTCGCCCACTCCCTGCGCCTCTCCTCCGCCCTGCTGGCCGCCGGCCGCCCGCACGAGGTGCTGCCGCTGTCCGGGGTCACCCACATGACCCCGCAGGAGACGGTCGCCGAGAACCTGCTCCTGCTCCAGCTGGACTTCCTCCGGCGCTCCCTCACCCGGCCGGACGCCCGTGAAGTGCGTTAACAAACAGGCAACTCCACGGAAGCGGTACCGATATACGGACACGGGACGCTGATCAGCGTACGGCCGTGCGGGTGCCGTGAAGCGGGCCGGGATGCGCCATGTCATCCCGGCCCGTTGCCGTTCGGCCGCGGCTCCTCGGCCGGTGCGCCCGGCGCGGGGCGCCCGAGCACCACGGCCTCCTCCGCGAAGTGGCACGCCGAGGCGTGGGCCGCGGGACCGGACGTACCCCGGAAGACCTCGGGGACCGCCAGCGCCGGGACCTCCACGACGCAGCGCTGCTGCGCCTTCCAGCAGCGGGTGCGGAACCGGCAGCCGGAGGGGATGTTCGTCGGCGAGGGCACGTCCCCGGCGAGGATGATCCGCTCGCGGCGTTCCCGGGCCTCGGGGTCGGGCACCGGCACGGCGGAGAGCAGGGCCTGCGTGTAGGGGTGGGTCGGGTGGTCGTAGATCTCGGTGTCCCGTCCGATCTCCACGATCCGGCCCAGGTACATGACCCCGACCCGGTCCGCGATGTGCCGGACGACGGACAGGTCGTGCGCGATGAAGACGTACGACAGGTCGAACTCCGACTGGAGCCGGGCCAGCAGGTTGATCACCTGGGCCTGGACGGAGACGTCCAGCGCGGAGACCGGTTCGTCGGCGACGATGATCTCGGGGCGCAGCGCCAGTCCCCGGGCGATGCCGATGCGCTGCCGCTGGCCGCCGGAGAACTGGTGGGGGTAGCGGTTGACGTACTCGGGGTCGAGGCCGACCACGTCCAGCAGCTCTCGCACCCGGCGGCGCCGGTCGCCCTTCGGGGCCGCCTCGGGGTGGATGTCGTACGGCTCCCCGACGATGTCGCCGACCGTCATCCGGGGGTTGAGCGAGGTGTACGGGTCCTGGAAGACCATCTGGATGTTGCGGCGCACGGCCTTCAGGGCCCGGCCGGACAGCCGGGTGATGTCCTCGCCCTTGAACCGGATCGCGCCGGCCGTCGGGCGCTCCAGGTTGCAGAGCAGCTTCGCGACCGTCGACTTGCCGCAGCCGGACTCGCCCACGATGCCCAGGGTCTCGCCGCGGCCGAGGGTGAAGTCGACGCCGTCGACCGCCTTCACCGATCCGATCTGCTTCTTGAAGAGGACGCCACGGGTCAGCGGGTAGTGCTTGACGAGGCCGCTCACCTCGAGGAGGGGCTCAGCCATCGAGGCACTCCCGCCAGAAGTGGCAGGCGCTGCCCCGGCGGTCGGACACCTCGTACAGCGGGGGTTCGTCGGTGCGGCACACGTCCTGGGCCATCGGGCAGCGGGGGTGGAAGGAGCAGCCCGGCGGGACGCGCATGAGGTTCGGCGGGAGGCCCTTGATGGCGTACAGCTCCCGCCCCTTCCGGTCCAGGCGGGGGACGGAGTCCAGCAGGCCGCGGGTGTAGGGGTGGGCAGGGCTCTTGTAGATGTCGTGCACGGGCGCGGACTCGACGATCTTCCCCGCGTACATCACCGCGATCCGGTCGGCGACGTCCGCGACGACACCCAGGTCGTGGGTGATGAGGATGAGCCCCATGCGGTACTCGCGCCGCAACTCCGCGAGCAGGTCCATGACCTGGGCCTGGACGGTGACGTCCAGGGCGGTGGTCGGCTCGTCGGCGATGATGAGCGCCGGTTCCAGGGCCAGCGCCATGGCGATCATGATGCGCTGGCGCATACCGCCGGAGAACTGGTGGGGGTAGTCCCGCACCCGCTGGGCCGCGGCCGGGATGCGTACCCGCTCCATCAGCTCGACGGCCCTGGCCCGCGCGGCCTTCCTGGACATCCCCCGGTGGACGACGAACATCTCCCCCAGCTGGTCGCCGACGGTCATGACGGGGTTGAGGGCGGACAGCGCGTCCTGGAAGATCATCGCCATTCCGGCGCCCCGGATCCTCCGCCGCTCCTCCCCCTTCAGCTTCAGCAGGTCCTGCCCCCGGAACAGGATCTCCCCGCCGGTGATCCGCCCCGGCGGCATGTCCAGGATCCCCATCACGGCCTGCGCGGTGACGGACTTGCCCGACCCGGACTCACCGAGCACGGCGAGCGTCTCCCCCGCGTCCACGCTGTAGCCGACCCCGTCGACGACGTGCGCGACCCCGTCCCGGCTCCGGAACTCCACGTGCAGATCCCGCACTTCGAGCAGCACGGCACCATCACCTCAGCTTCGGGTCGAGGGCGTCGCGGACCGCGTCGCCGAGCATGATGAAGGCCAGGACCGTGATGGCCAGGGCGCCCGAGGGCCACAGCAGGGCGTGCGGGGCGTTACGGACGTAGGGGGAGGCGGCGGAGATGTCGATGCCCCAGGAGACGCTGGGCGGTTTGAGGCCGACGCCGAGGTAGGACAGGGTCGCCTCCAGGGCGATGTAGGTGCCGAGCGCGATGGTCGCGACGACGATCACCGGTGCCACGGCGTTCGGGGCGATGTGCCTCAGCAGGATGCGGGCGTCGGAGGCGCCGAGGGCGCGGGCGGCCTGGACGTAGTCGTTCTGCTTGGCGGTGATGACCGAGCCGCGCGCGATCCGGGAGATCTGCGGCCAGCCGAGCAGCACCATGAACCCGATGACCGGCCAGACCGTATTGCTGGTCACCACGGAGAGGAGGACGAGACCGCCGAGGACGACCGGGATGGCGAAGAAGATGTCGGTGACCCGGGACAGCACCGAGTCCCAGATCCCGCCGAAGTAGCCCGCGAGTCCGCCGAGCACCGACCCGAGCAGGGCCACCCCGAGCGTGGCGCACAGGCCGACCGTGACGGACGTACGGGCGCCGTAGACGGTGCGTGTGTAGACGTTGCAGCCCTGGCCGTCGTACCCGAACGGGGCGCCCGGTGCCGAGCCGTCCTGGGCCTTGGCCAGATCGCACGTCAGGGGGCTGCCGGAGGCGATCGCCGAGGGCCACAGGGAGATGAGGACCAGGAAGAGGATGACCAGCGCGGAGAGCAGGAAGACCGGGTTGCGGCGCAGGTCCCGCCAGGCGTCGGACCACAGCGAGCGGGGTCGGTCCACCGGGCGCGGGACGCCGGGTCCGGCCGGTGTCGGCTCCAGCGTGACCGCCTCGCTCGCGCCGAGGTCCATCGCGCCGCCCATGCCGGTGCCGGCGATCGCGCGCTCGGGCTCGTACGGCTGCTCAGGCATAGCGGATCCTCGGGTCGAGTACGGCGTACAGCAGGTCGACGAGGAGGTTGGCGACCAGGAAGACGAGGACGAGGACGGTCACGAAGCCGACGACCGTCTGGGTGTTCTGGCGCAGGATGCCCTGGTAGAGCTGGTAGCCGACGCCGTGGATGTTGAAGATCCGCTCGGTGACGATGGCGCCGCCCATCAGCGCGCCGATGTCGGTGCCGATGAAGGTGACCACGGGGATGAGGGAGTTGCGCAGCAGGTGCCGGGTGACGACCCGGTGCCGGGGCAGGCCCTTGGCGATGGCCGTGCGGACGTAGTCGGACCGTTTGTTCTCCGCGATGGAGGTCCGGGTCAGCCGGGTGACGTAGGCGAGCGAGACGGAGGCGAGGACCAGGCCGGGGACGATCAGCTCGTCGAACGTGCCGCCGCGGACCGAGGGCCGGATCCACTGCCACTTGATGCCGAGCAGCAGTTGCAGCAGCAGACCGGTGACGAAGGTCGGGACGGAGATCACCACCAGGGTGGCCAGCAGCACCCCGGTGTCGACGGGCCGGCCGCGCCGCAGCCCGGTCACGACACCCAGCGTGATGCCGACGGCGATCTCGAAGAGGACGGCCACGACGGTCAGCCGGACGGTGACCGGGAACGCCGTCGCCATCAACTCGGTGACCGGCTGCCCGTTGAAGGCCGTACCGAAGTCGCCGGTGAAGACCTTCCCCATGTAGGTGAGGTATTGCTGCCACAGCGGCTTGTCGAGGCCGAACTCCCGCTTCAGCTGGGCGGCCGTCGCCGGGTCGCAGGCCCGCTCCCCGCACAGGCCGGCGACGGGATCGCCCATCACGTTCACCATCAGGAAGATCAGCAGCGTGGCCCCGACGAACACGGGGACCATCTGGAGGAGCCGCCGCAGGACGTAGCGCCCCATGCCGGCTCAGCCGACCTTGATCTCGTTGTAGACGGGGACGCTGAAGGGGTTGAGCGCCACGTGGGACAGCCGCTCGGAGTAGCCGGCGTTGCCGTTCTGGTACCAGAGCGGGATGGCGGCCATGTTGTCCCGCACGACCTTCTCGGCCTGCTGGAAGCCTGCGATCGCCTTGGCGGTGTCCGTCTCGGCGTTGGCCCGGTCGACGAGCCGGTCGAACTCCTTGTCGGACCACTTGCCGTCGTTGGAGGAGGCGCCCGTGTAGTAGAGCGGCTGGAGAAAGTTCTGGATGAGCGGGTAGTCCATCTGCCAGCCCGCCCGGAACGGACCGGTCATCTTGTGCTGTCCGAGCTGGTTGCGGAAGTCGGCGAAGGTGCCGACCGGGTTGCCGACGCAGGCCCTGTCGTCGCCGAGCGCGTTGTTGATGGAGTTGCACACCGCGTCGATCCACTGCCGGTGCGAGCCGGTGTCGGCGTTGTACGTGATGGTGAGCCGGCCGCCGGGGATCCCGCCGCCCTCCTCGATCAGCTTCTTCGCCCGGGCGGGGTCGTAGTCGCACGCCCTGCCGCACAGGCCGGCCTTGAAGCCGCCGTCCGTGCCGAGGACCGGGGAGGTCCAGTCGGTGGCCGGGGTCCGGGTCTTCCGGAAGATCGTCTGGGTGATCTGCCTGCGGTTGATCGCCATGGACAGGCCGGTGCGGACCTTCGCCGAGCCGGGCTTGTCCCAGGCCTTGTCGTAGTAGGGGAAGGCGAGGGTCTGGATGATGCCCGCGGGGGTGTTGATGTAGCGGTCGCCCAGGTCGCCCTTGACGTTCTTCAGCTGTGCGGCGGGGATGTCGTCGACGAGGTCGAGGTTGCCGGCCAGCAGGTCGGTGTAGGCGGTGTTGCTGTCGGTGTAGACGAGGAGGGTCACTCCGTCGTTCCGCGCCTTGTCCGGACCGGGGTAGCCGTCCCACTTCCGCAGGTACATCTGCGAGCCCTTCGTATAGGACTCGATGGTGTAGGGGCCGTTGCCGACCGGCCTGCGCACCCAGGCCGCGTGGTCGGTGAAGAACGCCCGGGGCAGCGGGGCGAAGGCCGCGTAGCCGAGGGTGTCGGGGAAGCCGGAGAACTTCTGGTTCAGCCGGACGGTGAAGGTGTGGTCGTCGAGCACCTTCAGTCCGGACAGGGTGTCGGCGCTCTGTGCGCCGCTGTCGGGGTGGACCTTGTCGTACCCCTCGATGTAGCCGAAGAAGTAGGCGTTCTTCTGGTTGTTCCTCAGGCTCGCCCCGTAGTTCCAGGCGTCCACGAAGGAGCGGGCGGTCACCTTCTCGCCGTTGGAGAAGGTCCAGCCGCGCTTGATCCGGACGGTGAAGTTCCGCGAGTCCCTGGTCTCGATGGACCGGGCCAGCCAGTCCTGGGCCTTGCCGGTCCTCGGGTCGTACTTCTTCAGGCCCCGGAAGATCATGTCGAGGACCTTGCCGCCCTGCACCTCATTGGTGTTGGCCGGCTCCAGCGGGTTCTGCGGATCTCCCCAGGAGGAGCTGAGCACGGCGCCGCCGTTGCCGCCGGCTGAGCCGACGCCCCCGCAGCCGGTGGCCGCGAGCGCCATCGCCGTCGCACCGGCGGCCCATCGGGCGGGCGTGGGTCCACGCATGGCGTGCCTCCTCCGTGAGCCTTGAGCGATGTTCGGTCGATATCGACACATACCGCGCACAGCTCATCCGCGCTGCCCGATTGAGCCGCCTTTAGAGGGACACGTCATCCGAATGCAGGCACAGTCCGGCCGGCACCCGGATGATCTTGGGTGTCCGGCGCAATAGATCTTCGGACAACGATGCCGAAACGTTGGATTGGGACGTGGCGATGTACGCATTTCGACACTCCACCGTCCGCATATCGAACTCCTTGCCCGTTTCGCCCAATTGGTCCGATGTGAAGCACGGATTGATTACGGCGCGCTACCCGCGTAGCTACGGATTGATCAAGAGCGAGTAAAGAAGGTAAAGAGACAACCAAGGCGGTCGAGAATTTATTGACCTTGAATGAATTGCGTTGAAAAAGTCCGGCGTAGCCCGTAGGGGAGCGCCCTGCGGAGCCTTGACCCACAAGGCACGGAGCATCATGACCCCCGCAACCCCTTCCCCGGCCACCCCACTCGAGGTGACCGACGAAGACAGCGCCGCATCGGCGAAGCCCGGCACCCCCAAGGGCAGCGAAAGCCGCTCTCCGGGACGGCTGGCCTGGACCCGCTTCAAGCGGGACCGGACGGGCGTCATATCCGCCTTTGTGGTGATCTTCTTCTTCGCCATCGGCATCCTGGCGCCGCTCATAGCCAAGCTGTACGGCAAGGACCCGTACACCACCTACGGCATGAACATCCCGGGCCTGCTGAACGAGTTCAACTACCCGGTCAAGCCCAACGGCGGCATCAGCTCCGACTTCTGGTTCGGCATCGAGCCGCAGCTCGGACGGGACGTCTTCACGTTCCTGCTCTACGGCATCCGCAACTCCCTGCTGATCGCGACCGTGGCCGCCCTGCTGACCACCCTGCTGGGCGTGGTCATCGGCATCACAGCCGGCTACCTGGGTGGCAAGACGGACTACTTCGTCGGCCGGGTGATCGACATCCTGCTGGCGTTCCCGCAGACCCTCTTCTTCATCGCCTTCTGGCCGGTGGTCCTGGCGATCTTCGTCTCGCCCGAGGAGAACACCCCGGTCTGGCTGACCGTCACCAGCCTCATCCTCGTGATGACGGCCTTCGGCTGGGCCTCCATCGCCCGTCTGCTGCGCGGCGAGGTCCTCGCCCTGCGCGAGCGGGAGTTCGTCGAGGCGGCCAAGGTCACCGGCGCCTCCCGTGCCCGGATCATCTTCAAGGAACTGCTGCCCAACCTGTGGACGCCGATCCTGATCCAGTCCACGCTTCTGCTCCCCACGTACGTCACTGCGGAAGCGGGCCTCGCCTTCGTCGGCGTCGGTCTCACGGATCCCACCCCCGACTGGGGCGTGATGATCCAGAACGGCGCCAAGGTCTACCAGGACGACATCACCTTCATGCTCTTCCCGGGCCTGTCCATGGTGATCTTCGTCGTCGCCTTCAACCTCCTCGGCGACTCGGTCCGCGACGCTCTGGACCCCAAGACCAAGCGCTGACGCTCCATCCCCGGCCACGGCGACGGGGCCCGGCCGGGGTCCAGCACCACTTCGTTCCTCCAGCAGAACAGGCCAGCCATGTCCTTTTCCCGCAGAAACTTCTTGATCGCCACCTCTGTCGCGGCCGCCGGCTCGACGGTGCTGTCCGCGTGCAGCAGCGGTGACAGCGGCGGCAACGGCGGCACCCCGAGCGCCGGCGCCACGGAGTACACCGGCGCCAAGGTCACCGTCGGCACCGAGGCCGACTCCACCGGCCCGGCCCCGGAGATCCCCGGCGCGAAGACGGGCGGCACGATCTACGGCCTGGCCCCGGACGACTTCTCGCACCTCGACCCGCAGCGCATCTACTACGCGTACAACTCCACCGTCGCGCTGCTGCTGCACCGCTGCCTGACCGGCTACAAGATCGACGCGTCCGGCAAGCAGAAGCTGGTCGGCGACCTGGCCACCGACACCGGCAAGGCCTCCGACGACAACAAGACCTGGACCTTCACGCTGAAGGAGGGTCTGAAGTGGGAGGACGGCAGCGAGCTGACCGTCGAGGACGTCCGCCACGGCTTCGAGCGTTCCTGGGCGCCGTTCATCACCGAGGGTGCCGACTACGCCCAGCGCGCGCTGACCGGCAAGGGCGGCAAGTGGCGTGACGGGTACGAGGGCCCGTACAAGGGCAAGCACCTCGACTCGATCGTCACCGACAAGGCGAAGCGGACGATCACCTTCAAGCTGGCCGAGTCCAAGCCGGACTTCAACTTCACCCTGGCGATGCACTCCTACGCCCCCGTGCCGGTGAAGCAGGACACCAAGGAGAAGTACGACAAGAAGCCGGTCTCCTCCGGCCCGTACAAGATCAAGGCCCACACCACCGACAAGTCGATGGTGCTGATCCGGAACAAGAACTGGGACCCGAAGACCGACTCGATCCGCAACGCCTACCCGGACGGCTTCGAGTTCACCTTCGGTGTCGAGACGCTGGACTCGGTCGACCGCCTGATCGCCTCCCAGGGCAACGACGCCTACGGTGTCTCCATCTACAAGGGCGTCCCGGCCGAGCGCATCCAGAAGGTCCTCACCGACCCCGACCTGAAGAAGCGCAGCTTCAACGGCCTGCTCACCGGCAGCTACTTCTACTGGATCAACACCAAGCGCGTCACGGACCTCAAGGTCCGTCAGGCCCTCATCCACGCCTGGCCGCTGCAGCAGATCCGGCAGATCTACGGCGGCCCGTCCGCCGGTGACTTCGCGACCTCGGTCCTCAGCCCCGACATCATCGGCTACGAGAAGACCGATGTGTACAACAAGCTGAAGAAGCCGCAGGGCGACCCCGAGGCCGCGAAGAAGCTGCTGAAGGAGGCCGGCAAGGAGGGCCAGAAGATCGTCTACGCCTTCCCGAACGACCCGACCTACAACAAGACCAAGGTCGTCATCGAGAACGCGCTGAAGGCCGCCGGCTTCACCCCGGTCATCAAGCCGCTCGAGTCCACGGCGTACTACGACCAGGTCCAGCAGGTTGACAACAGCTACGACGTGATGTGGGGCGGCTGGTCCCCGGACTGGCCGACCGCCTTCACGATGATCCAGCCGCTCCTCGACGGCGACGCCATCGGCAACGGCAAGAACAACGTGTCGCAGACCAACGTCGACTGGCTGAACGAGGCCATCAAGAAGAACGCGGTCATCCCCGACCAGCAGAAGGCCGGCAAGGAGTGGGCCGCGCTGGACAAGCGGATCATGGAGGAGGTCGCTCCGCTGATCCCGGAGACGTACCAGCGTCGCTTCTACGTCTTCGGCAACAAGGTCGGTGGCGCACAGTTCGACCCGAACTTCTCCGCGACCCTGCTGTACAAGACCTTCGTCAAGGCCTGACGTACGGCCCCCTAGGCGGGGCGGCCCGGTGCCGCCCCGCCGTCTGACCCCCCTACGGCATCCGTCAGGAAATCCCAACTGCCATGTTCCGCTTCCTCGTCCGCCGGATCCTCGGCGCCGCTGTGATCCTGCTGATCATCAGCGCCCTGGTGTTCGTCCTGTTCTACGCCGCTCCGCGCGACCCCGCCCGCATCGCCTGCGGTAAGGTCTGCACCCCAGAGACCCTGGCGCTGGTGAAGAAGAACCTGGCGATCAACGACCCGCTCCCCGTGCAGTACTGGGAATGGCTCAAGGGCCTGTTCGTGGGGCGGGACTACAGCTCGTTCGGACACTGTGACGCGCCGTGCCTGGGCTTCTCGTTCCAGAGCCGCGAGCCGGTGCTGGACACCATCCTGGACCGCTTCCCCACCACGATCTCCCTCTCCCTGGGTGCTGCCGTGGTCTTCCTGCTCTTCGGTGTCGGCACCGGCATGCTGGCCGCCGTCAAGCAGGGCAAGGCGCTGGACAAGATCGCCAGCTCCGCCTCGCTGGTCGCGTCCTCGATGCAGATCTACGTCGTCGGCGTCTTCGCCACCTACCTCCTGGTCGACCAGCTGCACCTGCTGGACCGGGCCAGCTATACGCCCTTCACGGACAACCCGGCCAAGTGGTTCTCCGGCCTGCTGGTGCCGTGGCTGGTGCTGTCGCTGATCTTCACCGCCAACTACACGCGTATGACGCGCTCGCAGATGGTGGAGACACTCACCCAGGACTACGTCCGCACAGCCCGCGCCAAGGGCCTGTCCCGCCGCACGGTGTTCTTCCGGTTCGCCTGGCGCGGTGCCATGGGCCCGATCATCACCATCTTCGGCCTCGACCTCGGTGTGCTGCTCGGCGGCGCGATCATCACCGAGTCGACCTTCAGCCTCCAGGGCCTCGGCATGCTCTCGGTGAAGGCGGTCCAGAACAACGACCTGCCGGTGCTGCTCGGCGTCGTCCTGGTCGCCGCCGGCGCGATCGTCGTCTTCAACATCATCGTGGACGCCGTCTACGCCCTGATCGACCCGCGCGTGCGCCTCGCATAAGGAGAGAGACCCATGAGCACCCCCTTCCTCTCCGTGCGCGACCTCAAGGTGCACTTCTCCACCGAGGACGGCATCGTCAAGGCCGTCGACGGCCTCTCCTTCGAGCTGGAGAAGGGCAAGACCCTCGGCATCGTCGGTGAGTCCGGCTCGGGCAAGTCCGTCACCAACATGGCGATCCTCGGCCTGCACGACCCGCGCAACACCGCCCTCGACGGCGAGATCCTGCTCGACGACAAGGAGCTGATCACCGCCACCGAGAAGGAGCTGGAGCGGCTCCGCGGCAACAAGATGTCGATGATCTTCCAGGACGCGCTGGCCTCGCTGTCGCCGTACCACACCATCGGCGCGCAGATCGGCGAGACGTACCGGAAGCACACCGGCTGCTCCAAGAAGGAGGCCCGGGCCCGCGCCGTCGAGATGCTGCGCCGGGTCGGCATCCCGCAGCCGGACGTCCGCGTGGACGACTACCCGCACCAGTTCTCCGGCGGTATGCGCCAGCGCGCGATGATCGCCATGGCGCTGGTCTGCGACCCCGAGCTGCTGATCGCCGACGAGCCGACCACGGCCCTCGACGTGACGGTCCAGGCGCAGATCATGGACCTCCTGAAGGACCTCCAGCAGGAGTTCGGCACCGCGATCATCTTCATCACGCACGACCTGGGCGTCATCGCGGACATCGCGGACGACGTGCTGGTGATGTACGGCGGCCGGTGCGTGGAGCGCGGCACCAAGAAGGAGGTGCTGCAGACTCCGCAGCACCCGTACACGCTGGGTCTGCTCGGTTCGATGCCGGCGCTGGACGGGCCGGTCGACGTACCGCTGTCGCCGATCCCCGGCTCGCCGCCCTCGCTGCTCAACCCGCCGTCCGGCTGCCGCTTCCACCCCCGCTGCGCGTTCGCCGACAAGGTGTCCGGCGGTCGGTGCTCCGGCGAGCGGCCGGCGCTGGAGATCGTGGACGGGCGGGCCGCGGCCTGCCATCTGACGCCGGAGCAGAAGCGCGAGTTGTTCACCGACTACGCCGCCGCCCGCACCCACTGACGGAATCAGACGGGACTTCACCACCATGAGCAGCACCACCCCCCTCCTGGACGTCTCCGGGCTCACCAAGCACTTCCCGATCAAGGGCGGCTTCCCCATCCGGCGGACGGTCGGCGCCGTCCAGGCCGTCGACGGCCTGGACTTCCAGGTCGCCGAGGGCGAGAGCCTCGGCCTGGTCGGCGAGTCGGGCTGTGGCAAGTCGACCACCGGCCGGCTGATCACGCGCCTGCTGGAGCCGACCGGCGGCAAGGTCACCTACCGCGGCCAGGACATCACGCATGCCGGCCGCAAGGAGCTGGCGCCGATCCGCTCCGAGATCCAGATGATCTTCCAGGACCCGTACGCCTCGCTGAACCCGCGGCAGACGGTCGGCAAGATCATCTCCGGTCCGATGGAGATCAACGACATCAACCCGGCCGGGGGCCGCGAGAAGCGCGTCCGCGAGCTGCTGGAGATCGTCGGTCTCAACCCGGAGCACTTCAACCGCTTCCCGCACGAGTTCTCCGGCGGCCAGCGCCAGCGCATCGGCGTGGCCCGCGCGCTCGCCCTGGAACCGAAGCTGATCGTCGCCGACGAGCCGGTCTCGGCCCTGGACGTCTCGATCCAGGCCCAGGTCGTGAACCTGCTCCAGCAGGTGCAGCGGGACCTCGGCATCGCGTTCGTCTTCATCGCCCACGACCTGGCGATCGTGCGGCACTTCTCCCAGCGCGTCGCGGTCATGTACCTGGGTAAGATCGTCGAGATCGCCGACCGCGAGGATCTGTACGGCAACCCGCGCCACCCCTACACGCGGGCCCTGCTGTCCGCCGTGCCCGAGGCCACGGTGGACGAGGAGCCGCGGGAGCGCATCCGCCTGACCGGTGACGTGCCGTCGCCGATCAACCCGCCCTCCGGCTGCCGCTTCCGCACCCGCTGCTGGAAGGCGACCGAGAAGTGCGCGACGGAGGCACCGCCGCTGGTGCAGGCCGAGGGCAACAGGCCGGGTCACCTGACCGCCTGCCACTACCCGGAGACGGCCGACACCGTCCCCGCTCCGCGCCTCTCCAAGGACCCCGAGGCGGCGGCCTGACACACCCCTTTCCGTCAGCCGCCCCCTTGTGGAGCGGACTTTCACCGGCCCATTGACCCGAGCCCATGAACGTCCGGTCCAGGGGACGAGGGCCCGCGCCCACCCCGGCGCGGGCCTTCACTCTTTGATGCGCTGTTCCTGACACCCCGTTCAGCATCGTGTGTCAGACTGCCGCGGTGGTGGATCACGTCTTTGCCGATCTCTCGCTCGCCGCGCTGTACGACAGCCTCAACCCCTGGGGACCGGGTGACGACTTCTACCTCGGCCTGCTGCGGGAGGCCGGGTCCGTGCTGGACATCGGCTGCGGCACCGGTCAGTTACTGCGACGGGCCCGGGCCGAGGGGCATCAGGGGCGGCTGATGGGCCTCGATCCGGCCGCCGCGATGCTCGTCCAGGCGCGGCGGGCACGCCCGGACGTCGAGTGGGTCCTCGGCGACGTACGGGTCCGGCAATGGCAGCAGGACTTCGACCTCGTCGTCATGACCGGCCACGCCTTCCAGGAGCTGCTGACGGACGACGACATCCGGACCTGTCTGCACGCCGCCCGCTCGGCGCTCCGCGACGGCGGCCGTTTCGTCTTCGAGACCCGCAACCCCGCCGCCCGCGCCTGGGAACGCTGGACCCCGGACCGGGTCCACGAGATCACCACCGCCGACGGCACCCCCGTGCGGGTGTGGCACGAGGTGCAGGGCACGGGCCTGGACCACGGCCGGATCCACTTCACGGAGACCTACGCCGGCCCCGCCTGGCCCGCCCCCCGGGTCAACCACAGCGTCCTGCGCTTCCTGGACGCCGGGACGCTGGAGGGCTTCCTCGAAGAGGCCGGCCTGACGGTCGCCGAACAGTACGGGGACTGGGCGCGGGGGCCGCTCGGAGTCACCTCCCCCGAGATCATCACGGTGGCGCGGAAGGCCTAGGCGGGGCGGAGGTTCCGCACGCGGGGCGTGATGGTGATCATGCAAGTGATCGCTGGTTGACGATTGTGGTCGTGGCGTAGGTTTTGGGGACCTGCGTGCGAAGCCTTGAAGGGCCGTCATGTTCAGCACGCCCGTTCCCGCGCACCCCCTCACCTCAAGGTCCCCCACTTCGCCATGCCCTTACGCGTATCCGTCCGCCAGTTCCGCCTGCCCGTATGGCTGATCCCGTTCTGCTGGACCCTCGGTCTCGGACTGTGGGGCCTGTCCCGGCAGCGGAGTATGTGGCGGGACGAGGCCGCGACCTGGATGGCGGCCCGGCGGTCGGTCCCCGAGCTGTGGCACATGCTGGGGCAGGTCGACGCCGTGCACGGGCTCTACTACCTGCTGATGCACGCCCTGTTCTCGTGCCTCGGAGCGAGCATCACGACCCTGAGGCTGCCCTCCGTACTGGCCATGGCGGTGGCGGCGGCCTGTGTCGCGGTCGTCGGCCGCCGGCTGGGCGGTGTCCGGGCCGGCCTCGGTGCGGGCCTGGCGTTCGGGCTCCTTCCCGCTGTGCAGTTCTCGCTCCAGGACGGCCGCCCGTACGCACTCGTGGCCGCGGGCGCCGGGATCTCCACCCTGCTCCTCGTCACCGTGCTCCAGGGAGGGGGCCGTACCGTGCGCTGGGTGGCGTACGGGGGCGCCGTCCTGGTGTGCGCGCTGCTGAACTGGCTGTCGCTGCTCATCCTGCCCGCGCACCTGGTGACCCTGGTGTGGACGAAGGCCGGCCGGGCGATACGGGCGCGCTGGGCGGTGGCCGCGACGGCCGCGGTCGTCGGCGCCCTGCCGTTGATCCTGTTCAGCCGGACCCAGTCCCACCAGGTGGCCTGGATCCCGCCGCTCACCTGGCACATGGTGATCGGTCCGGCGGTGCTGCTGGTGCTCGGCGGCGCCGGGGCCCTGCTGGACCGGCCGCGGGCGGGCCGGCTGTCGGCGGCGGCCGTCGGACTGCCGCTGCTCGCGGTGCCGCAGCTCGCCCTCATCGGCATCTCCCTGGTCCACCCCCTGTACCAGAGCCGCTACGTCCTGTTCAGCATGCTGGGCCTCGCCCTGCTGATCGGCGCGGTCCTGGGGGCGGCGGTGCGAGCGGCGCGCCCTCGGTTCCCGCGCGCCTCGGCATGGATCGTTCCGCTGGCGACCGCGCTGGCGCTGGCGGCACTGTTGCCGCAGTCGCTGGCCGTGCGGTCCCCGGCCAGCCGCGTCGACGACGTCCTGGCGGTGGCCGGGGACGTCCGGAAGCTGAAGCGGGCCGGGGACGCGGTGGTCTTCCTGCCGGCGGACCGGCGCGACACCGCCCAGGTCTCCCCCGACGACTTCGCCGGCCTGCGGGACATCGCGTTGGTGCGGGATCCCGTGGAGTCCGGGACGCTGAAGGGCGAGGAGGCCGGTCCGGACCGGATACGGGCCGCGATGCTGGCTCAGCGGAGGATCCTGCTGGTCAGCGATGTACCGGAGGTGGCGCCGCGGGTGTCGGCGGACCGGGACAAGGCCAAGACCGCGGTCCTGCGGCAGTACTTCACCGCGGTGGCGGACCGGCGGGTCCGCGGCCGGCGGGTGACGGTGTACGAGCGTCGGCGCGAAGCACAGGCGGAACGCGTCCGGCCCGGGGCCGTCCTCCCGTCGGGCGGCCGGCCGGGCCGGGTCTCACGTCCGTCGCCGTAGGTCCGTCATCCTTCCCGCGCGGCCTCCGTGTCCGTCGCCGCCGCTTCCTCCAGTGCCGTCAGTGCCGGGTCCAGGACGATGTCCTCGTCGCGGGCCTCCGTGGTCGGGTCCTCCGGGAAGTGGCAGGCCGTCAGGTGGTCGGCGCGGTTGCCGGAGAGCTGGATCAGTGGGGGCTCCTCCGCCGCGCACTTGTCCTGTGCCTTCCAGCAGCGGGTGCGGAAGCGGCAGCCGGAAGGTGGGGAGATGGGGGACGGTACGTCGCCGGCGAGGCGGATGCGCTCGCGGGCGGGAGTCTCCTCCTCCGCGAGGGTCACCTCGGGGACGGCGGACAGCAGGGCGTGGGTGTAGGGGTGGCGGGGGCGGGTGTAGATGGAGTCGCGGTCGCCGACCTCGATGATCTTGCCCAGGTACATGACCGCCACGCGCTGGGAGAAGTGGCGGACCACCGCCAGGTCGTGGGCGATGAAGAGGAACGCGATGCCGAGTTCCTTCTGGACCTGCTGGAGCAGGTTGACGACCTGGGCCTGGATGGAGACGTCCAGGGCGGAGACCGGCTCGTCGGCGACGATCAGCTTCGGTTCCAGGGCGAGCGCGCGGGCCACGCCGATGCGCTGGCGCTGGCCGCCGGAGAACTCGTGCGGGAAGCGGTTGTAGTGCTCGGGGTTCAGGCCGACGATGTCGAGGAGTTCGCGGACGCGTTTCTCCCGGCCGCCCTCCGGGTTGATGCCGTTGATCTCCATGGGGCCGGAGATGATCTTGCCGACCGTCTGCCGCGGGTTCAGCGACGAGTACGGGTCCTGGAAGATCATCTGGATCTCGGAGCGGATCGGGGCGAGTTGCTTGCGGTTCGCGTGGCTGATGTCCCGGCCGCGGTAGGTGATCGTGCCGCGGGTCGGCTCCAGCAGGCGGGTGATGAGCCGGCCGGTGGTCGACTTGCCGCAGCCCGACTCGCCGACCAGGCCGAAGCTCTCCCCCGCGTGCACGGTCAGGTCGAGGCCGTCGACGGCCTGGACCGCGCCGACCGTACGGCGGATGGGGAAGCCGCCCTTGACCGGGAAGTGCTTGACCAGCCCCGAGACCTTGAGCAGCGGCTCGGGCGCCGCGTCGTCACCGGTCGCGCGGGTGGCGGGGAGGACCAGGTCCTCTTTCATGACGGTGTCCTCCTAGCCCAGCCGGGGCCTGATCTCTTCGACGAAGATGGTTCGTTTCTGCTCCGCGCTGAGATGGCACGCCGAGGAGCGGTCCGGCGCCAGCAGGGGGCGCTCGGTGACGCAGCGGTCGCCGCCGACCCGGTCCCGGAAGGTGCACCGGGGATGGAAGCGGCAGCCGGTCGGCGGGGTCAGCAGCGAGGGCGGAGTGCCCGGGATCGGGGACAGCGGGGTGCCGAGGTCGGAGTCCAGCCGCGGCATGGAGTTCAGCAGGCCCCAGGTGTACGGGTGCCGGGGGGAGCGCAGGACGTCGTCGACGGTTCCGCGTTCCACCGCCCGGCCCGCGTACATGACCATGATGTCGTCGGCCATGTCGGCGATGACACCGAGATCGTGGGTGATGAAGACGATCGCCGTGCCGAACTCCCGCTGGAGGTCCTTGAGCAGGTCCAGGATCTGCGCCTGCACGGTCACGTCCAGCGCCGTGGTCGGCTCGTCGGCGATCAGCAGGTCCGGATCGCAGACCAGCGCCATGGCGATCATCGCGCGCTGGCGCATACCGCCGGAGAACTGGTGCGGGTAGTCCCGGGCGCGCTCCTTGGGGTTGGGGATGCCGACCTTGGCGAGCATCTCCACGGCACGCTCCCAGGCGGCCCGCTTCGAGGCGCCCGTGTGCTTCATGAACGGCTCGGCGATCTGCCGGCCGATCGTGTAGAAGGGCGACAGCGCGGTGAGCGGATCCTGGAAGATCATCGCCACCCGGTTGCCGCGCAGCCGCTCCAGCTCCTTCTCGGTGGCGGTGATGAGTTCCTTGCCGTCGAGGACGATCTCGCCGTCGATCGTGGTGAACAACGGGTCGTGCAGCCCGAGGATCGTCAGGTTGGTGACCGACTTTCCCGAACCCGACTCGCCCACGATGCCGAGGGTCCTCCCGCGGTGCAGGTCGAAGGAGAGTCCGTCGACGGCCTTGACGGGGCCGTCCTCGGTGGAGAACGTCACCTGGAGATCGCGCACCGAGAGGAATCCCTCCGGCCCGGTCGGGGCCGGTGCGCCCTCGGCCTTGGTCACTGTGGTCACGATGGTTGGTTCTTCCTAGGAGAGCCGGATCAGGAGAGCCGGATGCGGGGGTCGATCCACGCGTAGGTGATGTCCGTCAGGATGTTGATGACCAGGATGAAGAAGGCACCGAACAGCATGACCCCCATCGTCAGCGGCAGGTCCTTGTTGACCGCGCCGTCCACGGCGAGCCGGCCGATCCCCTGGAGGGAGAAGGTCAGTTCGGTGACGACGGCCCCGCCCAGCATGGAGCTGACGTCGATGCCGAGCACGGTGACGATCGGGATGAGCGAGCCGCGCCAGGCGTAGCGCAGGAAGACGTACTTGCGTGACATGCCCTTGGCCCGGGCGGTGCGCACATGGTCCTCGGCGAGCTGCTCGATCATCGACGAGCGCGCCATACGGGTGTACTGCGCGGTGAAGATCGTGGCCATCACACAGACCGGGATCGACATCCCGACGAACCAGCCGACCGGGTCCTGGGTGAGGGGCACGTACTTGGGGTCCTCCATCAGGCCGGTGCTGTAGACGAGGATCGTCAGCACGATGGGGCCGAGGAAGTAGATCTGGAAGGAACTCAGCACCATGGACGCGCCGGTGGCGACCTTGTCCACCATCGTCCCGCGCCGGTAGGCGGCGAGCATGCCCGCGCCGACCCCGAGGACGAGGAAGACGATCGCACCACCCGCGGTCAGGGTGAGGGTCAGCGGGAAACGGTCCAGGATGGTGCTCCAGACCATGTCCCCCGAGTAGAACGACACGCCCAGGCAGGGGGCCGAGCAGTGGCCGGTCGGGAAGTCGCGGCCCGTCACGATGCCGGACATGAAGTCCCAGAACTGCTGGGCCAGGGGCAGGTTGAGGCCGAGGGCTTCCCGGATGTCCGCCAGCCGCTGACCCGAGCAGTCCTTGCCGCAGGCGAGGGAGGCGTAGTCGGAGGGTGCGGCCACGAACAGGAAGAACGTCGCCGCCCCGATGAGGAAGAGCGTGACGAAGGCGCCGACCGTGCGCCGGATGATGAACTGAAGCATGGCGGGCTGGCTGCTCCTCTGCGGAGACGGTGGGTGGGGTGCGCTCGGACTCGGGGGGCGCGCTCGTTGTGGAGCGCGCCCCCGTCATCGGCCGCGGGTCACGACTTCAGGTACAGCCGGGTGATGTCGACGAGGCTGGACACCGAGCCGTAGCGGGTACCGCCCACGTTGGAGCCGGAGATCTGGAACTGCTTCGTGTACCACAGCGGAGCCGCCGGGATGACGTTCTCCAGCAGGTAGTGCTGGGCTTCCTTCCAGGTCTTGGCGGCCTCGGCCGGCTGCTGGGTCAGCGCCGTCTTGATGAGGGCGTCGACCTTCGGGTCCTTGACGTGCGAGTAGTTCGAGGAGCCGTCGAAGACCTGCGAGCCGTCGTAGATCGGCGTGACGACCGTGCCCGGGGACGGCCAGTCCTGGCCCCAGCCGGTTATGTACATGTCGTACGGGTTCTTGAGCTTGCCGACCTGCTCGTAGTAGCTCGCCGCGTCGACCTCCTTGGCGACGACGTCGAAACCGACCTTGGTCAGCGCGTCCTCGATGGCGACCTTGCGCCGCTGGCCCTGCTCGCTGTTGGCGTAGGCGAAGACGACCTTCTTCTCGGCGGCCGGGACGCTCTTGAGGATCTCCTTGGCCTTGGCGATGTTGCCCTGCGGGGTCTTCAGCCGGCCGTAGGGGTCGTAGGCCGGCTCGTAGCCGGGCAGCGTCGGCGCGAAGTAGTTCGGCGCGACGTCACCGCCGTAGGCGCCGCCCTCGCCGGCGATCAGCGACTTGGAGTTGACCGCGTAGGTGACGGCCTCGCGCACCTTCTTGTCCTTGACCCGGTCGAGGTTGAAGGTCAGCGTCATGACGTACGGCTGGTAGCCCTTGACCGTGCGCTTGCTGGCGTCCGGGTTGCCCAGGACGTCCTGGATCTGGGTGGCCTCGACGCCGCCGGTGAGCTGGATGGCGTTCTTGTTGTCGCCCTCGTCCGCGATCAGGCGCTTGGTCTGGGTGGACTCGGTGACGCCGAACTGGATGTCGAAACCGTCGACGTACTGGTGGCGCACGGAGTCGGTCTTCGGGTCCCAGTTGGTGTTCTTCACCAGCTTCAGGTTCTTGCCGACCTTGTTCTCGGCGATCTTGTACGGGCCGGTGGCGACCGGCTTCTTCTCGTACTTCTCCTTGGTGTCGCCCTTCGCCGGGACGACGGCGTAGCCGGCCATGGCGAGGGTCTGCGGCAGGTCCGGACGCGGCTGGTCGAAGTGGAAGACCACCGTCTTGTCGTCCGGGGTGTCCAGGACCGAGGCCGGCAGGTGCTTGCCGTCGAAGCCGCCGCCGGGCAGGGCCTTGCGGTAGTCGGCGCCGCTCAGCCAGGTCTGCAGATAGGTCGGGCCGTCGAAGATGAACTTCGCGTACTGACGCTCGACGGTGTGCCGGATGTCGGCCGAGGTGATGGCGTTGCCGCTCTCGTCCTTGATGCCGTCCTTCAGTGTGAAGGTCCAGGTCTTGCCGCCGTCGGAGGCCTTGCCGGAGTCGGTGGCGAGGTCACCGACGACCGACACGTTGCCCTTGTCGTCCTCCTGGAACTGGGTCAGTCTGCGGAAGAGCAGGTTGGCGACCTGGCCGGCGTCGGAGACGTAGATCTGGCCGGGGTCCAGGTGGGACAGGCCCTGCTCCTGGTAGACCGTGATCGTGCCGCCGGGCTTGGCGCCGGGCACGTCCTTGGCGGGGCCGGTCGATCCCGCGGCGTCGACATAGGTGACCGCCTTCGACTGGACCGCCGCTTCCTTCTGGTCCTTCTTGGAGTCCTTGCCGGATTTGCCGCCCTCGTTCTTCGAGCAGGCCGTGAGAACCAGGGAGCCGGCCGCGAGGGCGATCACTACGGCGCGGGCTCCGCGGGCGCGATGAGACATCATGAGGCGAATCCACCTACCTGTCGGTTGTTATCCGTGAGATCTGCCGGGCGCCGGCCGGGCGGGCCGGCGGGGGCGGCAGCCACCCCCCACCCAACGGACGGTCTAGCGCCCGGACTTGGGGTCGAACGCGTCCCGTACGGAGTCCCCGAGGAGGTTGAAGCACAGGACGAAGATCACCAGCGCCACCCCGGGGAAGAACATGAAGGCCGGGTCCTGCTCGGCGTACCGGGCGCCGGCGGCGAAGAGGCGTCCCCAGTCGGGCGTGGGCTCGACGAAGCCGACGCCGGCGAAGGACAGGAAGGCGATGCTGAGGATGGTGTTGGGCAGTTGGTACGTGAACTGCACCAGGATCGGGGTGACGACGTTGGGCAGGATCTCCTTGCGCACGATCCGCCACGGCGAGGCGCCCGAGACCTTCGCCGCCTCCACGAACTCCCGTTCGCGCAGGGACAGTACGGTGGACCGCACCAGCCGGGCCATGCCCATCCAGCCCAGCAGCCACAGCACGATGAGCATGGCCAGGGCGCGGAAGTAGGTCGGCGTCGCCTCGCGCGGATCCACGAAGAACGACGTCACGACGGGCATGAAGGCGATGAAGAACAGCTGTTGCGGGAAGGAGAGGAAGAAGTCGGTGCCACGGCCGATCCAGTAGTCCGTACGACCGCCGAAGTACCCGCCGATCAGGCCGATCACGACACCGGTGACCATGATGAGGACGGTGATGCCGAGCGCCATGTACAGCGAGGTGCGCATGCCGTACAGCAGCATGGCGTAGAGGTCGCGGCCGTACTGCGGCTCGACGCCGAACCAGTGGTCGCCCGAGACTCCCCCCAAGTAGCCGAGCGGAAGCCCGAATTCATCGAGGAGGGGCTTGTCGGCGTAGGTGGGGTCCTGGCCGTACAGGGTGTACGGATCGGTGCCCGGCAGCTTCGCGAGCAGCGGTGCGAGCAGGGCGACGACGAAGTAGCCGATCACCACCACCGCGCAGATCACGCCCGTGCGGTCGCGCTTGAAGCGCAGCCACATCAGCTGGCCGGGGGACCGGCCTGCGAGTTTGACGGCCTCGCTCCTCGTCTCCGGCCCTGGTTCGCCGTCGACGACGGCCGAAGCCCCGCCGCCCTCTATGTCGATAGGACTTGTCACGGTTTGTCCGTTCACAGGTATGAGTGTGAGAGGTGCCCGCGTACTCCAAGGACGCGCGTGACCGCAGTCGGACGCGCGTAGTTGCTGGGGGTTCCCTCCTCATGACTTCACGTGTTCACCAACAAGAGAGGGTTTCCGTCTTCCCTCCGACACCCCTGACGGAGGGTCAGACACCCCCTGGTGCTCGTGAGTCGGCGCTGTCCCCACAGCGCGAGACCCATTGACCCGAGCGCTACGCGGCTAACTATCTGCCATGGGTCGACCACCGACCACTGCCCGTAGATCTCAATTCAGTCACAGCTCACGCCTACTCCTTCCAAAATCTGGACAAACTGTTCGCTGGAAGAATGCGCGAAACGGACTTGTTACATGGCTATCGGGCAGCGATCTCCGCATGTCGGACAAACGACTCCCGAAAACGGGTTGCAAAAAGCCCGGATGCCCCCACCATGGGGGGCACCCGGGCTCAACAGGCCGTGGATCAGCCGTGCTTGGCGCGGCTCGCGGCGCGGGCCCGCTCACGCTGGTCGAGGTTGACCTTGCGGATGCGAACGGCCTCCGGGGTCACCTCGACGCACTCGTCGTCGCGGCAGAACTCCAGCGACTGCTCCAGCGAGAGCTTGCGCGGCGGCACGATCGACTCGGCCACATCGGCCGTGGACGACCGCATGTTGGTGAGCTTCTTCTCCTTGGTGATGTTGACGTCCATGTCGTCGGAGCGGGAGTTCTCACCGACGATCATGCCCTCGTACACCTCGGTGCCCGGCTCCACGAAGAGCACGCCGCGCTCCTGGAGGTTCGTCATCGCGAACGCGGTGACGGCACCGGCGCGGTCGGCGACCAGGGAGCCGTTGTTGCGGGTCTGCAGCGTGCCGAACCAGGGCTCGTGGCCCTCGTGGATGGAGTGGCCGATGCCGGTGCCGCGGGTCTGGGTCAGGAACTCGGTACGGAAGCCGATGAGACCGCGCGAGGGCACCACGAACTCCATGCGGACCCAGCCCGAGCCGTGGTTGGACATGTTGTCCATCCGGCCCTTGCGGACGCCCATGAGCTGCGTGACGGCGCCCATGTGCTCCTCGGGCACGTCGATCGTCATGCGCTCGACCGGCTCGTAGACCTTGCCGTCGACTTCCTTGGTGACGACCTGGGGCTTGCCGACGGTCAGCTCGTAGCCCTCCCGGCGCATGGTCTCGACCAGGATGGCGAGCGCCAGCTCACCACGGCCCTGGACCTCCCAGGCGTCCGGACGCTCGGTCTCCAGGACGCGCAGCGAGACGTTACCGATCAGCTCGCGGTCCAGGCGGTCCTTCACCTGGCGGGCGGTGACCTTGCGGTCCTTGACGGCCGACTTCGCGTCGGCGCCCTTGCCGGTGCCGCCCCGGCCGACCAGCGGCGAGGTGTTCGTACCGATGACCATGGAGATCGCCGGCTCGTCGACCGTGATCAGCGGCAGCGGGACCGGGTTCTCGGTGTCGGCCAGGGTCTCGCCGATCATGATGTCCGGGATACCGGCGACCGCGCAGATGTCACCGGGGCCGGCCACCTCGGCGGGCTTGCGGGTGAGGGCCTCGGTCATCATCAGCTCGGAGATGCGGACGTTGCTGATGGACCCGTCGCGCTTGATCCAGGCGACGGTCTGGCCCTTGCGCAGCTCGCCCTGCTCGACGCGGAGCAGCGCGATACGGCCGAGGAAGTTGTCGGCGTCGAGGTTGGTGACGTGGGCCTGGAGCGGCGCGTCCTCGTCGTACGTCGGGGCCGGGATGTGCTCCAGGATCGTGGAGAAGAACGGCTCCAGGCTGTCGCTGTCGGCCGGGACCGTGCCGTCGTCCGGCTTGGTCAGCGAGGCGATGCCGTCACGGCCGCAGGCGTAGACGATCGGGAACTCGATCTGCTCCTCGTCCGCGTCCAGGTCGAGGAAGAGGTCGTAGGTCTCGTTGACGACCTCGTCGATGCGGGAGTCCGGGCGGTCCGTCTTGTTGATGCACAGGATGACGGGCAGGCGCTGCTGCAGCGCCTTGCGCAGCACGAAGCGGGTCTGCGGCAGCGGGCCCTCGGAGGCGTCGACGAGCAGCACGACACCGTCGACCATCGACAGACCGCGCTCGACCTCGCCGCCGAAGTCGGCGTGGCCGGGGGTGTCGATGATGTTGATCGTGATCGGGTCCCCGCCGTCCTTGGGGTGGTACTTCACCGCCGTGTTCTTGGCGAGGATCGTGATGCCCTTCTCACGCTCCAGGTCGTTCGAGTCCATGACGCGGTCGTCGACCTGGTCGAGCTGGTGGGCGGCGAAGGCACCGGCCTGCTTCAGCATGCCGTCGACGATGGTCGTCTTGCCGTGGTCGACGTGGGCGACGATGGCGACGTTGCGGATGTCGTGGCGCGTGGCCATATTGCGACGTACTCCCGGAGTGTGAGGAAGGCCCTCTAGGTACGTCCGTGTGACGCGGGCCCTGCCGGGCTTGACATGCCACGGCCTCACCCCATGTTACGTGGCCCCGAGGGAAGCGGCTTCCCCAGGGCCACGGGGTCTCAGTGACCGGACGGGCTCGCCGAGACCTTCGCCCCCTTCTTCAGGAAGCCCATGTCCTCGTAGACCGGCGTCTGGAATCCGAACGCCCCCGCGTTGACCAGGTTCTTCCGGGCCCCCATCAGCTGCGGGCGCTGGTAGAGCGGGATCGAGCCGGCGGCGGCCCAGATGCGGGAGTCGGCCTTTCTGATCAGGTCGCGTGCCTCGTCCTCGTCCAGTGTGGTCGCGGCCTCGTCGAAGAGCTGGTCGACCTGGTCCGTACCGACCCGCGTGTAGTTCTGCTCGACGTTCACCGAGCCGTCCGCCGCCGGGACCGGCTTGGCGTAGACGGGCCGGGCGTCCGTGGCCGGGAAGGCGGAGGACGGCCAGGAGTACAGGGCGAGGTCGTAGTCGCCGGCGGCGATGTGGTCCTTGAAGTAGCTCTCGTCCGAGACCTTGGTGATCGTCGTGCGGATGCCGACCTGCTCCAGCATCGCGGAGATCCGCCCGGCGACCGAGTTCAGGGTGTCCGAGCCGGGGCCGGAGGGGAGGACGAAGCGCAGTGCGAGCGGCTTGCCGTCCTTGGCGAGCGGCCCGGCCGGCGCGGCGGCCGGGGCGGCCGTGCCCTTGGGGGCGTACGCGCCGGGCGCGCCGCCGTGCTTGCCCTCCTGCGCCACGTGCTCGCGCTGGTCGCCGGTGGACTCGTGGTGCTTGCCCTTGCCGTCGTGGCCCTTCTCGTCCTCCCCGACGATGTACTCGCCGTCCTGGCCGCCGTTCGACACGTCCTCGCCGTTGCTCTCGGGGCCGGCCGCCTTCTCGCCGGCCTTCTTCTGCTCCTTGAGCGGGCCGCCGCGCACCCAGCCGGCGTCGGCGAGCAGCGCCTGCGCCTCCTGGGCGTCCTGGCTGCCGAGCGCGCCGCTGTTGTCGGCGTAGGCCATCTGCCCGGACAGGGCCAGGTGGCTGCCGACCGGGACGGCGGGCAGCCCCAGCGGGGTGAGCACCAGCCGCGCCAGCTCCTGGCGGTCCAGGGCGCGGGCGACGGCCCTGCGGACCCGTTCGTCGGCGAGGGGGCCGGCGGAGCCGTTGAGGGCGAGCTGGGTGTAGGCGGGCTCCAGGGACTTGCGGACCTCGATGTCCCGCAGCGCCTGCTGCTGCTTCAGGTACCGGGTGATGGCCTTGTGGAGCTTCTTCTGGCCCGCGTGCACCTCGTCGGAGTCGATGCCGTGCGCGAGCGCCCAGGCGCGCAGCTTCGTCACGGAGGTCCGGCCGGAGCCCTGGAGCGGGGTGCCGGTGCCCTTCTCGCGGCCGGCGAGCCCGATCCGCTGGGCGTCGGCGGGGTCGATCTCGGCGAGGTCCGCGCTGCCGTCGGCGAGGGCGACCTCGCGCGTCTCGCGCTTGACGGTGTGCAGCACGATCTCGTTGAGCTTGGCGGGCCGGCCCCACCAGCGGGGGTTGCGGGTGAGGACGACGTCCTTCTTGGCGGTGTCGACCTTCTCCACCCGGAAGGGGCCGGCGGTGACCGTGAGCTTGCGGCGGGCGCCGTCGTTGAAGGCGTCCGGGGTGCCCATGACGTCCTTCGGGTACAGCGGGGTGAACAGGGACCTCCAGTCGGCGTAGGGGCGGGAGAAGGTGACTCTGACCTGGAGGTCGTTGGCGCCGCGCTCGATCTTGGCGATGCGGTCGTAGCCGGCGTTGCGGGCCGTCCAGTAGGCGCTGTTCGTGCCGGACAGGGCGCGCCACTGGGCGGCGAAGTCGGCGGCGCCGATCTCCCGGCCGTCGCTCCAGACGGCCTGCTGGTTCAGCTTGTACAGCACGACCTGGCGCGGCTCGGTCTCGATGACCTTGGCGGACTCCAGATAGGCGGGATTGGCCACCGGGCGGCCACTGGCGTCGAGCCGGAACATCGACGGCAGCACGGCCTGGGCGACCCGGGTCGTGCCCGCGTCGGCGTCGGCCTGGAAGGCGTTCAGGGTCTCCGGTACGGCGTCCACGGCCCATCTCAGCGTTCCGCCGTCCGCGACGAGATCCCGGGCGACCGGGGCGATGTCCTGCGGGGCGAGCGGGCTGCTGACCTCCTCGTCGGCACCGCATCCGGCGATCAGCGGCGCGGCGAGCGCGCCGGCGGTGAGGAGGGTGACCTTACGCAGGACCGCGCGCGGGCCGACGCCGTGGTGGGACATCTCTGCTACCTCCGGGAAGCCACGGGCCTTATGCTCACATTTGTCGGTATGTGGAGTTGATCACATTCGGCGGTATATGGAGCTGATCAGATCTATGCGGCCACTGAAGAGGAAAGGATCCGGCAACAGCGGGCGACACGGCGACAACGGTCCGTAAGCCCACCCGTGCGGCGCAACACACCCGGCGATGCACCCGTACGCCTCGGCCAATCGCTGCACATCCCTTCACACAGGCAGGCCCGAGGCGCAACACTCCAAGGCGCATGAACGTTGCCGCCCATGGCCCGCCGGACCCGCGGAAGCGAGGGCTAGTCATGTCCGTGCACGACGACATCAACGCCGTCCAGCGCTGCCTCGACGACCTGAACCGGTCGCTGGGCCGCCTGGAACACCAGATCGGCAGCGGCGGCCTGGAGATCCGCCGGGTCCGGCTGGACGCCGATCACCTGCGCGAGAGCGTGGCACTGCTGCGGGAGGCCGCCGCCGCCCCGGACGCGCCGCGCCGGCCCGACCTCGTCACCATCTCCGACGCCCCATACGACATCAGCCTGTGGACGGACTCGGACGACGAGGGCCTGGGCGCCCGCGACCGCCGCGCCCCCTGAACCCGCTACCGACCGGAGTCCTGACTTGGCCACTGGTACGGAACCCCAACGAAGCAGCGGCGGCGTACGCTCCGGTACGCGCGCCGCCATCGCCGCACCTCATCTGAGGACCGACCGCTGGTGGCTGGCGCCCGCCGTCACCGCGGCCGGTCTGTTCGCCTTCGTCGTCTACTCGACCTGGCGGGCCTTCGCGGGCGCCTACTACTACGCGGCGCCGTACGTCTCGCCGTTCTACTCGCCCTGCCTGGCGGAGAACTGCCGGACCATGCACGCGGGCCCGAACGCCGACGTGTTCGGGAGCTGGTGGGGCATCTCCCCCGCGATCATCATCCTGGTCTTCCCGCTCGGCTTCCGGCTGACCTGCTACTACTACCGCAAGGCGTACTACCGCGCCTTCTGGGCGTCGCCGCCCGCCTGCGCGGTGGCCGAGCCGCACGCGACGTACACCGGCGAGACCCGCTTCCCGCTGATCCTGCAGAACGTCCACCGGTACTTCTTCTACTTCGCGATCCTGGTCGCCGGAGTGCTGACCTACGACACGGTCCTCGCCTTCCGCGACACCCACTACCGGTGGGGTCACATGGGCCTCGGCACCCTCGTCTTCCTGGTCAACATCGTGCTGATCTGGGCGTACACCCTGTCCTGCCACTCGTGCCGGCACATCGTCGGCGGCAAGCTCAGGCACTTCTCCCGGCACCCCGTGCGCTACAGGGCGTGGCAGTTCGTGGGGCGGCTCAACGCCCGCCACATGCAGCTGGCCTGGGCCTCGCTGCTGAGCGTGGCGTTCGCCGACTTCTACGTCTACCTCGTCGCGTCCGGGGTCTTCGCCGACCCGCGCTTCTTCTAGAGATTCCAGTGAGGGACCGAACTGATGTCCGTGGTGGACCGGCAGGAGTGGGACGTCGTCGTGGTCGGTGCCGGCGGCGCCGGGCTGCGGGCCGCGATCGAGGCGCGCGAACGGGGCGCCCGTACGGCGGTGATCTGCAAGTCGCTGTTCGGTAAGGCGCACACGGTGATGGCCGAGGGCGGCATCGCGGCGGCGATGGCCAACGTCAACGAGCACGACAACTGGCAGGTCCACTTCCGCGACACCCTGCGCGGCGGCAAGTTCCTCAACCAGTGGCGGATGGCCGAGCTGCACGCGCAGGAGGCCCCGGACCGGGTGTGGGAGCTGGAGACGTGGGGGGCGCTGTTCGACCGTACGAAGGACGGCCGGATCTCGCAGCGGAACTTCGGCGGCCACGAGTACCCGCGCCTCGCGCACGTCGGCGACCGCACCGGCCTTGAGCTGATCCGCACGCTCCAGCAGAAGATCGTGGCGCTGCAGCAGGAGGACTTCAAGGAGACCGGGGACCACGAGTCCCGGCTGAAGGTCTTCCAGGAGTGCACGGTCACCAGGATCCTGAAGGACGGCAGCCGCGTCTCCGGTGTCTTCGCGTACGAGCGCGAGTCCGGCCGCTTCTTCGTCCTGGAGGCACCCGCGGTCGTCGTCGCGACCGGCGGGATCGGCAAGTCCTTCAAGGTCACGTCGAACTCGTGGGAGTACACGGGCGACGGCCACGCGCTGGCGCTCCTCGCGGGCGCGCCCCTGCTGAACATGGAGTTCGTGCAGTTCCACCCGACGGGCATGGTCTGGCCGCCGTCGGTGAAGGGCATCCTCGTCACCGAGTCGGTGCGCGGCGACGGCGGGGTGCTGCGGAACTCCGAGGGCAAGCGGTTCATGTTCGACTACATCCCGGACGTCTTCAAGGAGAAGTACGCCGAGTCGGAGGAGGAGGCCGACCGGTGGTACGAGGACCCGGACAACAACCGGCGGCCGCCCGAGCTGCTCCCCCGCGACGAGGTGGCCCGCGCGATCAACGCCGAGGTGAAGGCGGGCCGGGGCTCCCCGCACGGCGGGGTCTTCCTCGACGTCTCCACCCGGATGCCGGCCGAGGTGATCCGGCGCCGGCTGCCGTCCATGTACCACCAGTTCAAGGAGCTGGCGGACGTCGACATCACGGCGGAGGCGATGGAGGTCGGGCCGACCTGCCACTACGTGATGGGCGGCATCGCGGTCGACTCCGACACGGCGGCGGCCCGCGGGGTGCCGGGGCTGTACGCGGCCGGTGAGGTGGCCGGCGGCATGCACGGCTCCAACCGGCTCGGCGGCAACTCGCTCTCCGACCTGCTGGTCTTCGGGCGCCGGGCGGGCTGGCACGCGGCCGAATACGCGCAGGGACTGGCGTACCAGCGCCCGCCGGTGGACGACGCCCAGGTCGACACGGCCGCGGCGGAGGCCCTGCGGCCCTTCTCCGCGGAGGCGGAGGCGGAGGCAGCGGCCGAGGGAGCGGGCCGGGCGGGCCCGCCGGAGAACCCGTACACCCTGCACCAGGAACTCCAGCAGACCATGAACGACCTGGTCGGCATCATCCGCCGCGAGGGCGAGATGGAACAGGCCCTGCACAAGCTCGCCGAACTGCGGGTACGCGCCCGGCGGGCCGGGGTGGAGGGCCACCGCCAGTTCAACCCCGGCTGGCATCTGGCGCTGGACCTCAGGAACATGCTGCTGGTCAGCGAGTGCGTGGCCCGGGCCGCCCTGGAGCGCACCGAGTCGCGCGGCGGCCACACCCGCGAGGACCACCCCACCATGGACCGCGCCTGGCGCAACGTGAACCTGCTCTGCGCCCTCGCCGACCCGACCGGCGGCCTCGCCGCGACCGACCCGGCCCGGGGCCAGATCCGCCTCACCCGCGAGACCACCGACTCCATCCGCCCGGACCTGCTCGCCCTCTTCGAGAAGGAGGAGCTGGTCAAGTACCTCGCCGAAGAGGAGCTGTACGAGTGAGCAGCTACGAGGCCCGCTTCAAGGTGTGGCGGGGCGACGCACAGGGCGGCGGCCTGGAGGACTTCAAGGTCGAAGTCAACGACGGCGAGGTGGTGCTGGACATCGTCCACCGTCTCCAGGCCACCCAGGCCCCCGATCTCGCCGTGCGCTGGAACTGCAAGGCGGGCAAGTGCGGTTCGTGCTCGGCGGAGATCAACGGGCGGCCCCGTCTGATGTGCATGACCCGCATGTCGGTGTTCTCCCGCGAGGAGACGATCACGATCACCCCGCTCCGCGCCTTCCCCGTGGTCCGGGACCTGGTGACGGACGTCGGCTTCAACTACCGGAAGGCACGCGAGGTCCCGGCGTTCGTGCCGCCGGCCGGCGTCGGTCCCGGCGAGTACCGCATGTTCCAGGAGGACGTGGACCGCTCGCAGGAGTTCCGCAAGTGCATCGAGTGCTTCCTGTGCCAGGACACCTGCCATGTGGTGCGCGATCACGAGGAGAACAAGCAGGCGTTCGCCGGCCCGCGCTTTTTGATGCGGGTCGCGGAGCTGGACATGCACCCGCTGGACGCGGCGGCCGACACCGGCCTGGACCGCAGTCGCACCGCCCAGGACGAGCACGGCCTCGGCTACTGCAACATCACCAAGTGCTGCACGGAGGTCTGCCCCGAGGGCATCAAGATCACCGACAACGCCCTGATCCCGCTGAAGGAACGGGCGGTCGACCGCAAGTACGACCCGCTGGTGTGGCTGGGCTCGAAGATCAGGAGGCGCTCCGGGGCGTGACCGCCCAGTCGTCCCGGTACGCCGTCCAGTCCGCCTCGGTGGCCGCGAAGTCCACGTAGAGGGCGACGCCGAAGCGGGCACGGTCGGCGTCCGTACGGCTCAGGCCGAGGCGGACGCCGCGTACGGCGGCCGGGACGGTTTCGGCGTGCGCCCAGTGGCCGAACCGGTTCTCGTGGTAGAAGGGCAGGCCCATCAGCAGATCGGTGCCGTCCGGGGTGACCTCCAGGGCGAGGCTCGTCTGCTGGGCCACATAGCCGCCGTACAGGCTCTGCAGCGGCTGCATGGTGTCGTACGACATGACGGCGATCTGGTCCACGCGGCGGGCCACCTGCCCGAAGTACGCCTGCGACCACCACTTGGGGTGGCCGGTGGTCGTCCCCCAGAAGGAGTGGAAGGCGGGCAGCGGGTCGATCTGGTGGGCGGCGACGGAGAGGACCGCGCCCCGGGCGTGGGTGAGGCCGCGCAGGTCGTCGAGGAGCCCGAGGTAGTCGCGGTCGCCGGAGTGCAGGGGCTCCAGGTCGAAGTGCGCGCCCTCGAAGCCGGTGGCGAGGACGGCGCGGGTGGAGCCGAGGATCGCCGCACGGGTGGCCGGGCGGTCCAGCCGCAGCCCCTCCGGTCCCTCGCTGGCCAGCTTGTCACCGAGCCAGGCCTGGACGCGGACGCCGGGGAGCTCCCGGTGCACGGCCCCTACCAGCCAACGGGCCTTCGGGTACGCCGACTCGGGCAGGGTGCCGTCGTGCTCCAGCGGGCCCGAGTGGACGTACAGATCGCGGATGCCGGTGCCCTTGAGGCGGCGCGCGAGGGCCTCCACGTCCCGGTCGGTCTTCCGCCCGTCCACCCAGGCGTGGCCCAGCCACAGGGCATCCTGGTGCCGGGTGCGGGTGCCGGGGGCCGGATCGCCGGTGTAGTTGAGACGGAGGGCGGCCTCGGCGGTGAGGAGGGGGAGCAGGAGGAGGACGAGAACGACGGCGGCGACGCGGAGAACGCGCCGCTTGCGGGAACGGGGCTTCCGGTCTTCGCCGGTCCGGTCCTCGTCGGTCCGGTTCTCCTCCGTCCGGTCCTCGTCGGTCCGGTCCTCGTCGGTCCGGTCCTCGTCGGTCCGGTTTTCGGCCGTCCGATTTTCGTCCATCCCGCCCCCCTGTGAGCCTGGTCCCCCACCCGTATCCGTCCCGCTCGCGAAGCCGTCTACCTGCCCATACGCTCCGAAATGTGACGTCCTCCCTGATCCGGGGCCGGCCCCGGCGAGCCACGGCGCACATACGGGTGTGGGTGACGCATGCCGTGCTGGGCGCCCTGGCGGGAGTCGGGTGGCTGGTGTTGCCGGTGATGACGACCGAGGCTCATGATCCGGTTCCCGTGGCGACCGTCGGCACGGTGGCGAGCGCCGCCTCGGCGGAGGAGGGCGGTACGTCGGCCGCCGACCTGGTGCTGCCGCTCCTCGTCGGGGTCACGGCGGTGGTCCTGGCCGGATACGGCTACCTGCGGCGCACCCGGCGGGCCCGGACCCGGACGACTCCGGGGACCGTCTCGGCGCAACCGCCCACGCCCACGCCGGCCGACTCCGAACGGCAGGCCCGGGCGGCGCTGCGCCTGGCCGACGACTGCGTCCGGACCAGCAGGGAGGAACTGTCCTTCGTCCGCGACCGGTTCGGGGAGAAGCAGACCGAGCCGTTCACGCACGCGCTGCGGGCCGCCGAGACCGAACTGGCGGCGGCGTTCGCGATCTGGCGGCGGTACGAGGAGGGCGTCCCGGACGACCCGAGCGCCCGGCGCCAGGCGCTGGTCGGGGTGATCGGCCGGTGTGCGGAGGCGGGGCGCCGGCTGGACGGGGAGGCGGAGGCGCTGGACCGGCTGCGGGGGTTCGACGAGGGGGGAGTCGGGGCGGCGCTGGAGGTGGCCGAGGGCCGGTTCCGGGAGTTGACGGCGCGGGTGGTGAGCGCGCAGATCACCCTGCCGGCACTCCAGGAGACGTACGCTCCCCCGGCCCTGGAGTCCGTCACCGGGTACCTCGAACAGGCCAAGGACCGGCTGGTGTTCGCCACCGCCCGGCTCAACGAGGCCCGCCAGGCGGCCGACGCGGACGACTCACGGCGGGCCGCCCGGCAGCTGCGGGCCGGCGAGGGCGCGGTGGCCCAGGCCGGGGTGCTGGTGGGCGGGGTGGAACGGCTCGCGGTGGAGCTGCGGGAGGCGGCCGGACTGGTGCCGGCGGCGCTGACCGGCGCGGAGGCGCAGCTGGCGGCGGCCCGGCGCGGGACCGGCGGGACCTCGCTGACCGCGGGTGAGCTGCACGCCCGGCTGGCGCACGCCGACGGGGTGCTGGCCGCGGTGCGCGAGGAGCTGACCGGCGGCCCGTACGACCCGCTGGACGCGCTGCGCCGGATCACCCGGGCGGCGGAACGGGTGGCGGGGACGCGCTCCGGGGTGCTGGACACCGCGGGGCTGCTGACGGCGCGCAGTTCCGTCGCCGGGGCGGAGGAGTTCGTGGCGGTGCACCGGGGAGCGGTGGGCGCGGAGCCCCGGGCCCGGCTTGCGGAGGCGGTACGGGAGCTGGGGGCGGGCAACGCCGGCCGGGCGGGTGCCGTGGCCGGGGCGGCGCGGGAACTGGCCGAGCGGGACGTACGCACGCACGGCACCCCGCACATCGGCGCCGAAGCGGACCCGACGGGCCTCGCCGGTGCCGTGCTCGGCGGCGTCCTTCTCGCCGAGGACCCGGACGGAGGCCCCCCGGCGGCCTACGGCGGCCCCCGGTCCCGCTCCCGCCACCACGCTGGGTGAAAAGGGTCGTCAGAACAGGCTCAGCAGGGCTTCCGCCGGGTCCGTGAGGCCGCCCTCTCCGCCCGGCAGGGGCAGCTCGAACCACACCGTCTTGCCGCGAGGCGTCCGCCGTGAGCCCCAGGCCGCGCTGAGGAGTCCGACCAGTTGCAGGCCCCGTCCGCCCTCGTCGGTGTCCCGGGCACGCCGGCGCCGTGGCTGGACCAGGCCGGAGTCCCAGACCTCGCAGACCAGCGTGCGGTCCAGCAGCAGCCGTAGCCGGATCTCTCCCTCGCCGTACCGCAGCGCGTTCGTCACCAGCTCGCTGACCAGCAGTTCCGTCGTGTCGACCAGCGACTCCAGGTCCCAGGACAGCAGCTGTCCGCGGGCGTACTCACGGGCCCGGCCCACACTGCGCGGCTCGCGGGGCAGGGTCCAGTCGCCCACGGAGTCGGCGGGCAGCCCCTGCACCCGGGCCATCAGCAGGGCGATGTCGTCCTCGCCGTGGTGGGTGTCCAGGGTGTTGAGGACGTGGTCGCAGACATCTTCCAGGGGCAGGGTCGGATCCGTGAGCGCGCCGACGAAGGCCTGCAGTCCCTCGTCCAGCGGATGGTCGCGGGATTCGACCAGGCCGTCCGTGTAGAGGGCCAGCAGGGCGCCCTCCGGCAGATCGACCTCGACCTCCTCGAACGGCTCGCCGCCCACGCCGAGCGGCATGCCGGGCGGCACGTCGAGCATCAGGGCCGGCTCGCCGGGCTCGACCAGGACCGGCGGCAGATGGCCGGCGTTGGCGAACGTACAGCGTCTGGTGACGGAGTCGTAGACGGCGTACACGCAGGTCGCCAGGTACACCTCGGAGAGGTCGGCGTCCCGGGGCTGGCGGGCCGTACGGGTGGCCTGCTGGACCCCGCCGGGCGTGCCGAGCCCGCGGGCGATCTCGTCCAGCGCCGACAGCACCTCGGCCGGCTCCAGGTCGAGCAGCGCCAAGGTGCGTACGGCCGTGCGGAGTTCGCCCATCGCCACGGCGGCGCGCAGGCCCCGGCCCATCACGTCCCCGACGACCAGCGCCGTACGGTGCCCCGGGAGTTCGATGACGTCGAACCAGTCGCCGCCCACCTCCGTCGCCGCGTTGCCGGGCAGATAGCGGCAGGCGATGTCCAGTCCGGACGCCTCGGGGTCGCCGGGCGGCAGCAGGGACCGCTGCAGTATCAACGCCCGTTCGTGCTCGCGGCGGTAGAGGCGGGCGTTGTCGATGCAGACGGCGGCCCGCGCGGCCAGCTCCACCGCGAGGTCCCGGTCCCGGTCGCCGAACGGCTCGCTGCCCTTCGTCCGGGCGAACTGGGCGAGTCCGACGACCGTGTCGTGGGCGACCATCGGCACCGCCAGCGTGGACTGCACGAGGCCGCCCTCCTCGGCGGGCACCCGCTGCGGGCGTGCGGTGCGCAGGGCGTCCGCGCAGGGCGAGTTGAACGGGAAGTGGTGGACCGCGCCGACCTCGACGGGTTCCCCGGAGCCGCTGAAGGGGGCACCGGAGACCGCGCTGGCGAAGGCGACCCGGCGCAGCTCGGCGCTGCCGTCGGCGAGGCCGGGCGGGGTCTCGTCGCCGGCCAGCAGCCCCTGGTAGAGGTCGACGGTGGCGAGGTCGCAGAAGCCGGGGACGACCACGTCGAGGAGTTCGCGGGCCGTGGTCTCCAGGTCGAGTGAGTTCCCTATGCGGGCACCGGCCTCGTTGAGCAGCGCGAGGTTGCGCCGGGCGGCGGCGGCCTCGCGGGCGGCGGCCCGGCGGGAGGTGATGTCGGTGCCGAGCCAGGCGACGCCGATGGGCCGGCCGCTGCCGCTGTGCACCCGGTAGAGGTTGACGGACCAGTGCCGTCGCTCCTCGGAGCCCGGCACGAAGCCGGTGACGTGCATGTCGGTGATGGACTCGCCGGACTCCAGCACCCGCCGCAGGGTGGCCGAAACGCGCTCGGCCTCGCCGCGCGGCAGATAGTCGTGAACTCCCTTGCCCCGGTGGTCGTCCGGCGTTCCGCCGAAGACGGAGGCGAACCGCATGTTGGCCCGGCGGACCCGAAAGTCGGCGTCGATCAGCAGGAATCCGAACGGCGATTGACCGAAAATCGCCTGCGAGGCGGCGAGGTCGGTCTCGATGCTGCGCAGCGTGCGGACGTCCACGACGATGCAGACGGCGGCCTTGTCCCCCTCCGCGGTATGCGTCGGCATGACATAGACCTCGGCCAGCCCCTCCTCGCCGCGCGTACCGTCCGGCCGGTCCGGCATCCGGAACGGCACCACTCCGGTCCACTCGCGTCCGTCGAGAATTTCGGCCATCTTCCGCTGGCCGCGCTCGCGCAGGTCGGGATCGACGAAGGCCTCGATGGGATCCATGCCGACGGCACGTGCCGCCGGGACGCCGAAGAGCTGCTCGGCGCGCAGGCTCCACTGGTCGACAAGCCCACCGGGACTGATGGAGAAGGACGCGACCTTGATGTAGTCGTACATCGAACCGGGCGGACTGCTCTGCCACATGGTGTCCCGCGGCCCCGCGGCAGCCTCCGCGGTCTGGCCCCTCGCGCCGTCCGACGGGTCCTCGGACTCCGTGGCCTTCGCTGGTATCTCGCTCACGCGAACCGTCCCCTCCAGCTCACCGCGTCCGGCACCGGTCACCGGGGGCGGCTGCCCGCAGTATCCAGCACTACGGCGCCGCACGACACGGTGTTCACGATCACAGCTCGGTCCAGGTGGTTTTCGGACCGGTCCGTGACAACACTTCCACTCTTCTAACCAGGGAACACACCGCCGAATCACCCCGCACCGCACTGCATGCGCCCCCGGCGCGCACGAGGGGCGGCACGCTCGCGGCTTTACACCCCCGCGCCCCCCGCTGATGCTCCGGCTTCACCCGGGCACCGCAAGTTCGAACCAGACGGTCTTTCCGTTCGCACCAGGCCGGGTGCCCCAGCGCCGCGAGGAACCGGCGACCAGCTGCAGGCCGCGTCCGCTCTCGTCCTCGGGGTGCGCGACACGTTCGCGCGGCGGGTCGGGGAGCGGGTCGGACACCTCGACGCGCAGTGCGTCGTCATCCCCGGTGGGGCGCACCAGCCGTACGCCGATGGGGCCGGTGGCGTACCGCAGCGAGTTGGTGACCAGCTCGCTGACCAGTAGTGCGGCCAGGTCGGCGAGGCAGTCCAGGTCCCAGCCGTGCAACTGGCCCCGGACCGCCGCGCGGGCCGTGCGCACGACACCCGGTTCCGCGGGAAAGGTCCACTCGGCGCAGTCGCCATCGGTGTCGATCACGCCGATCACTTCCCCGGCCAGCGAGCCCACCATGTCCGGTTTCATGGGGTTAATGGGCACATACCCGATATCCGGGGGGCAGTACCGCGCGAGAGGGCGCACTGTGGCACGAACGGCGTACGAGCCGGCGGCCGACTGCCCGGCTTTCAGAACGCGGCGAGCTTCTCGATCTCCCGCACCGCGGAAACGTCCTGGTCGAGCCACGGTACGTCCCACAGCTCGGCCGGCGTCAGCCAGCGCAGCGCGTCGTGGTCCTGGAGGGGCCGGGGCGCGGGTGAGCCGGGGCGCAGGCGGGCGGTCCACACCTGGAGGACGTACGGCGTGCGCAGCGGCCACTCTCCGGGCACGCGGCCGACCGGTTCGGCGTCGATGCCCAGTTCCTCGTGCAGTTCGCGCACCAGGGCGTCCTCGGGGCGCTCGCCCGTCTCGACCTTGCCTCCGGGCAGCTCCCAGCGTCCGGCCAGGTCCACGGGCGCGCTGCGGCGTGCGGCGAGCAGGCGGCCGCCGTCGAGCAGGGCGGCCCCCACCACCACGATCCGTTCCGCTTCGGGGGTCATGCGCGTCATGAAGCGGAGCCTACGGGAGCGCGCAGCCGGTCAGTTCTGCGTGCCGTCCCCGTTCTGGCCGATGCGCTCGACCCAGTAGAGCTGCTTGTGCCCCCGGTCGTCGAGGCTGTCGGCGATCTTCTGTGCCTCCGCGCGGGTCGCGTACCGGCCGACGCGGTAGCGATTGCCGTTGTCGTCCTGCCGTATCACGATCCAGGGCAGGGAGACCGTGCCCTCACTCATGGCCCCCACCGCCCGCGCTCCTTCTCGCACCGCCCCACCCGCTTCCCCCGGCTAAGGAAACCGCAATCCGCATATGCCCGAGCGTACGCCCAACCTTTACGCTGCGAATACGTCTTTTCACAAAGAGGTACGCAACCAGCCAGAACGCCGGGGGCGCACGGGACCGAATGCGCCGTCGCAAACTCCCCCGCCTCGGGTCGGGGCATGCCAGGGGCACCCGAGGTCACCTGGGAAAACGGCCGGATCGCTGCGGCGGGCGGGGGGGCGGGGGTGAGGGGTTCTGGCCCTGCGGCGCGTCAGGGTGTGCGCTACCTCACGCAAAGGGGCGCACGCGGACCCGCCGGGGCGGATGGTCACTTGACGGGCAGATGGTAGGCGACCCGGTAGCGGTCGGCCGGGACGACCACGTCGGCGGTCTCGACCGGGCGGCCGGAGGCGAAGTACGTGCGCTGGACGACCAGGACCACATGACCGGGGACGCCGCCGAGCAGATGCAGTTCCTCGGCGAGGCCGGGGCGGGCGCCGACCTCCTCGGTGACGTTGTCCACGATGACGTCGATGGCCCGCATCCGCTCGACCACGCCCATCCCGCCGAGCGGGCCCTCCTCGGGGAGCATCACCGGGGTGCGGCCGGTCACGGCGAGCGGTTCCCAGGAGGTGGAGAGCATCATCGGCTCGCCGGCCTCCCGGAACAGGTACTTGGTGCGCATGACCCGGTCGCCGGCCTGGATCCCGAGCCGCTCGGCGATGGCCGCGCCGGCCTCGGCCTGCTCGCTGCTGGACTCCCAGGTGCCGCGCACGGAGGCGTCGGCCTGCTCCTGCCGGAAGGGGGTGGCGCCGCCGGACGGCCGGTATCCGGAGCGGGCCACGCGGCGGGGCACGGGGCGCTCGCGCACATACGTCCCCGAACCGGAGCGGCCCTCGACCAGGCCCTCGGCCATCAGCACCTTGCGGGCCTCCAGCGCGACCGTGTCCGAGACGCCGTACTCCTCGCGGATGCGGGCCTGGGAGGGGAGCCGGGTGTGGGGCGGCAGTGAACCGTCGACGATCTTCTTGCGGAGATCACCCGCGACACGCAGGTACGCCGGCTGCTCACCGAAAGTCACTGGCCGCTCCCATCAGGTTGTACAGACAGCAACAGCCTGGCAACCGTGGGTTGGGCCATGCAAGCAAAGGCCAGAGAATCACTCGATGTGATGACAAGGGGCCGGGGAGGGCTTTACCCAGGCACTTTCTCTGCCGTATAGGTGCCCGCGCGCTTCACCGGCTCACACCTGCATCCCGGCGTCGCTTCCCTCCTCACCGGACGCGGCGGGCGGGGTGGTGGCCAGCCCCAGGGACTCCCGCGCGGTGACCGCCCGGCTCGGGTCGATCAGCTCGGAGCCGGTGTCGTAGTGCTCGTAGAAGGTGTCCGCGTCCTTGGCCCGGGCCGCCTTCGCCCACTCCGCGCGCGCCTTGTCCAACTCCCTGGCCAGCGCGGCGAGGGACCCCCGGGAGCCGGCGGGCCAGTCGTGCGCGCGCAGCATCCGGGCCTGCTCGCCCAGCGCGGCCGACACCCGGCCCGCCCACGCCTTGTGCCCCGGCAGGTCGTCCTCCACGTACTCCTCGTCCGGGGCGGTGTCCATGGCGGCGTTGAGGACGTGAGCGGCCTTCAGATAGGCGACCTGGTCGGCGTCGAGGACGGTCTCGTCGTTGCGCAGCGACCCGGTCAGGTCCTCGCCCTCGGTGGTGTTGCCGAACACGCAGGTGACCTCGCGGTCGCCGGCGGCCCAGCTGCCCTCGGTCGGGGTCAGGTAGTACACGTCGACGTCCTGCGGGACCGCCCAGCCGTCCATCGCGTAGCCGTCCTGGAGGCCCCAGCAGCGCTCGTCGGCGGTCTCGGTGACCGAGCCGTGCCCGGGGTAGGCGCCGCCCGGCAGCCGGAAGGACGCGAACACCTCGCCGTCGTGCGCGCCGGCGCAGGAGACCTTGTCCACGTCGTGGGTCACCCCGCTCAGCCCGCCGCCCGGCGCGTCGAAGCACTCGCCCTCGGCCAGCGAGATGGTCGCGCCGTCGCGTGCGCCCTCCTTGAACCCCTCCCACAGCTCCGAGGCGCCGCCCGTGGCGACCAGCAGCACCCACAACACCAGCCCGACGCCGGAGAGCACGGAGCCGCCCACGGCCAGCCCGGTGCCGCGTTCGCCGCGCCGGCGGATCTGCCGCAGCGCGACCAGCCCGAGTACCAGGCCCACACCGGGCAGGAAGCACAGCACACCGAGCACCAGGGAGGCGATGGCGAGGCCGTTGACCGGCGCCGGGTGGTTGTAGGGGCTGTAGCCCTGCGTCCACGGCTGGTACCCCGGCAACCCCAGGTTGCCGCCCGGCTGTTGGGGATACGGCGACGGTCCGTACGGCCCCTGCGGGTACGACGGAGGTGGCTGGAACGGCCCTTGTGGCTGGTGGGGGCCGGGAGGCGGGGGTATGGACACCGGTACCGTGCTCCTGGATCGGGCGGCGGCAGCACAGCACCGGCGACCGGGCCGGCGGCTGGACTGACGTACGACTGGCCGCATGGTAAGCGGGGCACGAACGGGGGCGGAATGCGGGTGAAGACGCAGGGGAAGGACCGGGCGCACGACTGGGTGACC
This sequence comes from Streptomyces sp. NPDC046727, assembly GCF_040645635.1. Lineage (NCBI taxonomy): Bacteria > Bacillati > Actinomycetota > Actinomycetes > Kitasatosporales > Streptomycetaceae > Streptomyces > Streptomyces sp. NPDC046727. Next base: position 72,050 of record NZ_JBEYYR010000047.1, read on the forward strand.
GGTGCGGCCCGGACATGCGAGCGAGCTGACGGACAGTTGGGTGGTACGGCGGTCCGCGAGGCCTCGGGGGAGGGCGACGAGTGAGCAAGGTGACCGAGGAGACGGTCCGGCGTGTGAACGGGCTGACGGCCCGCTGGGCGCAGGCCCTGCCCGAGGGAACGGTGTTCTCGGCGCCGGGCGTCTGGCCCCTGCTGGCCTTCCTGGCCGACGGCGCGGTGGGCCCGGCGCGCGCGGAACTGGCCGGTGCCCTGGGCGTGCCGGCCGAGCAGGCGGCCGGTGCCGCGCGGGAGCTGCTGGCGGGGCTGGCGCAGGTGTCCGGTCTGGACACGGCGCTCGGCCTGTGGACGCACCAGGGGCTGCCCCTGCGCGACGAATGGCGGGCCGGACTCCCCGCCGGGACCTACGGAGTCTTCGGGGACGACCTGGTCACCGCCCAGGAGCGGCTGGACGCCTGGGCGGCCGAGCGGACCGGCGGGCTGGTCGAGCGCATGCCGGTGACGCTGACCCGGGACGCGCGGATGGTGCTGGCCAGCGCCCTCGCGCTGCGCACGGACTGGCGGCAGCCCTTCACCGAGGTGCCGCTGCGACCCGACTCCGGCCCCTGGCAGGGCCGTACCCTGCGTGGCCTGCACCGACGCAGCGTGCGGCCGGACCGGGTGGGGGTGACGGGCACCCCGGACGGCTTCGTCACCGCGTTGACGGTGCCCGGGGACAACGGCGTCGACGTCCACCTGGTGCTCGGTGAGGAGCGGATGACACCGGGCCAGGTGCTGGCGGCCGGCGTCGGGATCGTGGACCGCGGCCTGCCGCTGACCGGAGGCGGAGCGCTGCCGCACGGGCATGTCGGCCCGGGCCTGCACGTGGAGCAGCAGCCGGCCGTCGCGCCGGAGCCGCGCACGCTGGACGTGCGGACGGTGGCGTACGAGGTGCGGGCCGACCACAACCTGCTCGCCCTGCCGGGCCTCTTCGGCCTCACCTCGGCGGCCGACGACCGGGTCGGCCACTTCCCGGGGGTGAGCGCCTACCCGTTGGCTGTCGGGGAGGCCCGCCAGTCGGCGGTGGCCCAGTTCGGCGCGCTCGGCTTCCGGGCGGCGGCGGTGACGGCGCTCATGCCGGCCGCGGCCGGCGGGGTCCCGCAGTACCACTACGAGACCACGGTCGTCCGCGTCGCCTTCGACCGCCCCTTCGGCTTCCTCGCCACGGACCGCGACTCCCGCCTGGTCCTGGCGGCGGGCTGGGTCACGGAACCGTCCCCGTACCCGGTCACGGGCCTGGTCCCGACGGCTCCGCCGGCCCCCTGACCGGCGGCTGCGCGCCGGCCGGGGGGCGGCGCTAGCTGCCGAGCCCCGCCCCGTGGGGCACGTGGAAGGGGACGGTGTTCCAGGGGCTTGTCGGGTCGCTGGTCAGGGTCCGGTGGGCGGTGAGCATCTCCTGGTACCAGCCGCCGAACTCCTCGTCGTCGAAGTGCAGGCAGCGGCCCAGTGCGTAGCCGGCGGAGAAGTCCTGCCACGAGGTGTGGGCGGACTGTGCGGCCTCGCTCGCCTCGACGACGGCCTCGCGCATCTCGGCGCGGGTGGCGAAGCGGGCGCCGTAGCCCCAGCGGGCCATCATCGAGGCGCGGCCGATGTCCCAGGCCGCGACCGAGCGCACGGCGGCGTCCGCCGCGAGCAGGCCGTCGGCGCGGAACCTGGCCTCGTACCGCAGCACCTGGCCGACCAGGCCGACGACGTGGGCGACGAACTCCTCCCAGTCCGGGCCGATCTCGTCCTCCGGTACCTGCGCGGCGCGCTCCCGCAGTGTCAGTTCGACGCACTCGCGCCATGCGGTGGCGTCGACGGCCTGCAGCCGCCCGTCCCCGTTCCGGTGGGCGAGCGCGTTGCGTGCGTCGAGGACGAACTCCCAGTACCAGGGGGTGACATCGCGGTCGAGGAGCCGCCGCTGGGTCTCCTGCCACTCCGCCCGGTCGGTGACGCCCCACCACTTGGCGAGCCGCTCGTGCTCGGTGGACAGGCCGAGGCCGTGGTAGTGCGGGTTGTTCCAGGCCTCGCCGTTGACGAAGCACATCTGGGCACCGAGGGCCAGGCCGTGCAGGAGCGGGCCGAGGGGCGGTGCGCCGGTGCGCAGGGTGACGAGCCGTTCGGCACGCCCGTCCTCGTCCCAGTGCTCGTGGTGCAGCGCCCGCCACACCTGACGCTCCTCCGCGTCGGCCGACATGAGCATCGGGCACGGGGTCTGGTTGTTGACGGCGATGCCGGCGACGTCGTCGGGCAGGTCGTCGGCCAGGTCGCGCAGGGTGTACGCCTCGAAGACCAGGTACGGGTGGGGGCGGGGGAGCAGGCCGCGGGTGTAGACGGCGACGAGGCGCCCGACGGCGGTGTCGTACACGTGGAAGGTGCGCCGGCCGGGTTCGGGCGAGGTCTCCTCGCGGCGGAACGGCACGTACACGAGGTCCTCGGCGAGTGCCTCCAGGTAGGCGAGCTGCAGGTCGCCCCGGGCCTCCTCCTCGGCCTCCGCGTCCGCCCACTCGGTCGTGGCATGGCGGGTCAGCAGCGCGTACAGGTGCTGTTCGAGCGCGGCGGGCGCCTGCCAGGTGCCGGGCTCGGCGGGCGCCGGAACGTTCGGCAGCGCCTCGTCGTGATCGTCCAGTTCACCGACGACGTAGCGTTCCGCCGGCTGCTCCCGCACACCGCTCCGTTCGTGCCGAGCCGCCCGTTTCCGGCCACCGAACACCGCATACCCCCGCAATCGCGATCATGACTGCGGACACCCTACGACCCCCGCCCCGCGCGGCGGCGACCAGGGCCTTCCCTCCCGTAAACGCATGGCACCGGATCGGACCCGTGCACGAGACTGCCCGGGGAAGCCGCCCCCACTCCGCCGCGGACCGGAAAGCAGAAGACCCGTCATGACCTCCGAAATCGAGAGACTCGTCCAGCAGCTCGACGACTCGTCCGGCCCGTCCTACGACGCCCGCGCGGAACTGATCCACAGGGGCTCCGCCGCCGTCCCCGCCGTCATCGACGGGCTGCCCTTCCTCGACAGCTTCGGACAGCTGACCGCCATCGAGGTCTTCGAGGAGGTGGGCGATCCCCGCTGCGGCCCCGCTCTCATCGGGCTGCTGGACAGCGACAACACGGTCGTCCGTGAATGGGCGGCCGTGGCCCTGGCGAGCTTGGAGATCGACGGCGCGATCGAGCCGCTGCGCCGCGCCTACCGCGCCTGTCTGGAACGGCGGACCCCGCCCGACTGGAGCGAGCCCGCCGGCATCCGCTCAGCCCTGACCCGGCTCGGCGCCCGTACCCCGGTCGTCCCGCCGCTCACCGCGCGCCTACGGGCCACCGTCGCCGACGACGCCCCCGGCTGGCCCTCGGCCCACCTCCCCGAGATCATCAACGACCTGGCCGACCACGCCCAGGTGGTTCTCGGCACCCAGTTCTGGCGAGTGAGGGCCGGCGGCACGTACGGCGTCTCCGGCACCGGCCCGGACTGGGAACTCGACTGGACCGCGCCCTGGGACCAGTTGGTCGAAGAAGCTCGCACCTGGTGCCTGCGGGAGGCCGCCCAGGCCCCGGCCGGCGACGACATCTTCGCCGTCCCCACCTGGATCGACCACACCGACCTGCGCCCGGCGGGGAGCGCCGCGAACTGGGGCTCAACCCTCTTGTGAACCAAGGGAATTCCCTCACGCGCGCTCCACGGGCCCTCCTTATCGGCGTGCTTCACTCTCGGCGCAAGATCAACATGCCGACCAGATGGGCCGACTGTGAACATGCGCACGCCCCGACGAGCAACCGCAGCCGCGTTGCTGTCCATAGCGCTTCTCCCCGCCACCCTCGCCACGGCCGACGTCGCGCAGGCCGAGACGCCGTCCCCCAGGCCGAAGCTGACCATCGGCAAGCAGACCACCGACCCGCAGAAAGTGCGGGACTTCTGGACCGCCGAGCGCGTCCACCGGGCCCTCGCCAACGAGGAGAAGGACCAGGCCGCCTTCAACAAGAAGGCCGCAGCGGCGACCAAGGCCGGCGACCGGAGACCCGTCAAGCAGACCCTGCCGGCGCAGTCCGAGCCCGCGGTCTCCGGCAAGACGCTCACGCCTCTCGCCAGCACCTCCGCCACGAGTGTGCCGGAGATGCCGTACGCGCAGCCGGTCCCGTTCCAGCAGTCCCAGCCTGCTGTCCTGGTCGGGAAGATCCTGTTCACCGCCAAGGACGGCACCACGCACGGCTGCAGCGGATCGTCCATCGTCACCGCCAACAAGAACACCGTGTGGACCGCCGGCCACTGCGTCCACCCCGGTGACGGAACCGGCGCGGAAGGC
>NZ_JBEYYR010000048.1:0-72376 GCF_040645635.1 Streptomyces sp. NPDC046727
GCGGTGGTGGGTGACGGCTGTGACCTGGTGGTCGACGTGGTCGCCTACGACGCCGGGCACGCACGGCAGTTGACGGGTCTCGCCGCCCTGCTGGGGCGCGTGCGGTCAGGCCTTGGCGGGCCTGGCGCAGGCGCCCGCGGCACACGCGGTGAGCCACTGGTCGAAGTCGGCGTCGTAGCGGGTGCCGATGCCGTCGTGGTAGACGGCGTATCCGCCGGCGTAGTCACCGACGCGGAAGCGGGCGAGCATGCCCTGGACGTCGTCGGGGTGCCGCTCGATCATGTAGCGCGCGGCGAGGTATCCCCACGGGTAGGTGCGGGTCACGTCGCTGTTGTCGTAGGTGTTCTCGAACAGGGTGCTCAGCCGGTACGTGTGCTTGCCGGCCTCCTGGACGGCCTGGTCGTCGGTGAGGCCCCGGTAGCTGTAGGAGACGTACTCGGCGATGCCCTCGATCCACCACACGTCCGGCACGGAGATCTGGTGGGCGAAGTCGCCCCTCATGTCGTCGCGGGCGTCCAGGAAGTGCGTGTACTCGTGGTTGAGGTTCCAGATCCGGGCCGGGAAGCCGTTGTCGTAGTTCTTCTGGTACATGATCGACATCGGCTGGTTGGCCGGGTCCGACGGGTCGCCGCCCAGGGTCATGCCGCCGTTGTCGGTGCTGATGCCGTACATCGCGCCGGCGTACATCTGGTAGTCGGCGCGGCTGGTGAAGACCACGAGCCGGAGGGTCGAGGCGTACTGGCCGGGTATCGGGCCGCCGGCCCGCACGACCGAGCGGAAGTAGGCGTCCTGGCCGAGCACGCTGGTGCAGGCGGCGCCGAGGTCGGCGGCGGACAGGGCCTGGGCGCGGACGGTGACGTTCGCGTCGCAGCGGTGAGTGACGGGCAGGACGGCCCTGTCGAGCTTCTCCGGCAGGTTGCAGACGTCGTAGTACGCGCAGTCGGCGCTGTCGTAGGAGTTGGCCTGGGTGGCCACCGCCACCCACAGCCCGGCCGTCGGGCCCGTGATCCCGGTCCGGTCCAGCAGGTCCTTGGCCAACGGCCGTGCGGTGTCCCGCAGTTCGGGGTGCTCGACGTAACGGGCCACGTTCATCCCGGCGTTGGAGTCCAGGAAGGCCAGGTCGGTGCCGAGCTGGTCGGTGTTGGCCAGCGCGAAGTCGTACAGGGTGTCGATGATGCGCGGGTCGGCCTCGACCGCCCGCACGTACTGCGGGTTCCAGTTGCCGCGCCACAGCGGGGTGTAGACGTCGTTGACGGCCCTGATCATGCTGGCTATGGAGTCGTACGAGCTGTCGTAGTCGTTCAGCAGCCGCCGGTAGACGTACAGGTAGCGGCCCTGCTGGTCGGCGCTGTCGGTGAGGATCACGGTCTCGCCGAGGATGTCGCCGTTGGCCGCCGTGACGTCCCCGGAGTGGGAGCGGGCGAAGAAGGTGTCCAGGCCGCCGGTGACGGCGGTGGTGAGCCGGGAGGTGTACGGGCCCACGTCACCGGGGTGGTTGAACTGGACGTAGTAGCCGGCGCGCAGGAAGAGGACCAGCTGCAGCAGGCTGCCGGAGTTGTCGCCCTGGTACCGTCCCGCGGTGCGCGTGAACGCGTTCGCCACGGTCAGCATCTGGGCCTGGCGGAAGATGTCCCGGGCGTCCGTTCCGGTCACCGAGAAGAGCGTGTTGACGCAGTCCGGGGTCGCGGCCTTGACGTAGGAGACGAGCGCGGTGCCGGTACGGCTGCCGAAGTCGCCCGGGGTGCAGGAGGCCGCCTTCGCCGCGTGCGCGGTCGGCCGGGTGAACGTCGGCTGCAGCGGCGGGAGTTGGGCCGGGTCGAGCCGTTCGGCCTGGGTCGCGGGGCGCTCGGTGGCGGCGGTGGGCGCGGCTGCGGGCGACGGCACGGGGAGGTGCGCGCGGGGTGCGGCGGCCGTGCCGGTGTGCGGCTGGGGTGCGGCCAGGGCCGGGGTGGACAGCAGGCCGGCCAGGGTGACGCAGACGGCGGCGGCGCCGGCGATGCGGCCGATCGTGCCTCTCGGCACGCGTCCGGGCAGCGCGAAGCGATAGCGCATCTGGATTCCTCCACGAAGAAATGCGCCTCTGTGGGGTGTTGAGGCGTGTGAGGCACTGTCTCAGCGCACCACCCGGCGCAACAATGGCGTGTGACATAGCACATGGCACTGGCCGCTCATAACATCGCCGACCCGTCACTCCGCCGTCATGCCGGGGCGCCCACGCGCCCCGGCATGGTCACGGCCGCCCGCCGCCTACCCGCGCCACGGCCCGGTCACCGCGAACGTGGTGCCGGGCGTGTAGCAGTTGACGTACATCGTCTCCCCGTCGGGCGAGAAGGTGACCCCGGCGAACTCTCCCCACTCGGGCTCCGTCTCCGTCCCGATGTTCTGCCGGCCCCGGGCCATCGCGTACACCTCGCCCTGGCGGGTCAGGCCGAAGACGTGCTGCGCACCGTTGCCGTCCTCGCAGACCATCAGGCCGCCGCTGGGCGTGAGGCAGATGTTGTCCGGGGACTCGCCGGGCAGCTGCACGTCGGTGTCCGGGCCGAACACGACGACCAGACTCAGCCGGCGGCGCGCGGGGTCGTAGCGCCAGACCTGGCCGTAGTGGTCGGCCGCGGAACCGTCCGCGCTACGGGCGAAGGACGACACGAAGTACACACAGCCGCCGCCCCAGTAGCAGCCCTCCAGCTTCTGCGCGTGCGTGATGCCCCCGCGCCCGTAGTCCTGGAACCGGGTCGGCGTGGACGCGGCCGACGGATCGGGGACGTCCACCCACTCGATGCCGTCGAAGTGCGCGCCGGGCTGCCGGATCGTCGACAGGTCCGGTACGCCGGGCACCCGCATCGCCTGGAGCCGGCCGCCCGCGCGCAGCGAGCCGACGCCGCCCAGTGGCTTGGCCGGCAGGAAGCGGTAGAAGAGGCCGAACGGCTTCTCGAAGGCGTCCTCCGTCTCGTAGACGACGCCGTCGCGCGGGTCGATCGCGACCGCCTCGTGCTGGAAGCGGCCCATCGCGGTCAGCGGGACCGCGCCGGTGAGGTGCGGTTCGGTGGGGTGGACCTCGAAGACGAAGCCGTGGTCCTTGGTGTAGCCGTTGGTTCCTGCCCGGTCCTCGGTCTCCTCGCAGGTCAGCCAGGTGCCCCAGGGGGTGCGGCCGCCGGCGCAGTTGACGGCCGTGCCGGCGATGGCGACCCGCTCCGAGAGCACGCGTTGACGGCTGTCGAGCGTCAGGGCCGTACAGCCGCCCTTGCCCGCCGGGTCGTAGGTGAGACCGCTGACGGCCGGGACCGGGATCTCGGCGGTGACACGGTTCTCGTGGTTGCGCACGAGGTGCGTCCGGCCCCTTCGGCCGGCGAACGCGGCCATGCCGTCATGGTGGGAGGGCACACGGCCCTCACCCGAACGGAGCTGGTCGCCCTCACGGGAGAGCACGGTGTAGCGGAAACCTTTCGGCAGGTCGAGCAGGCCGTTCGGATCGGGAACGAGCGGACCATGACCGGCGTGGCCGAGGCTCTGGGCGGCGGCGGTGCCCGCGAAGACCTCGGACAGGGCCCCGGTGAAGGCGATGCCCACTCCCAGGGCGCTGGCGCGGGACAGGACCTGACGGCGCGTTGCGGACATACGGCAGCAACCTTCCTGCTGGCGGACAGGAACTGTGACCCCGCCGTGTCTATCACCTGGTGCGGGCCGCGGGAACCACGCGCGGAGCACATGTCACTCCGCCACGGAGTGGTCTCCCGCGTCTCCTAGGCCCCGGCGACGCTCCAGGTGCGCGAGGCCCAGGTGCGCAGGTGCGGGGCCTGGGCGACGAGGTCCCGGTACGCGTCCGTGGCGGACTGGAACACCGTCTCCACGACGTCGTCGGTGACGGTGTCCGGCCGCCAGGCCAGCACGTACCGGCACCACAGCGGGGAACCCACGAGCGGTTTGACGACGACGTGCGGGATCGGCCGCAGCGTCGGCTGCACCAGGGACACCCCGAGACCGTCGGCGATCATGCTCTGCAGCTGGGTCTGGTCGCCGAGCCACTCGTGCACGGTGACCGGTGTGAACCCGGCCGCCGCGCAGGCGTCGTAGAACACCCCCGGCCAGCCGGCGCCGTCGTCCGGGGTCACGAACCACGCGTCCTCGGCGAGGTCGGCGAGCTGCACCTGAGCGCTCTGCCGCAGCCGGTGCCGGGAGGGCAGGGCGACGAACGTGGGCTCGGTGACGATCCCGCGGTGCCGTACGGCGGTCGAGTGCCGCAGTTCCATGCCCGGGTAGTCGGCGGCGATGGCGGCGTCCACCGCGCCGTCCTCCAGCAGCTCCACGATCCGCGAGGACGCGTAGACGCTGGTGACCGAGAGGGTCAGCTCGGGGAGCCGAGCGCGGACGCGGGAGACCGTGCCGGACAGCATGGGTGAGTTGGTCGCGGCCACGCGCAGGGTCCGGCGGGGGCGGTCGGCGGCCGTGCGGTGCCCGATCGCGGCGGCCCGCGCGAGGACATCCCGGGACTGTTCGACGACCTCGGCGCCGTACCGCGTCGGCCGGACCCCGCTCGGCCCGCGTTCGAAGAGCGGCTCGCCCAGGTGGCGTTCGATGCGCCGGAGCTGGGTGCTCACGGCCGGCTGCGAGTAGCCCAGCTGTGCGGCGGCGCGGCCCACACTGCCCGCGTCGGCGATCGCGCACAGCACCCGCAGATGCCGCAGCTCCAACTCCATCGGTTCACTCCCCGTTCCGTCCCACAGCCGGTTCCCGAGCGCACCTCACCCGGGAAACCAGAGCTCACAGCCCCTGCCGGCCGAGGTCGCGGCCGGCGGACCGAAGCGTTCCATGGCGTCCTCCGCGGCACAAGGCGCAGGTCCGCCAGGGTGCCGGAGGGTGCCGGCCGTACGCTGCGGGCCTCAGCCGGTCCCTGCCGAGGCGTGGTGTTCGACGTACGACGTCACGAAGGGGTGATCCTCGTCGACCTCCAGGGAGAGGGCGCGGGTGACGGGCAGTTCCTCGACCTCGCTGACGCGTTCCCACCGGTAGCCGGCCGGAGCGTTGCGTCGTGGCCAGGAACGGGTTCGGGCGGTCGAGCGGGATCCGACAGCGGCGACGAGGTGCCGCATCGCCTCGTTCTTGCCGGGCATGTCGATGAGGCCGGCGAGCCGGACCAGAGCTTCGCGGTCACGGCACGACCATTCCCACGCGTCGTTGAAGCCGCCGTTGTACCGGATGCGGCGGTGCCGCACATAGCCCCAGACGGCGAGGCGCAGCATGGCCGCTTCCACGTCGCGAATCATGCGCTCGCTGGCGAGGGTGATGGCGACACGGGCCATGAGCCGGTTACCGGCCTGCTCCTTGCAGTAGACGTTGCCGTCGCAGGCCATGAGACGGCCCAGGAGGATGGCGAGCTGGTCGTTGGGCAGCGTCCATGCCCAGTCGGGGAACGCCTTCTCGCGGGCGCCCTTCCCCTCGAGGCCCCAGGCGCGCACACGGTCGACCACGGGGTTCCACCGGCCGGAGCCGATCGCGCGCGGCCGGTGCGAGGTGTCCAGGTTCCGCACGACGTAGTGGTACGGGCGGCTGCGCATCACGTACAGGTCGCATCCCAGCCGGTCGACCATGCCGCGGAACTCGTCGAGCGCGGCACCGTCCTGCTGGGTGAAGCTGACCTGGCCGGGCTTGGTCGTACCACCGTCACCGAGCAGGTAACCGAGGAGTGCCACGTCGTCCGGGTCAGCCGGGAGCGCGCCCCGGGCGGTGTGCTGTTCCGGGACCAGCACCAGGTCATCCGGCTGGAGCTTCGCCACCGCGGTCCAGCCGCGGACGCACGGGGTGAGGGTGACGGTGCCCTTGGCCCTGCCACCCTTGATGCTGCTCTCCGCCAGGGCGGACCACAGGGGGTGCTCGGCGGCGCGGATGATCTCGCGTCCGGAGTGCGTCCGGACGCGATAGGCGGCCTCGTGCCGGTTCCAGTCGGCGCGGGCCCGGCGCGGCACCTGCGCGCCGTCCGTCTCGCGCCAGGCGATGACGTCGAACTCGGTACCGACCAGCGCATCGGCGGTGACCATCCGGCCGTCGGCCAGGGGTATGCGTTCCTCCATGAGGACGCATTTTCCTCCACCGAACCCGAACCCGAACCCCATGTCGTGCCCGGTCGCTTCACTCGGCGTGCGCCCTGCGGATCCCCGGTCGACGATGTGCCAGAAGGGCCGCACCCGGCGGCTCGCCGCTCAAGGAGGCCCTGTGCGCATCCGCATCGCTGTCGCCACCCTCATGCTCGCCGCGGCCGCCGTCGCCGGCACCGCCACTACCGCCACCGCACAGGACGAAGACGAACCCAACGCCGCCGACGAGTCCGGCCTGACCAGCTTCGGTAACGAATCGGACCTGCTCTCGAACGTCAACGTGTGCCAGCTTGAAACGTACGCCGTCGCCGTCCCCGTCATTTCCACGGACGAGAGCGAAGGCTCGTGCCTGGCGTCTGCGGACTGACAGGCGAGTGCCGCGGCCCGGTGTGACGTCGTCGCGGGTCGTCAGCGCTCTCCGGAGTCGCCGTGCCGCGCGGCGAGTTCGATGCCGCGGACCCTGCGGAGCCAGCCGGCGAGCAGCCGGAGTGCGACTCCGCACCCGGCGCACCAGCCCCAGCCCTCGGTGACCAGGGCGTGGAAGCCGTCCTGGTACTGGATGTACACGACCTGCGCACCCACGCCCAGCGCGATGCACCCGTGCGTGCGCGACTCGTCCGCCAGCAGCCAGTCCACCGGCATCCACACAGGAGTTGCGAGATCACTCAGCCGCATGCGGAGCGCGGCCCGGAGGAAGCCGAGGGCGTAGCTCATCCTGCGGGACGCGGAGAGGACGACGCCGTGGTCGGGGTCGCCCGCGAGGACGGCGGTCCACTCCTCCCGGAGGTGTGCCCTGCGGCTTCCGGCGATGAAGGAGGCGAAGTCGAGCGTCCGCAGCGCGGCCCTGCCCCGCGGCTGAGCGGTTCCCGCGGCGCCGACGGACTCGCCCTCGGCCGACTGCGGGCGACTATTGCGCAGGGCGACGAACACCAGCCCTGCCATGCCTACCAGGATTGAGACCGCCGTCGCCGCGCCGAACAGCCAGCCCGCGGTGAGCAGCGTCCGCGCGAAGCCGGGCTCGGGATCAAGCATCTTCAGTCCGTAGCCGACGAGCAGGAAGATCGCCGCCGCCGTGCCGAAGAGCACCGGCGCCAGTACCGCGACCACGGCCATCACCCCGGAGCCGGCGGGCTCGGGGCCAGAGATCTCGGAGCGCTCCTCCTCCGTGCTCACGCCATGCCCCCGTCGATCGCCGTGCGCCGCCCGAAGAACCGGGGCTTGCGCTCGCGGGCCCGGTGGGCCGCCTGCTCGCCGACAGCGGTGAGTTCGTAGTAGTACCGCTTCGGCCGCCCCGGGTGCTCGCCCGTCTCCTCGTACCGGGTGACCCACCCGGCGGCGACCAGGCGCTCCAGGATCGGGTACACCGTCCCGGAGCCGAGGCCGGTCTCCTCGCAGATCTTCAGTCCCCACGCGGGATCGTCGGCGGTGGACGACAACAGCACTCCGATGACCCCAAGTGTGGGCGTGGTCAGCCGAATTGACGTCATGTCACCAGTGAAGCACCGCGCCGACCGTATGTCGAGAACGACAATCCCCGGACACCGGCCGGCCGCGCGCTCGGGCGGCCGGCCGGCGACGGCGTGCCGAGCCGGGACTCAGTGGCGGCCCAGCACCTCCGCCACCCGGATGAACCCGTCCGTGCCGTGGCCGAGGCCGATGACGCGGCGGGCCTGCCCCTCCACGGACCGCATCACGCCCGCGTCGATGCCGTGGGACTCGGAGACGGCGACGACATGGGCCATGGTGGAGACGGCCGAGGTGATGGGGTTGATCTCGCCGGAGTAGGTGCCGCTGTCCGCGTCCTCGGCGAACGTCTCGAACAGCGGCGGCAGGATCGCACCGATGCCCTGGGCGAACGGGGCCAGTTCCCGGGCGGTGACGCCCTCCGCCCGGGCGATCGCCACGGCGTGCGCGTAACCGGCCATCGCGGTCCAGAAGATGTCGAGGAGCGCGATGTCGAAGGCGGCGGCGCGTCCGATCTCCTCGCCCAGGTGGGTGTGCGTCCCGCCGAGCACGTCCAGCGCCGTCCGGTGCCTGTCGTAGAGGTCGCGGGGACCGCTGTGCAGGAAGACGGCCTCCGGGGTGCCGATGCTGGGGGCGGGGGTCATGATCGCGCCGTCCAGGTAGTCGATGCCCTGGGCCGCCGCCCACTGAGCGGTGTCCCGGGCGCGGTCCGGGGTGTCGGCGGTCAGGTTCACGACGGTACGGCCCTTCAGCGCGCGGGCGACCTCGTCACGGCGCAGGATCGCGTCGGCGGCGTCGTAGTTCACCACGCAGACGACGATCAGCTCCCCCGCCGCCACGGCCTCTTCGGCCGACGCGGCACCGGCCGCGCCCTGCTCGGTCAGCTCGCCGTCCTTCCCCGGCGTGCGGTTCCAGACCGTGGTCCGAAGGCCGGCCTTGAGGAACGCGCCCGCCAGCGACCGGCCCATGGGGCCGAGGCCGAGCACGGTGACGGCAGGAAGATTCAGAGCTGTGGACATGTTGCAACTCCCGTATGTGGTGACCGTAAGTGATGAGGAAGAGCGGCCGAAGCGGCCGTGAGGAACCGAAGAGGACGACGATGACGCGCAGCCGTGCTCAGGACCCGAACGTCTGCGGAGTGACCGCCGCGATCGCAGTGATCGACGGCAAGTGGAAGACGTCGCTGCTGTGGCTGCTGGAGTCCGGCCCGCACCGGCCCGGCGAACTGCGCCGCCTACTGCCCGGGTTGAGCGAGAAGGTGCTGACCCAGGCGCTGCGCGAGATGGCGGAGGACGGGCTCGTGCACCGGGAGGTGCACGACGTGCTGCCGCCGAAGACCGTGTACTCGCTGACCGCGTTCGGCCGTGACCTGGCCGAGGCACTGGACCCCCTGGCCGAGTGGGGCCACCGCCGGCTGGGCCGGCTCCGCGAGCGCGCACACGGAGCGGCGTCCTGAGGCGGTGCGGCTGTCACCTCCTTCTCTGCTCTCCGGCAGCCCCTGACCTCGGGAAACAGCCTCTCCCGGGCTGGCGGGGGCTGCCAAGTACCCACAAAAAAGTGGGTGGTCCGGCGCCTGCGGACCCAGAGTCGGCACGGGTGCGGAGCCCCTGCGGCCGGGCCCTGCCCCCTTGACGCCCCGGCCCCCCGGTGCGAGCTTGTGTCGGCGGGTTTTATCGATACAAGGGATCTCGGACGGGAGGACCCCGTGCCCGTCGCGACCGCGATCGTCAACCTCGACATCGAGGGCCCGAGGATCAGCCGCCATCTGTACGGGCACTTCGCCGAGCATCTCGGGCGGTGTGTCTACGGCGGGTTCTGGGTCGGCGAGGACTCCCCGATCCCGAACGAGGGCGGCATCCGGCTGGACGTCGTCGCGGCCCTGCGCGCCCTGGACATCCCCAATCTCCGCTGGCCGGGCGGCTGTTTCGCCGACGAGTACCACTGGCGGGACGGCATAGGACCGCGCGAGCAGCGGCCCCGGACGGTCAACACCCACTGGGGGAACGTCGAGGAGAACAACCACTTCGGCACCCACGAGTTCATGGCCCTGTGCGAACTGCTCGGCGCCGAGCCGTACATCAGCGGCAACGTCGGCAGCGGCACGGTCCGGGAGATGAGCGAGTGGGTGGAGTACCTCACCCGGGACGGCGACAGCCCCATGGTGCGGCTGCGCCGGGCCAACGGCCGCGAGGAGCCGTGGCGGGTGCGGTTCTGGGGCCTCGGCAACGAGACCTGGGGCTGCGGAGGCAACATGCGTGCCGAGTACTTCGCCGATCTGGCCCGCCAGTACGGCACGTACTGCCGCGACCACGGTGACAACAAGCTGTACCGGATCGCCTCGGGCGCCTCCGACGACGACTACGCGTGGACCGAGACGCTGATGCGGCAGATCAACTGCTTCGGCTGCGAGGCCACCCCGCGCACCTACTACCAGGCGCTCTCGGTGCACTACTACACGCTGGCCGGCCCCTGGGAGGCGAAGGGCAGCGCCACCGTCTTCGACACCGACGACCACTACCGCACGATGCTCTCCGCACGGCGCGTGGACCGCGTCCTGACCGGTCACTCCACCGTCATGGACTGCTACGACCCCGGGCGCACCGTGGGTCTCGTGCTGGACGAGTGGGGCACCTGGTGGGACGTCGAGCCGGGCACGAACCCCGGTTTCCTGTTCCAGCAGAACACGCTGCGCGACGCGCTCGTGGCGAGCGTCCACCTCGACGTCTTCCACCGGCACGCGGCACGCCTGGTCATGGCGAACATCGCGCAGACCGTCAACGTCCTGCAGGCGATGGTCCTCACGGACGGGGACGCGCTGGTGCTCACGCCGACGTACCACGTCTTCGAGATGAACAAGGGCCACCAGGACGCCGCCTCACTGCCCGTGCACCTGCGCGCGGAGCGGGCGCGGCGCCAGGTCGGGGACGCGGTGCTGGACACGCTGTCCGTGTCCGCGAGCGTCAAGGACGGCAGGCTGCTCGTCTCGCTCAGCAATCTGGACGCGGAGGAACCGGCCGAGGTGAGCCTGGACCTGCGCGGCGGCCGGATCGGCGAACCTCTCGCCCGCGTCCTCACCGCCGACCGGCTCCAGGCGCACAACACCCCCCAGGCGCCCACGGCCGTGGCACCGCGCCCGTTCGACGGCGTGACCGTGACCGGCGCGGGGCTGGCGCTCGCCCTCCCGCCGCACTCCTTCGTCACCGTCCAGGCCCCCATGTCCCTGCCGGACTGAGAGGACACGACCGTGAACCGACCCCTCCCCGACCGCCGGCTGCGTCCACCGATGGGCTGGAACAGCTGGGACTGCTACGGCACGACCGTCACCGAGCAGGAGGTGCTCGCCAACGCCGAGTTCATGCGGGACCACCTGCTCGCGCACGGCTGGGACACCGTGGTGGTGGACATCCAGTGGTACGAGCCGACGGCCCGCGCCCACGGGTACAACGCGGACGCCCCGCTGGTCCTGGACGCGTACGGCCGTCAGCTCCCGGCACCGAACCGGTTCCCCTCCGCCGCCGGCGGGGCGGGTTTCGCACCGCTCGCCGCGCGCGTCCACGCTCTCGGGCTGCGGTTCGGCCTGCACATCATGCGGGGTGTCCCGCGCCGGGCCGTCGCCGCCCGACTGCCCGTAGCCGGAACGGAGTTCACCGCCGACGAGATCGCCGACACGGGCTCCGTCTGCCCCTGGAACCCCGACAACTACGGCCTGGACCACGACCATCCGGGCGCCCAGGCCTACTACGACTCCCAGGTCGCCCAGTTCGCCGCGTGGGGCGTGGACTTCGTGAAGGCCGACGACATGCTGGTCCCGTACCACGAGCGGGAGATCGCGGCCTACGCGCGGGCCGTCGAGCGCAGCGGCCGGCCGATCGAGCTGAGCCTGTCCCCCGGCACCGACGTCTCCCTGGCCCGTCTGGACCATCTGCGCGAACACGCCACCATGTGGCGTGTCTGCGACGATCTGTGGGACCGGTGGGAGGACGTCGAGGCGCAGTTCGCCCGGATGGCCCGGTGGGCGCCCTGGCAGGGCGCGGGCGGCTGGGCGGACGCCGACATGCTGCCGCTCGGCCGCATCGGCATCCGCGCCGAACGCGGCGACGACCGGCTGTGCTCCCTCACCCGGCCCGAGCAGACCAGCCTGCTCACCCTGTGGCTGATCTCCCGGTCACCGCTGATGATGGGCGGCGACCTGCCCACCAGCCCGCCCGAGACCCTCGAACTCCTGACCAACGACGAGGCGCTCGCCGTACTGTGGCACAGCACCGGCAACCGCGAGGTGCTCCGCGAGGACGGTCTCGTCCTGTGGACCGCCCGCGACACCGACGGCCGTACCCGGTACGCCGCCGTGTTCTCCCTCGCCGGCGAGCCGCGCCGGTACGAGGTGCCGCTCGGCTCGATCGGCGCCCGCCCCGCCGACCGGATCCGCGAGCTGTGGACCCACGCCGACACCCCGCACGACGGCAGGCACCTCACCGTCCGCCTGCCCGCCCACGGCGCCGCCCTCTATCGTCTGGCCGAGGACAGCGGGCGGGACTGAGCGTGGCGACGATCCAGGACGTGGCGAAGGCGGCCGGCGTGTCGGCGATGACGGTCTCCAACGTCATCAACGACCGCCCCCATGTGCGCCCCGCCACCCGCGCCCGCGTCCTGGAGGCGATGGCCCGGCTCGACTACCGGGTCAACGTGGCGGCCCGCAACCTCCGCAAGGGCCGCACGGGAACCATCGGCCTCGCGGTCCCGGAGGTGAACCGCCCGTACTACGGCCGGCTGGCCGCCGCCCTCATCACGGCGGCCGGCAGGCACGGCCTCCGGGTGAGCATCGAGCAGACCGGCGCCCGCCGGGAGGACGAGCTGGCGGCGCTGTCCCAGTCCCGCAACCGGCTCTACGACGGGCTGATCCTCAGCGCCGTCGGCATGGGCCGGGCCGATGTCGAGGCGATCGAGGTGGACCACCCGGTGGTGATCCTCGGCGAGCGGATCTTCGGCGGCCCGGTGGACCATGTCGCGATGCCCAATGTGGCGGCGTCCGCCGCCGCGACCCGGCATCTGATCGAGCGGGGCTGCCGGCGCGTGGCCCTGGTCTGCGGCGAACTGCGCGACGAGGCCGATGTGTCGAGCCTCAGGCACGCCGGCTACCGGCAGGCGCTGGCCGCGGCCGGCCTGCCCGCGGACCCCGCGCTGGTGCAGAGCCTTCCGGCACTCACCATGGAAGCGGCGGCCCGGCGGGCCCGGGCGATGGTGGCGGACGGCCCGGCCTTCGACGGCGTGTTCTGTGTGACGGACACCGTGGCGATGGGCGTGCTGCGCGGCCTCGCGGACGCGGGAGTGCGGGTGCCGGAGCAAGTCAGGGTGATCGGGTTCGACAACGTCGACGAGAGCGCGTTTCTCGTCCCCTCGCTGTCCACGGTGGATCCGGACCACGACCTCATGGCCGAGCGGGCCGTGGCTCTGCTGGTCGCCCGGATGGGCCGGGAGGGGCCCCCGGCGGTCCAGGAGGAGTTCGTCGGCCCGTTCTCCCTGGTGATCCGCGAGTCCACGGGCGGCTGAGCCGACCTGCGCAGTGATCCCGTTTTGCCTACACCTTTTAGGGAGTTCCATAATCGCTTCGGACAGACGGGAGAAGAGCCATGGCGCGTGCGGGTCTGACCGCCGAACGACTGGTCCGTGCCGGTGCGGAGCTGGCCGACGAGGTCGGCTTCGACCAGGTGACGGCGTCCGCGCTGGCCCGGCGCTTCGACGTCAAGGTCGCGAGCCTGTACTCGCACCTGAAGAACTCCCAGGACCTGAAGACGCGGATCGCGCTGCTCGCCCTGGAGGAGCTGGCCGACCGCGCCGCCGAAGCACTGGCCGGCCGGTCCGGCAAGGACGCCCTCGGCGCCTTCGCGAACGTCTACCGGGACTACGCCCGCACCCACCCCGGCCGCTACACGGCGGCCCGGTACCCGCTGGACTCCGCGACTGCGGCCGGCAGCGCGGGCGTCAGGATCGCCCAGCTGACCCGGGCGATCCTGCGCGGCTACGACCTGACCGAGCCGGACCAGACCCACGCGGTCCGCCTGCTGGGCAGCGTCTTCCACGGCTACGTCAGCCTGGAGGCGACCGGCGGCTTCAGCCACAGCGCGCCCGACTCGCAGGAATCCTGGACCCGCATCCTGGACGCCCTCGACTCCCTGCTGCGCAACTGGCCGGCCCGCGCCTGAGACGCGCCGGGCTCGCAGCACGCGGAGCCGCCGCGCATCGCCCGACCGGGCGGCTCACTCCAGGTGGGCGAAGACGACCAGGTTGTCGGTGTAGTCCCGGACCTCGTGGTCGTAGTCCCCGGCGCAGGTGATGAGCCGGACCTCGGGGCGCGCGGCGTCCGCGTACACGCGCTCGCTGGGGAAGTCGTCCTTGGCGAAGGTCTCGGTGTCGTCCACGACGAAGTCCGCCGTGCGCCCGTCGGACCGCTCCACGGAGAACCGGTCGCCGGGCGCCAGCTCGTCGAGATCGGCGAAGACGGCCGCGGAGGTCACCGTGTCGACGTGCCCCGCGATGATCGCGGTGCCCTGCTCGCCGGGCGAGACCCCCGCGGCGTACCAGCCGACGAGATTGGTGTCGGCGGCGGGCGGGGGCTGCAGCTGGCCCGAGGCGCCGATGGCCAGGGTGGTGAAGGGGGCGTCCACGGAGATCTTCGGGATGCGCAGGCGGGTCGGTGTGGAGCGGGGCAGTGCCTCGCCCGGCTGCCGCGGGCCGGTCGGCGAAGCCGCGCCGACGCCCGATGCCTGGTGCGCCTCCGGCTTGTCGTCCGCGCCGTGATGGCCGCCGAACATGCCGACGGCGAGGAACACGGCCGCCACACCCCACAGCGTCAGCCGCCCGCCGCGGCCGGAGGGCTGCTCGTCCGGTGCCGGTGCTGAGGGGGTCGAGGAGGGATCTGCTGCCATCGGACACCACCTCACTCGGGCACGGCAGCACGGGGATCAGGGCAGGGGTGGGACGGCGCCGGAACCGGCGTCCGGGCGGGGTGCGGGGGCGCGGGCCGCCGACACGGCCGGCGTATCGGCGGCGTCCGCAGTCCCTGGACACGGCGGCCCGTCAGGTTGCCGGCTACGCGGTCTTCTTGCGGCGCAGCGCGTACGCGCCGGTGGCGGCTACGCCGAGCACGGCGAGGCCGCCCGCGGTGACACCGGGCGTGGCGAGCGCGCCGCCGCCGGTGTGCATGCCGCCGCGCGGCTTGCCGTGCTCGTCGTCGTCACCCCAGTCGCCCTTGCCACCTTTGCCTCCTTTGTCTCCCTTGTCTCCCTTCTCTTCCTTGCCGCCACCGTCGTCGTCACTGTCCTTGTCCCGGTAGCTCTCGGGGTCGAACCGGCTGTCGCCGCCGGAACCCCAGTCGTCGCTGCGCACCGCGGCGAGCGCTCCGCCACCCGTGTGCATTCCGCCGCGCGGTCCGTCGTGTTCCCCTCCGTCGTCCCGCTTGCTGCCGTAGTCATTGTCCTGCTCCCTGTCGGAGCCCTTGTCACGGTCACTGTCTGAGCCCTTGTCACGGTCGGAGTCGCTGTCCTGCTCCCTGCTGTACGAGGAGTCGTCACGGCCGCCGTCGTGCTCGGCCGGTACGGCGGACGCGGCGCCGGGCGTGGCGAAGGCGAGGGCGGCCGTGGCTGCCGCCGTCGCCAGGAGCGTGCGGGCAGAGCGCATAGTGATGTCCTTCCGCCGTGACCGGGCAGCGGATACCTCATCAGCTGGATGGACCCGGTCCCGACATGAACCACCGTCAGTGAGGCCCCTGGCTCCCACCATCCGGGCCGCCCAGCCGGGTCAACACGCCACCCGTCTGCCCCAGCGCGCCTCCTCCGCGTCCCCTCGTCCGGGCCAGTCGCCGAGGCGGTCGTACGCCTGCACGAGTGATCGACTCGTACGCCGGCGGGGGCGCGGCCGGCGGCCGTCCGATGTCCAGCACGCGGTCCGGCGGTGTGGCCGTACCGGGAAGGAGGCGCTCCCATGCCCGTGAACACCCTCTTCGGTCCGGGGGTCCGTCGGCCGGCCGCCGCGTGGGCCGGTGCCCTGGTCGCCGTCGCCGCCGTCACCGTCCCGGCCCGTGCCGGGGCGGAGACGGTGGCGGAGTATCCGGTCACCACGACGGCCGGCGCCGCTCCCGCCGGCATCACCGGCGGCCCGGACGGCGCCCTGTGGTTCGCGGAGCACGGCGCGGGACGGATCGGGCGGATGGCGGCGGACGGGACGGTCACCGACTTCCCGACCTCCGGCCCGGACACCGGTCCGACCGAGATCGCGCAGGGGCCGGACCGGGCCCTGTGGTTCACCGAGGCCGCCGCGGGCCGGATCGGCCGTGTCACCACCTCCGGCCGGCTCACCGAGTTCCGGCTGCCGAGGGCCGACAGCGGCCCGGCCGGGATCGCGCTCGGACCGGACCGGGCCCTGTGGTTCACCGAGGCGACCGGGAACCGGATCGGCCGCATCACGACCGCGGGCCGGATCACCGAGTATCCGGTGCCCACCCCGGACGCCTCTCCCCACTCCATCGCGGCGGGCCGGGACGGCGCCCTGTGGTTCACGGAGCTGAGCGGCGGCAAGGTCGGGCGGATCACCGTCTCCGGGCGGATCACCGAGTTCCCGCTGCCCGGCGGGGCCGGCTTCCCGGGCGGCATCGTCGCCGGGCCGGGCGGCATGTGGCTCACCGCGTCCGGCGTGCGGGCGGCCGTCCGGATCGACTACGAGGGGCGCGTCACCCGGTTCCCGCTCCCGGGGCCGGACACCCTGCCGGGCGGCATCACCCGCGGGCCCGACGGTCACATCTGGTACGCCGACCAGTCCGGCCGCATCGGCCGGATCACCGCGACCGGCAGGATCAAGACGTTCCCGGTACCGGACGGCGCCGACAAGGTGCCCCTGCGCCTGACGGCCGGGCCGGGGCGGGCCGTGTGGTTCACGGAACTGCTGGGCAACGCCCTCGGCCGTGTCCGCGTCGGGTGACGCCGGGCACACCTGTCCCGGCCACGGCCGTCTTGTTGTGACGGCTGTCAGGAAGCAGGCTGGTGCCGACAGCACGGCAGGCCGACGCGGTGGGAGGAAGCAGTGGCGGACGGAATGGCCCGGGTCCTGTGGGAGCGGTACGAGCCGGTGCACGATCTCGTGTACTTCGCGCCGGAGGCACCGCGGGCGGCGGAGGGGCTCGGGCTGCGCGGGTACTGGATGGGCTACTTCGCACTGCGCGCCGCCCCGCTCGGCGCCGCGACTCCGTCCGTGGTGACGAGCTGTTTCTACGTCTTCCACCCCGCGCGGGTGGCCCGGGCGCTGCCGGACGCGTGGACGTTCGCCGCTCCCGCGGACGTGCTCGCGGCCCGCCAGGAGGCGATGGACGCCGCGATGACGCGCCTGTTCGGCGCGGACACCGTCGGCTCCGCCGGGTTCACGGAGGCGGCGGACCTCGCCTGGGAGGCCGCGGCGAGCGCGGACACCGCGGGCAGGGTGCTGGCCGCCGCCAATCAGGCGCTGCCGCGCCCGGACCGGCCCACCGCCCGGCTGTGGCAGGCTCTGACGACCCTGCGCGAGCACCGGGGCGACTCCCATGTGGCGGTGCTGGTCAGCCTGGGGCTCGGACCGGTCGAGGCCATGGTGCTCAAGGCGGCCGCCGGCGAGTCCGACGGGACCATGCTGCGCGAGGGCCGGAAGTGGACGGAGGCGGACTGGGCGGCTGCCGAGGCACGGCTGCGCGCGGACGGCCTCCTTGCGGCGGACGGCGCACTCACACCGGCGGGCGCGGCCGTGCGCGCGGAGGCCGAGGCGCTCACCGACGCGGCGGCCGAAGGGCCGTGGTCCGTGCTGGGCGCCGAGCGGAGCGGACGCCTGGCCGCGCTGCTGGAGCCGCTGGCCCGCGCCGTCGAGGAGGCGGGCCTGCTGCCGCCCGGCAATCCGGTGGGGCTGACCCGGAGGTCGTCACCGGTCGGCGGCTGAGGGCGCTGCGGTCGCCGGCGCCCCCGCCCGGGGTGCCGGGCCGGGGGCGCCCCGTGCGGGCGACGGGTCCTGCGGGTTACCAGGTCACCGGCAGCCGTTCGGGGATCCGCTTCATGAACCCGGTGCGCCATACCAGTTGGCCCGGCGGGACGGCGAGCGTGAGGTCCGGCAGCCGGTCGAGCAGGACCTCCAGGGCGATGCGGGCGTGTGTGCGGCCGAGCGCGGTCGCGGGGCAGTAGTGGGCGCCGCCGCCGAAGGAGAGGTGGTCGGCGGTGTTGTCGCGGTGGACGTCGAAGCGGTGCGGGTCGGGGAACTTCTCCGGGTCGAGGTTGGCGCCCTCCACCAGGACGAGGACGAGTTCGCCGGCGCGTATGTCGACATCGCCGAGCCGGACGTCCTCGAGGGCGAGGCGGGGCAGGGCGTCGCCGATGGAGAGGTTCACCCGGAGCAGTTCCTCCACACCGGGGCCGATGAGATCGGGGCGGTCCCGCAGCAGGTCGCGGGCGATGGGGTGGGTGAGCAGGTAGACCAGGGCCATGGTGAGGAAGCCCGAGGTGGAGATGACGCCGGCGCCGAACAGGGTGACGCCGACGGTGGCCAGCATCTCGTCGCTGAGGTGCGCGTAGTCGGGGTCGTCGCGCAGGGCGGCGAGTTCGGCCATCAGGCCGCCTGTCGCCGGGTCGTCGAGCAGGGTCGTCATCCGGGCGATGTCCCGGTCCCAGTTGAGCCGGGCGCCGGTGACGGGGCACGGGGAGTTCATGAAGGCGATGTCCAGGCTGCGCAGGAAGGCCGGGGCCTCGGCCTGCCCGATGCCGAGGATGCGGCAGTGCATCCCGGCCGAGTACGGCTCGCAGAACGCCCCGCGCAGGTCGGCCGTCGGCCCGTCGGCGACGATCGCGTCCACCAGACGGTGGGCCTCCTCGCGCATCCACTCCATCAGGCCCGGCGCCTTGGGGTTGAGCGCCTTCATCACCGCGCGGCGCAGCCCCGCCCCGGTGATGTTGCCCATGTTGTTGACGACCTCGGGCGGGATCGTGAGCGCGTACTGCCGGGGCACTCCGGGCGCGGAGGTGTCCTTGAGGGAGAACCGGTCGTCCTTGAGCACCTGGGCGCACAGGTCGTACGACGACACCAGCCAGGCCTCGTCGCCGGCGATGGTCCGCACGCGGCGCACGGGGGTGGCGGCGCGCAGTTCCCCGACCTCGGCGGGCACCCGGGTGCCGTCCCAGGAGAACGGGAAGCCGGGCAAAGGGGGGTGGTCGGTGCGGGTGTCCGGGGCGGTGGTCATGTCGGGGCTCCTTCGAGGGCGGCGGGGGTGACGATGGCGTGGCCCTGGTTGCGGGAGGCGCGCAGGCCGGCGCCTCGGGAGTACAGCAGCTCGGCCATCGGCAGGAGCTGGTGGTAGCAGTTGAGCGAGGAGGGCACCTTGAGGATGGCGGGGGTGTCCAGGAACAGCGGGGCCTCGGCGCACACGTACTCCAGGCACACGGCGCGCTGCCGTTCGGTCGGATCCTCGCCACGCGCGGTGAGGAATCGATTCACCAGGTCTTCACAGACGGTCCGGAAGGCACCGTCGGAGACCAGCCGCGCCTTGAGGTGCCGGTGGATCTCCTGGTAGGCGGGGTTGGTGCGGAATTCCGACATCGGATGCCAGTCCAGCCGGGTGCCGTCCGGATCGGCCGCCGACACCGCGTCACGGACCTTGGCGCGCACGCCGCGCAGGTTCTTCACGGCCTTGCGGCGGGCCTCGTCCGGTGGATAGCCGGAGGCCTCGTACATCTCGGCGACGTACAGGTCGGTGTAGACGAAGTCGACCCGGTCGAAGTGGTCCAGCCCCCAGCGGGCGAGATCGTGCAGGCGCCGGGCGGAGAAGTAGCTGTTGCCCGGGGACACACCGATCACGGCGTGCGCGCCCTCACCGAGGATGACCTCGCAGTGGGAGGTGTACGGCTGGACTTCGAAGACGTCGGCCATCAGCACGGATGCTGTGGTCAAAGGGGGAAATCCTCCGCCGCGCGCTAGTCCCTGTGGGCCCTGTGCCCCCGGTGTGGCGACGCGGCGGCATCACGCTAGCCGTACGGAATCACCACGGGTAGTAACTGCCTGGGTTTGGCTGAAATCAGTCGTATCAACGGTTGAAGTGCTCAGGACAGGGCCACAGTTGCGGGCCGTACCCTGGGCCCGTGGTCAACCGAGACGAGGATCCAGGACAGGTGGCGGCCCGGCTCACCGGGCGCCCGGTCACCGGGGCCCGGCCGTCGTCGGGCTCGCCCGCCGAAGTGCTGCTGGACGGCGGGACACCGGTGATGGTCAAGCGCGGCGACGGTCCGCGGGCGGTACGCGCCGAGGTGGCGGGGCTGCGCTGGCTGGGCGCCGTCGGCGCGGTCCGGGTGCCGGCGGTGCTCGGGCACGACGAGCACTGGATGGTGACCGAGCGGGTGCCGACCGGGTCCCCCGACCCGGAAGCGGCGCTGCTTTTCGGCCATTCCCTGGCCGCGCTGCACGCGGCCGGCGCACCGCATTTCGGGGCGCCGCCGCCCGACGGGCCCGAGGACGCCTACATCGGCCGCGCGCCGATGCGCAACGCGCCGGGCGCCGACTGGCCCCGCTGGTACGCCGAGCACCGCGTGCTGCCGTATGTGCGCGGCGCGGTCGACAGCGGCACCCTGCGTCCGGGCGAGGCGGCCGTGTTCGAGCGGGTCTGCGCCCGACTGCCGGAGCTGGCGGGCCCGGCCGAGCCGCCGGCCCGGCTGCACGGCGACCTGTGGAACGGAAATGTGCTGTGGGGCGCCGACGGCGAGGTCCGGCTCATCGACCCGGCCGCGCACGGCGGACACCGGGAGACCGACCTGGCGATGCTCCAGCTGTTCGGCTGCCCTCACCTGGACCGGGTGCTCGCCGGCTACCGGGAGGCGGCGCCCCTGGCCGACGGCTGGCGGGACCGGGTCGGGCTGCACCAGCTGTTCCCGCTTCTGGTGCACGCGGTGCTGTTCGGGCGCGGATACGCCGAACAGGCGCTGGCGGCGGCGCGTTCCACGCTGGCGGAGTGATATCCACAACACCGCCTCCGAGCTGCGATTACGCAGCGTAAGGAAACCAATCACCCGTTCGATTCGTATAAGGACGTGAAAGCCGAATCAGGGAGAGACCATGCAACCGTTCACGCTCAACTACGCGCGCCCCGCAGTGCAGTTGGACGTCACCACTCCGTACGCGTACGACTCCGGACTGCAGTTGAACGTCCTCCCGGACGGGCGGATCGCCGCCACCGACCACGCGACGCTGAGAGCACTGGGGACAACGACCTCGACCGCCGGTTCCAAGACGCACTTCGACGACTGAACCGCGGGTTTCGAACAATGACCGTGCTCATCCTGACCAGTGAAGAAGACGTGACGGCGGACATGGTGGTCCTCCGGCTGGGCGAGGCCGGCGTGCCCGTCGTCCGGCTCGACCCCGCCGATCTCACGAACGGGGTGGCGCTGTCGGGCGAGTACGTGCAGGGCGCCGGCCGGGGACATCTGTCCGTCGGCGGGCGCCTGGTGAGCATGAACGGCCTGCGCTCCATCTGGGTGCGCAGACCGGGAGACCCGGCCGCCCGCGCCGCCCAGCCGTCCGCCTGGCTGACGGAGGAGTCGTCGCAGGCGCTGTACGGCATGCTGCGCTGCAGCGACGCCCGCTGGATGAACCATCCGGACGCCGCCCGCCGCGCCCGCCACAAACCCTGGCAGCTGCATCTGGCCCAGCGCAGCGGACTCGCGGTGCCGGCCACCCTCATCACGACGTTCCCGCAGGCGGCGCGGGAGTTCGCGGAACGCTTCCCGGACCTGGTGGTCAAGCCCGTCTCCGGCGCGCACCCGCAGGAGCCGCCCCGCGCGGTGCCGACCAGCCGGGTGGCTCCGGACACCGACTTCACCGCGGTGGCCTTCGGCCCGACCCTGCTGCAACGGCGGGTCCCCAAGCGGGCCGACATCCGGCTCACCGCCGTCGGCGGCACACTGCTGGCCGCCCGCAAGCCCGCCGACCCCGACGCCCACCCGGACGACGTGGACGTCCGCTTCGCCCCGTCGATCTCTCCCTGGCTGCCGGCGGACGTGCCGCCACGCGTCGCCGAGGGCGTGCTGCGCTACCTGGCGGGCGCGGAACTGGCGTACGGCGCCTTCGACTTCGCGGAGGACGCCGACGGGATCTGGTGGTTCCTGGAGTGCAACCAGTCCGGCCAGTTCGGGTTCATCGAGATGGACACCGGCCAGCCGATCGCCGCCACCATCGCCAAGTGGCTCGCGGGGCAAGGGGATTCGGGCCGCCGGTGTGCGGAGGGCGACCGGAGCGCAGCCTCTTGAGGGTGCGGGGAACGGCTCGGAGAAGGGAACGCGACATGCGCATCGGACTGCTGGGGACGGGCCCCTGGGCGCGGGCGGCGTACGCTCCCGCCCTCGCCGGGCACACCGGCCTGGAGTTCGCCGGGGTGTGGGGGCGCCGGCCGGAGGCGGCCACGGAGCTGGCGGAGCGGTACGGCGTCACCGCGTACGCCGACGTGGACGCGCTGCTGGCCGACGTGGACGCGGTGGCGGTGGCCCTGCCGCCGTCCGTGCAGGCCGAGCTGGCGGTGCGGGCGGCCCGGGCGGGCCGCCATCTGCTGCTGGACAAGCCGCTGGCGGTGTCGGTCGCCGAGGGGCGGGCCGTCGCGGAGGCGGTGGAGCGGGCCGGGGTGGCGTCCGTGGTGTTCTTCACCGCGCGCTTCCAGAAGGAGCCGGAGGCCTGGATCGAGGAGCAGGCCGGCGTGACGGGCTGGTTCACGGCGCGGGCGCAGTGGCTGGGCGCGGTGTTCACGAGCGACAGCCCGTTCGCCGCCTCGCCGTGGCGGCGGGAGAAGGGCGCGCTGTGGGACGTCGGCCCGCACGCCCTGTCGGTCCTGCTGCCGGTCCTCGGCGACGTACGGCAGGTCGTGGCGGCGGCGCACGGTCCGGCGGACACCGTCCATCTGGTGCTCGACCACGCCACCGGCGCGTCCAGCACGCTCACGCTGAGCCTGACGGCCCCGCCGGCGGCGGCCGGGGCCGATGTGGAACTCCGCGGCGAGGCGGGCGTGACGGTCCTGCCGGGCAGTTCCGAAGGAGCGGTCCCGGCACTCTCCCGGGCCGCCGACGCGCTGGTGCGGTCCGCCCGCACGGGCCGCCCGCACGCCTGCGACGCCGCGTTCGGCCTTCGGGTCACCGAGATCCTGGCGACGGCGGAGGCGCGGCTGGCGAACAGCATGGACTAGCCGGCCGTGGCCCGGCGCCCGCCTCCTGATGCCGTCGGCGATGTCGCACCCGGGTCGGGCATGGCATGGAAAGGGTGAGCACTGCTCTCGCCACGGGCGCGGTGCGCCCGTGGCGGCGTAGCTTGAGGGTGTGCGATCGGTGCGCGGCTCGTCGCGCGGGGACCGGGAGGATCGCGGCTGGCTGCGGGGCGCGCCGCCGCCGTGGTGGGTACGGGTGCTGCCCGTGCTGCTCCTCGTGGCCGTCGGCTCGGCCACGATGGCCACGCCCCATGCGCGCGATCTGGGTTTCCTGCTGGGCGCCATCCCACCGCTGGCGGTCCTGTCGTACGGCCCGCTGATGACCGGGCTCCTCGGCGTGGGCGTGATCGTGGTGCTGAACGTGCCGGCCACGCATCTGAACAGCCCCGGCAACACCGATCTGCTCACCATCGTGTTCGTGGCTGCGCTGAGCGTGTTCGTGTCCTATGTGCGCAGTCACCGGGACGCCCAGCTGAACACGGAGCGGGCGATCGGCGAGGCGGTGCAGCGGGCCGTGCTTCCGCCGCTGCCGGACCGGGTCCGGCGGGTCCGCTGCGCGACCTTCTACCGGGCCGCGCAGGACGGGACCCTGGTGGGCGGGGACTTCTTCGACGTGCGGGCCGGGCCGTACGGCGTGCGCGCGGTCATGGGTGATGTGCAGGGGCACGGACTGTCGGCGGTCGCCACGGTCGTTTCGCTCCTGGGGGCGTTCCGGGAGGCCGCCCTGGACCAGCCGGACCTGGAGTCGGTGGCGGCCCGGCTGGACCGCCGGCTGGCGGTGGACTCGGCGGACGTACGGCACGCCGAGCTGTTCGCGACGGCCCTGCTGCTGGAGTTCGCTGCCGGCACGGCCGCGGTGCGGGTGGTGGCCTGTGGTCATCCGCCGCCGGTCCTGCTGTGCGAAGGAGAGGCCCGGGAGGTCAACGTCGCGCCCGGTCCGCCGCTGGGCATCGGGCTCGTCGGCACCGAACCGCCGAAGGAGATCACCGTGGTGCTCGGTCCCGGCGACCGGCTGTTCCTGGCCTCCGACGGCGTGTGGGAGGCACGGGACGCCGCCGACGCCTTCTATCCGCTGCCGGAGCGGCTGGCCGCCCTGACCGGCACCCCGTCCGCCGAGCTGCCCGCCGCGGTGTGGGCGGATCTGGTCCGACGGCACTACGAGGTCCGCGACGACGTCACCATGCTGGTCCTGGCGCCGGAGCCGCAGGAGCCGCCGGACGGCTGAGCGGCCCTGTCCAGCCGCGCTCCGGGCGCCGGGCGTCGCTGTCCTGCCCGTTCCGGTCAGCCCACGTCCCACAGGAAGCGGTGGGTGTGGATGCCGAAGTACGGGAAGGAGCGGATCTCGCGGACGCCCTCGATGGGGCGCACCACGTCGTTGACGAAGTCGAGCAGCGCCTTCGGGCCGGGGGCGACGACCTCGGCGAACAGGTCGAAGCCGCCCGAGGTGAGCACCGAGTAGACGACCTCGGGGCGCTCGGCGAGGCTGTCGGCGACGGTCCGCGGGTCGCCGTCCACGCCGATGCCGAGCAGGGCCATGGCCTGTCCGCCCATGGCCATCGGGTCGGTGACGCCCACCACCTGGACGACCTTGGAGTCCAGCAGGCGTTGCAGGCGCTGCCGGGCCGCCGAGGCGGACAGGCCGACCCTGGGTCCGAGGTCGGCGTAGGCGATACGGCCGTCGGTCTGCAGTGCGCGCAGGATGGCCCGGTCGATGTCGTCCATGTCCTTCACGTGCCCCCGCCCCCTCAGCCTGCCAGTTCGGCGAGCGCGGCGGCGAAGACCTCGGTGTGGGTGTCGACGTCCGGCTCGGTGGTGTCCGGGCACATCAGCGCCATGTTGTGGAACGGGGTCAGGAGGATGCCGCGGTTGGCGAGGTAGAGGTGCAGGAAGTCCTCCAGCTCCGGGTCGGAGGCCGCCGCGGACTCGGTGCCGGTGCGCGGGGCCGGGGAGGCGAAGCGGTACTCGGTGCGGGCGCCGAGCCGGCTCACCGACCATGGCAGCCGGTGTGCCTCGACACCGGCCCGGACGCCCGCCTCGAAGCGCTCGGCGAGCTTGCCCATCCGGGCGAACGCCTCGTCCGTCAGCACGTGTTCGAGGGTGGCCCGGGTGGCCGCGACCGACAGCGCGTTGCCGGCGAGGGTGCCGCCGACGCCGCCCATGTCGACGAGGTCCAGGTCGGTACGGGCCAGCAGCCGCTCGGCGAGTTCGGCGGAGAGCCCGTAGGCACCGGCCGGGATGCCGCCGCCGATGGCCTTGCCGATGGTGAGCAGGTCGGGTGCCAGGTCCCAGGCCGCCGTGCAGCCGCCGGGTCCGGCGGAGAAGGTGTGGGTCTCGTCGTTGATCAGCAGTGTGCCGTACCGCCGGGTCAGTTCGCGGACGCCGGCGAGGTAGCCGGGTTCGGGCAGCACGATGCCGATGTTGGTGAGGGCGGGCTCCATGAGGACGGCGGCGACATCGCCGTGGGCCAGTTCGCGCTCCAGCCCGGCGAGGTCGTTGAACTCGGCGACCCTGCTGGTCAGCGTCACGTCGCAGGGCGCGCCGACGTTGCCGGGGCGGGCGGTGCCGGTGCCGTCCGGGGTGGTGACGATCAGCGACTCGTCCACGCTGCCGTGGTAGCAGTAGCTGTTGACCAGGATCTTCGGCCGGCCGGTGACGGCCCGGGCGAGCCGGATCGCCCAGCGGTTGGCGTCGGTCGCGGTGAGCGAGAAGCTCCAGCGGGCCAGGCCGAACCGCCGGGTCAGCTCGGCGCCGACCCACTCGGCGTCCTCGGTGGGCAGCATGGCGGTGGCCCCGCCCAGTTCGGCGTACCTCCGCTGTACGGCCTCGGTGACGGGCGCGGGCGAGTGGCCGGCCATCGCGCCGGTGTCGCCGAGACAGAAGTCGACGTACTCGTGCCCGTCGACATCGGTGACCCGGGCGCCCCGGGCCCCGGACAGGTACCGCGGAAAGGCACCGGAGGTCTTGTTCATCCAGGTCATCGGCACCCTCCCGAAGAGGTGGTCGGCGCGCGCGTAGGCCGCCCGGGAGCGCGGGTTCCGCCGTTCGGCCTCGGCACGCTCGCGGGCCAGGAGGGCGTGCAGACGCGTGCGGTCCATGGAACACCTCGGTGGAGTCGACGACGGAATGCCATGAGACTACGACCGAAAATCTCATCCTTTCAACGCCCCACACTCGATTCGATCGTCGCGACACCGGAATCAAGCGAGCCATCATGGAAGATCCACGGACGGGTGACGCACGCCGTTTCCCCAACTGACGAACCGACACGCGGAGTTCGAACGTCCCGCCTCAAACGCCAGGCCGCGCCACCCCTTCCGCCAGGTAGAAATATCTACAACCATGCATATGCCGGGTTGGGGTGCGGACGCACGAAGCGCCCGGTCGCAGCCGTTCCCTGCACCCAGGCAGGCGAACGAGGACACCGGAGCAGTGCATGACGAACATGATGTGGATGCGGGGCGTGGAATGGCTGGCCGCGGCGTCGGCCGACCCGCGCGCCTGCAAAAGGGAGTGGGACCACGGCGAGGGCATCGCACTGCTGGAGGCCGGCCGGTTCTGGGACCTGCTGAGCGTCCCCGACCGGCTCGGAATGCTCACGCTGGACCTGCTGTGGCGGCCGGGGCTTCCGGTGCCGGGGCCGACGCTGGTGGACACGGCGGCGGGACGGGTCGGCTTCTTCCTGCCGCCGGACCCGTCCGGGGGCTGGGTGGGCGCCGGTCTGCGGTACGCGACCAAGGGGTCCTGGGTCGCCGTACCGCCACCGTACCGGCCGGCCCGCTCCCTGGAGTGGCTCGTCCCACCCGACGGCACGTGCACGCTCCACGCCCCCGGCACCCTGGAGGAGGCACTGCGCCAGGCCAACGGAACGCTGGCGGTACTGGCGCCGACGTGCGGGCAGTAGCACTGAAGGCTCGCGGGGGCGGAACGGAGACGCTCGGGCCACCGGGCCGGAGAGGCTCGGGGGCACGGATGGGAGAGGCTCGGGGCACGGCCTGAAGGCCCGGGGGGCGGAACGGAGGCACGCGAGACGCGAACCGGACACGTTCGGGGCTCGGACCGGAGGCGCGCGGGGCGCCGGTCGGAGACGCTCGGGCGCGGAGCGCAGACGCACGGGGTGCGGACCATAGGCGCGCGAGACGCGGCGCGGAGCCGGGCGAGACGCGGAGCGGAGGCGTGAGGGGCGCGGACCGGAGACGCACGGGGGCGGTGCGAAGACGCACGGAGCGCCCACCGGAGACGCTCGGGCGCCAACCGGAGGCGCACGAGACGCAGGCCGAAGACGCACGCGGGACGGACCCGACCCGCGCGAGGCACCCATCAGAGCCACTCGGACGCGGACCGAAGACGCTAGGGCACGGACCGAAGGCGCGCGGGCTCGGACCAGTGACGCACGGAGCGCCCACCAGAAACGCTCGGGACGCGAACCAGAGACGCTCGGGCGCCAACCGGAGGCGCACGAGACGCAGACCGAAGACGCACGCGGGACGGACCCGACGCGCGCGGGGCACCCATCAGAGACACTCGGACGCGGAGCGAAAACGCTCGGGGCACGGACCGGAGGGACGCGGCCCCAAGACTCCCCCACGCTCGGACCGGAGGCGCGCGGGGCGCCGGTCCTGGACGCTCGGTGTCGACCAGAGGTGGGCGCACCTGAGCCGGTCAGAAGCGCTCGGGATCGGGTCGTGCGCGTCGGCCCAGACCGGAAAGGGCGGTCCTCGGGGCGTCGGGCTCGGCCGGAACCGTCCGCCCCTGTGCCTGCCACTCCGCGACCAGCAGGGCGTAGATCGGTTCCCGGGCACGGTCCACCACCCGGTACAGCCGCCGCATCCGGCGCATCCGGTCCAGGCGCTCCATCCGGTCCATCCAGTCCAAGCGGTTCATGCCGGGGCAACGCCTGGGGCCCGCCGCCGGTACGCCCCGCGTCGGCCACTCACCGGGTCGGGTGAGCACATCGCCCGAACGAGGCCTTCCGCCCGTCGGACAAACATCCTGCCGCCCCGGGCACCGGCTGCCCGTCAGGCATCCGCATCCGGTCCGCCCGCACACCCGTCGGGCCGGCCTCCCACACGGCGCCCGCCCACACGCCCCACACGCCTCCACCCCGCGCGCCGCGGCACCGGCGCTCCTATGCTGGGAAGGTCCGGGCTCCGGCGTCCGCCCTCACGCGGTCGTCTCTCGTGTGCTTGGAGTCAGCCCATGCCGCCTACGTCCGTACGCCTGCGCCGGGGGGCCATGGTCGTCGTACTGACGGGGACGCTGCTCGCGCCGCTCACGGCGGGCGCGGCGCCGGCCGCCGTACCGCTCGCGTTCGCCGCCGACACGCCCGGCCCGTCGGCCTCGGGACCGGACGTCCGCACCCCCTCCCCCGACGTGACGCGCCAACTCGACGCGGCCGTGCGGCGGGTGATGCGCGAGGCGAACGTGCCGGGCGTGAGCGTCGGCATCTGGACGCCGGGACAGCAGAGCTATGTCCGCTCGTTCGGGGTCGCCGACAAGGCGAGCGGCCGGAAGATGGCGTCGGACCTGTACATGCGGATCGGCAGCGAGACGAAGACGTTCACCGTGACCGCGCTGCTGCAACTGGTGGACCAGGGAAAGGTCAGGCTGGACGACACGATCGGCAGGTACGTCGACGGCGTACCGAACGGCGACAGGATCACGCTGCGTCAGCTGGCCGGCATGCGCAGCGGGCTGTTCAACTACTCCGAGGACGACGGCTTCTTCAAGGCGCTCACGGCCGATCCCCAGCGCCCCTTCACCCCGCAGCAGTTGCTCGACTACGCCTTCAGGCACCCGGTGCTGTTCCCGCCCGGCGAGAAGTTCTCCTACTGCAACACCAACCTGATCCTGCTCGGCCTGGTCGTGCAGAAGGAGAGCGGTCAGCAGCTCGGGGACTACATCAGGGAGCACATCCTCGACCCCGCCAGCATGCATCACACGGTGTTCCCGGAGGGCGCCGGGTTCCCCACCCCGCACGCGCAGGGCTACACCGACCAGACGGCGAACGGCAAGGTCGCCGAGACTGCCGGCTGGAACCCGTCCTGGGGCTGGGCGGCCGGAGCGATGATCTCCACACTGGACGACCTGCACATCTGGGGGCCCACGGTCGCGACCGGTGAACTGCCCGACGGCAAGCGGCTGATCAGCCCCGCCCTGCAGAAGCAGCGCCTGACCACCCCGGCGACACCGATCCCGGGCACCGGATACGGGCTGGGCATTTTCGACGTGCACGGGTGGATCGGCCACAACGGCTCCCTGCCCGGCTACGAGTCCCTCACCATCTATCTCCCCGAGACGCGGACGACCGTCGTGGTGCTGCTCAACACCGACATCAACTACGGCGAGGACGAGCCCAGCACGGTGTTCGGCGAGGCCATCACGAAGATCATCTCCCCGCGGCACGTGTTCGACCTGCCCGCCGCACCGACGGCCAGGTAGGGGGTCAATTCAGCCAGTTTCAGGGCCATTCGGACCCGCGCCGGTGTGCACACGGCCGGTGACGCGGTGTACTGGGGGCTGGTACCGCCTCAGGAAAGGCCGACCAGTCTGGAGACAGTCGTGACCGTCACCGACCGTATCCCCCTCGATCCCTTCGGCTCCGACATCGTGGCGGAGAGCGCCCGGCTGCGCGCCCTCGGCCCCGTCGTACCCGTCGAGCTGCCCGGCTCCATCCCCGCCTGGGCACCCACCGGCTACGACGCCCTCAAGGACCTGATCCTCGATCCCCGCGTCAGCAAGGACGCGCGCCGGCACTGGCGGCTGTGGCCGGAGCTGGCCACGCACCCGTCCTGGGGCTGGATGGCGAACTGGGTGGGCGTGGTCAACATGCTCTCCACCTACGGCGCCGACCACACCCGGCTGCGCAGGCTGGTGGCGCCGAGCTTCACCCACCGGCGGACGGAGGCGATGCGGCCCAGGGTGGCCTCCCTGACGGCCGAGCTGCTGGACGCACTGGAGGCCGAGGGGGCCGAGGGCCGTACGGTCGACCTGCGGACCGGGCTCGCGCATCCGCTGCCGATGCGGATGATCTGCGAACTCCTGGGCGTCCCCGAGGAGTTGTGGCCCGACGCCGCGCGGCTCATCACCGACTTCATGGACACCTCCGACCAGAGCCCCGAGTTCGCGGCGTCGGTGCACGAGCGGGTCGGCTCGGTGCTGGGCGCGCTGATCGAGTACCGGCGCGGCCGTCCGGGCGACGACATCACCACGGAGCTGATCCGGGTCCACGACGGCGGCGACCGACTGTCGGACGAGGAGTTGCTGCACACGCTGCTGCTGGTCGTCGGTGCCGGGTTCGAGACCACCGTCAATCTGATCGGCAACGCCGTGGTCGCGCTGCTGACGGACCCGGCGCAGCTGACGGCGGTGCGCGCGGGAGAGGTCGCGTGGGGCGCGGTGGTCGACGAGACGCTGCGGGTGCATCCGTCCATCGCCGCGCTGCCGCTGCGGTTCGCGGTGGAGGAGCTGACGGTCGGGGGTGTGACGATACCGGCCGGGGACGCGATCATCACGACGTACGCCGCCGCGGGCTTGGACCCGGCGCACTACGGTCCGGACGCGGCCGTGTTCGACGCGGCGCGGGCGGCCGAGGACCACCTGGCGTTCGGCGTCGGCGTGCACCGCTGCGTCGGAGCGCCGCTGGCCCGGCTGGAGGCGCTGACCGCGCTCCCCGCGCTGTTCTCCCGCTTCCCCGCGATGCGGCTGACCGTGCCGGCCGACGAGCTGCGCCACCTGCCGTCGTTCATCGCCCACGGCTGGCAGGAGATCCCGGTCCGGCTGGGGACCTGAGCTGCCGGACAAGGCTCCGCCGACGGCCTGGGGGGAGAGGCCGCCGGCGGAGACGCCGCGTCCGGGGCGGGGGGACGGTCCCGGACGGCTCAGAAGTCCGATGCCCTGAATCCCGGCGAGTACTCAGGCGAATTCCGGACGATCAGAGCGGATACCCGGGGCACGCCCGTGCCGGTCGGCTCCGTCCGCAGGGTGGTGCCGACGCCGGGGAGCGCCGGATCCGGACCCGCCGCACAGGTGTCGCGCCGCCCGACCCCGCCTGCGCGCCCCGCGTCCGGGGACGGCATAAGCTCGGCAGATGGCGAAGTACTTCGACGTGCACCCCGACAACCCGCAGCCGCGCAGCATCGGCCAGATCGCCGACGCGGTCCGCTCGGGGGCGCTCATCGCATACCCGACCGACTCCTGTTACGCGCTGGGCTGCCGGCTGGGCAGCCGGGACGGCATCGACCGGATCCGTGCCATCCGCCGGCTGGACGACCGGCACCACTTCACCCTGATGTGCCGCGACTTCGCGCAGCTCGGCCAGTTCGTACGGGTGGACAACGACGTATTCCGGGCCGTGAAGGCGTCGACGCCCGGCAGCTACACCTTCATCCTGCCCGCCACCCGCGAGGTGCCGCGCATGCTGCAGCACCCGAAGAAGAAGACCGTGGGCGTGCGCATCCCCGACCACGTGGTCACCCAGGCGCTGCTGGCGGAGCTGGGCGAGCCGCTGCTGTCCAGCACGCTGCTGCTGCCGGACGAGGAGGAGCCGCTGACCCAGGGCTGGGAGATCAAGGACCGGCTCGACCACTCGGTGGACGCCGTGGTCGACTCGGGCGAGTGCGGCACCGAGCCGACGACGGTGGTCGACTTCTCCGGCGGCGAGGCGGAGATCGTCCGGAGGGGCGCCGGGGACACCAGTCGCTTCGAGTGATCACACGGACCACCGGGCGCGAGGGCGCGCACGGCGCATGACAGCATGGCCGTAGCCGCGGCGCCGGGCGGGCATCCGCCGCCCGCCGCCCATCGCCGAGGGAGGGCCTTCTCGCCATGTCCGATGTCCGGGCGACCACCGTCGACATCCCCACCGAGGACGGCGTCGCCGACGCCTACCTCGTCCATCCGGCCGACGGGCAGCCCCGCCCGGCTGTGCTCCTCTACCAGGACGCCTACGGCCTGCGCCCGCAGCTGCGCTCGATGGCCGACCGGCTCGCCGGGGCCGGCTACACCGTGCTGGTGCCGAACGTGTTCTACCGTCTCGGCCGGACGCCGGTCGTGGACCTGCCCGAGTTCATCGACCCGGCCGCCGACCCGACCATCTGGGAGCGGCTCGGCCCGATGCTGGCCGCGCTGACCCCGGACCTGGTCAAGCGGGACGCGGGCGCCTATCTGCGGTGGCTGGCCGACAGCCCGCTGGCGACCGACGGCCCGGTCGCGCTGACCGGCTACTGCATGGGCGCCCGGCTCGCGCTGTGGACCGCGGGCGCCCACCCGGACCGGGTCGCCGCGGCGGCCGGCTTCCACGGCGGAAGCCTCGCCACCGACAACCCCGGCAGTCCGCACCTGGAGGCTCCGCACATCACCGCGGAGCTGTACTTCGGGCACGCCGACGAGGACCCGTCGCTGCCCCCGGAGCAGATGGCGCGCTTCGAGGAGGCCCTGACCGCCGCCGGGGTGCGGCACACCTGCGAGGTCTACGCCGGCGCCCCCCACGGCTACACCCAGGCGGACACCTCCGCCTACGACCGCGACGCCGACGAGCGGCACTGGCAGGCCCTGCTCGGCCTGCTCAAGCGCACCTTCTGACGCAGGTCCCGGCGCCCGCCCTGCGGTGGACGCCGGGACCGATCCCGTCCATGTCATTGACATGCACCCGTCCGAGCACGAATCTGAGAGCGCTCTCAGACAGGTACGGACCAAGTCCGTACGACCCCGACCCCACACGGAGGTGGAGAGTGCCTCACAGGCCCACGCGCCGCGCGCTGCCCCTGGCGACCGCGGCGGCCCTGCTCGGCGGGCTGCTCGCGCTCGGTGCACCGGAAAGCGCCGGTGCCGCCGTGCCGGACACCATCCCACTGAAGATCACCAACAACTCGGGCCGGTCCGAACCGGTCTATCTCTACGACCTCGGCACCCAGCTGTCCTCGGGACGGCAGGGCTGGGCCGACGCGAACGGCACGTTCCACGCCTGGCCGGCGGGCGGGAATCCGCCGACTCCCGCGCCGGACGCGGCGATACCGGGCCCCGCCGCCGGACAGTCCAAGACCATCCGCATCCCGAAGTTCTCCGGCCGGATCTACTTCTCGTACGGCCAGAAGCTCGACTTCCGGCTGACCACCGGCGGGCTGGTGCAGCCGGCCGTGCAGAACCCCTCCGACCCCAACCGGAACATCCTCTTCAACTGGTCGGAGTACACGCTCAACGACTCCGGGCTGTGGCTCAACAGCACCCAGGTGGACATGTTCTCGGCGCCGTACGCGGTCGGGGTGCAGCGGTCCGACGGCAGCGTGAGCAACACCGGGCACCTGAAGTCCGGCGGCTGGAACGGGTTCTTCAGCGCGCTGCGCGCACAGCCGGGCGGCTGGGCCGGCCTGGTCCAGACCCGGTCCGACGGCACCGTGCTGCGCGCACTGTCCCCGCTGTACGGCGTGGAGACCGGGGCCCTGCCGGGGAACGCGATGGACGACTACGTCAACCGGGTCTGGCAGAAGTACACGACGGCGACGCTGACCGTCACACCGTTCGCCGACCAGCCGAACACCAAGTACTACGGCCGTGTCTCCGGGAACGTCATGAACTTCACCAACTCCTCCGGGGCGGTCGTCACCAGCTTCCAGAAGCCGGACGCGGCCAGCATCTTCGGCTGCCACAAACTGCTGGACGCGCCCAACGACCAGGTGCGCGGCCCCATCTCGCGTACGCTGTGCGCCGGTTTCAACCGGTCGACGCTGCTGGTCAACCCCAACCAGCCGGACACCACGACGGCGAACTTCTACCGGGACGCGGTGACCAACCACTACGCGCGCGCCGTCCACGCGCAGATGGCCGACGGCAAGGCGTACGCCTTCGCCTTCGACGACGTCGGCAACCAGGAGTCGCTGGTGCACGACGGCGGCCCGCAGCAGGCGTATCTGACGCTGGATCCGCTGAGCTGACACGGCACGGTCCCGCACCCGGACACCCGGGTGCGGGACCGCTGTGGTCAGTGCCGGATCAGCCGGTCGTCAGGGCGGTGTCGTCCACGACGAAGCTGGTCTGCAGCGAGGAGTCCTCCACGCCGTTGAACTTCAGCGTGACCGTCGAGCCCGCCAGCGAGGACAGGTCGAAGGACTTCTGGCTGTAGCCGGAGGCCGCGTTGAGGTTCGAGTAGGTCGCGAGGGTCTTCGAACCGGCGGTCACCGTCAGCTTGTCGTACTGAGTGCTGGTGGTGGTCTCGGCGGTGTCGATGTGCAGGTAGAAGGTCAGGGTCGCCTTGCAGCCCGCGGGGATCGTCACCGACTGGGACAGCGTGTCGGTGTGCGAGGAGCCGTACCCGTCCAGCCAGGCCTTGTAGGAGCCGCCGTGGGACGCCTCACCGCTGTCGGTGGTGATGACGCCGCTGGTGGCGGTCCAGCCGGTGCTGCCGGACTCGAAGCCGGGGTTGCTCAGCAGCTGGGTGGAGCTGCAGCCGCCGCCGGTCGTGCTCACCGTCCAGCTGAACGTGGCCGTGCCGGTCGCGCCGGTGGAGTCGGTCACCGTGACGGTGGTGTTGGACGTGCCCGCCGTGGTGGGCGTACCCGAGATCAGACCGGTCGAGCTGTTGATCGACAGGCCGGCGGGCAGACCGGAGGCGCTGTACGAGAGCGCGCCGCTGTTGGTGCTGCTGGCCTGGATCTGCAGGCTCACGGCGGTGCCGACGGTGGCGGACTGGCTGCCCGGGTTGGTGACCGTCACCCCGCTGCTCGGCGGGTTGATGTGGCTGCCCACGTTGATGCCGGCGAAGGCGTTGCCGACTCCCGCGTACTGCGCGGAGTTGGTGCCGTACAGCGCGGCGGCGGCGTTGAGGGCGGCGGTGCGGGCACCGGCGTAGTTGGTGCTGGACGTCATGTACGTCGTCAGCGCCTTGTACCAGATCTTCAGGGCGGCGTCGCGGCCGATGCCGGTGACGGCGACGCCGTCGGAGGTCGGGCTGTTGTAGGTCACCCCGTTGATGACCTTGGTGCCGCTGCCCTCGGACAGCAGGTAGAACATGTGGTTCGCGGGGCCCGAGGAGTAGTGGACGTCCAGGTTGCCGACGCCCGAGTACCAGCTGTCGGCGGAGCCGCCGTCCTTGCTCGGCTTGTCCATGTACCGCAGCGGCGAGCCGTCGCCGTTGATGTCGATCTTCTCGCCGATGAGGTAGTCACCGACGTCGTTGGAGTTGTTCGCGTAGAACTCCACGCCGGTGCCGAAGATGTCGGAGGTGGCCTCGTTCAGGCCGCCCGACTCGCCGCTGTACTCCAGGCCCGCGGTGTTGGAGGTGACGCCGTGGCTCATCTCGTGGCCGGCCACGTCGAGCGAGGTCAGGGCGTGGGTGTTGCCCGAGCCGTCGCCGTAGGTCATGCAGAAGCAGCTGTCGTCCCAGAACGCGTTGACGTAGCCGCTGCTGTAGTGGACGCGGCTGTAGGCGGCGACGCCGTCGTTCTTGATGCCACTGCGGCCGAACGTGTTCTTGTAGAAGTCCCAGGTCTCCTGGGCGCCGTAGGCGGCGTCGGCGCCTGCGGTCTGGGTGTTGGAGCCGGTCCCGTCGCCCCAGACGTCGTCGGAGTCGGTGAACAGGGTGCCGGTGCCGGAGGTGCCCCGGTTGAGGTTGTAGGTCTTGTGACCGCCGCGCGTGGTGTCGTACAGCTGGTACGTCGAGCCCGACAGCGTGGTGTTCAGGGTGACGCTGCCGCTGTACTGGGTGTTGCCGGTGCCGGTCCTGACGGCCTGGTACCGGTACAGCTCCTTGCCCGTGGTGGCGTCGGTGATGACGTGGAGCTGGCTGGGGGTGCCGTCGTCCTGGAAGCCGCCGATCACCGTCTCCCAGGCCAGCTTCGGGGTGCCGTTGCCGGCCCAGATCACCTTGCGGGCGCTGTCGGCGGTGGGCTTCTCGGCGTCCAAGGCCTTCGCGGCCTTCAGGGCCTTGGCCTGGGCGGCGGCCTTGGTGAAGGTCGCGGTGGTGGAACGCACCTTGATGGTGCGCTTGTTGTTGAAGGTGGTGCTCACGGTCCCCTTGGCCAGCGAAGCGGGCGGGGTGTGCACGACGAGGTCGCCGCCGAGGACGGGCAGGCCTGCGTACGTGCGCTCGTACCGCGTGTGGAGCGTGCCGTCGTTGTCCTTGACGACGTCCCGGACGACCAGCTTCTCCCGCGCGCCGAGGCCGAGACCACGGGCCGTCGTGGCGGTCTTCTGCTGGGCGCTCTTGATCAGCGCCTGGTGCTGGGCCGGGCTGAGCTTCGCCGCCAGGCCGCCGGCGCGCAGCGGGCCGGGGTGGGGAGCGGCCGGGGTGGCGGTCGCCGGAACCGCCTGGAGGCCGACGGCGAGGAAGGCCGCGGTGGAGACCAGCGCGGCTCCGATCGTGGCTCGCTTGTGGGGAAGGGGTCTGTGGGGTCTCACTCGTACTCCTCCTGCTGCGACCGCCGGTCGGCGGCCGGTGACAGACGGGCAGACGGGTCTGTCGCCCGGGTGAGCTGAGCTGTGCGGGGACCGTGATCCGTGCATCGGTGGGGCGGATCAGCGTGCTGAGGGAGGATGACAGGATTGACCGAGTCATGTCACCTCACAGCGGGTCAATCGAGGGTTTTCCCTATCGTCGGAAACGCGAACCGGGAGGTGGGGGCCGGGTGTTCGGACGTAGGTTGTGCCTTGGCTGATCCATGCCTTGGCTGAAAGAAGGACACGACTCATGACCGATCCGGCGACGACGCCCGAGCCGGCGACGCAGCAGAAGATCGACTCGTCGGTGCCGCACTCGGCGCGCATCTGGAACTACTGGCTCGGTGGCAAGGACAACTACCCGGTCGACGAGGCGGCCGGCG
Organism: Streptomyces sp. NPDC046727; assembly: GCF_040645635.1. Taxonomy (NCBI): domain Bacteria; kingdom Bacillati; phylum Actinomycetota; class Actinomycetes; order Kitasatosporales; family Streptomycetaceae; genus Streptomyces; species Streptomyces sp. NPDC046727. The sequence continues at coordinate 36,600 of NZ_JBEYYR010000048.1, forward strand.
ACGCGTACACCGCCGTCTTCCCCGGCATCGTCACCATCGCCCGCAGCAGCCGTGCCTTCCTGCGCCGCAACATCGCGTATCTCGTGTCCGAGGCGGGCATCCGGCAGTTCCTGGACATCGGCACCGGCCTGCCGACCGCCGAGAACACCCACGAGGTGGCCCAGCGGCTCGCCCCCGACGCACGGATCGTCTACGTCGACAACGACCCGATGGTCCTGGCCCACGCGCGGGCGCTGCTCTACTCCTCCCCCGAGGGCGCGACGGCCTACATCGACGCCGATGTGACGGACCCGGACCGCATCCTCGCGATCGCCGCGAAGACGCTGGACCTCACCCGGCCCGTCGGCCTCATCCTCAGCAACATCCTGGGCCACGTCCCGGACTACGACCAGGCCCGCTCCCTCGTGGACCGGCTGATGGGCGCCCTGCCGTCGGGCAGCCACCTGTCCATCAACGACGGCTCGTACGGCATCGATCCGGTCTTCGAGGCGGCGCAGGAGGCCTACAACAACAGCGGCGCCGTCCCGTACAACCTGCGTACCGTCGACGCGATCACCGCGTTCTTCGACGGCTTGGAGCTGATCGAGCCCGGCGTCGTCTCGGTCACCCAGTGGCGCCCGGAGCCCGGTTCGCCCACCCCGGAGGTCATCGCCGAGCACGGGGGCCTCGCCCGGAAGCCGTGACCGTCCGCTCCGGAGACCAGGACGGCCGGGGCACGCTCGGCATCGTCGAGCAGCTAGCGTACGGTCCCGCCGGTGTTCCGGATCATCTGCTGGAGCACCTTCACGGTCGTGATGTAGTCGGCGTCGTCGATGCCCTGGTGGATGCGGTCGCGGATGGCGGGCGCGTGCCTCTTGAGGCCGGCTCTGGCCTCGTCCCCGGCCGGGGTGATCCACAGCCGCCCGTCGCCGTCACGGGTGAGCCAGCCGCGCCGCAGCAGGTCCTCCGCCTCGGCCGCCAGGTCGTCCTCCGGCCTGAGGTAACTGCTCATGGCCTGCTGGAGTTCGGCGACCGTCATGCCCCGGCCGTCGGCCGAGAGGTCGTTCTTCGACAGGTTGCGCAGCAGCCAGTACCCGGGCTGGGTGAAGCCCAGTTCGGCCTGCCGGGCCCGGGTGAAGGCGATGACGGCTTCGTAGGCCAGGCCGGTCCAGTACGCGGCGGGCTGGGCGGCGAGTTCGGTGTCGGAGAGGGGCTGCTGCGTGGTCATGACGGTGCCTCCTGCGGAAGATCGCTGACACAGGCACCGTAGAACCTCGACCCAGGTTGAGATCAAGGCCGGCCCGGCGGCACCGGTCACAGGCGCACGGTCAGTTCCACGGCCACCTCGTCGCCCACGGCGAGCCCCTGCGGCCCGCGCACGGCGGTCTTCAGGGGCAACAGGTACGTGCCGTCCTTCGGGAACAGCGACGTGGTGAAGTCGGTCCCGCCGATCCTGGCCGCGACGGGGATCGCGCCCCAGCCGTAGGTCGCCAGGGCGGCCACCTCGCGGATGTCCGCCGACTCCTGGTCCGGCACGGCGACGAAGTAGTACGGCGACGGCCCCCGCCACTCGACGACCCGGCCGGCGAAGGAGAGTTCCACGGGCTGCGCTCCGTCGGGGGAGGAGGGTTGGAAGGGTCGCGGTCAGCTCAGCGGGCCGGAACGCACCGATCGGTCGGGGAAGTTGGGCCGGGACCCCCGGCGTCCCGGCCCTGACCGGCGCGTTGTTACCGTTCACCGCGTGTCTGACTCCTCACGCGATACCGCACAGGGCGCCGGCTGGGGCGCGGCCGAACCCGGCAGCTACAAGCGGCTGATGCCGGACCACGTCGAGAAGCTGTCGTGGCTGAACCCCCGGACCCTGTGGGCCGCCCGCAACGGCGTGCTGGCGTCCTGGTTCGGCGATCCGACCGGCCGTACCCGCAGCCGCTGGGTGGCCCGGAGGGCGGCGGCGGGAGCGCCCGCCGACAAGGTGATCCGGCGGGACGTACCGGAACGGTTCTCCTTCATGGTCATCGGGGACACCGGGGAGGGGGACGACTCCCAGTACGCCGTCGTGCCGGGCTTCCTGAAGGCGGGTCAGGGCTCGGACTTCGCGGTGCTCGCCAGCGATGTCATCTACCCCGTGGGCAGCGCCGACGACTACGGCAGCAAGTTCTTCCGGCCGTACCAGGACTATCCCGCGCCGATCTACGCGATACCGGGCAACCACGACTGGTACGAGGACCTCGGCGCCTTCATGCGCGTCTTCTGCGCCGACACCCCGCAGCTCGACCCGGAACCCCGGCCCCGCCCGCTCACCCGCGCCTGGTGCCGCTCCCTGCTGTGGCACCGGCCACGCCCGGCCGACGAGCAACGGCTCGCCGAGGCACGGGCGTTGCGGTCGGCACCGGCGCAGCAGGCCGTACAGCCGGGCCCGTACTGGGCGATCGACGCGGGGCCGGTGCGGATCATCGGCATCGACACCGGGCTGCTGGGCACGATCGACGCCGAACAGGGCGCCTGGCTGCGGGAGGTGTCCCAGGGGCCGCAGCCGAAGATCCTCGTCACCGGGTCGCCGCTGTACGTCGACGGCGAGCACCACCCGTGCCCCATCGAGGGCGGCGGCACCGTGGACGACATCGTCCGGGCCCCGGAGCACCACTACGTGGCCGCGATCGGCGGCGACATCCACAACTACCAGCGGTATCCGGTGACCGTCGACGGCCGGACGATCCAGTACGTCGTCGCGGGCGGCGGCGGGGCCTTCATGCACGCCACGCACACCATCCCGCGGGTGTCGGTCGGCGGGGTCACCGAGCGCGAGTTCCGCTGCTATCCGCTGCGCGGCGACTCGCTCGCCTTCTACAGCCGCCTGTACGGCCGCCGGCTCCGGCTGCGCCGCTTCTTCCGCCTGACCGAGGCGGAGGCGACGGCCGTGATCGCCGAACGGCTCGGCATCGAGCCGGGCCGCGCCCCGGGCGCAGACGCCCGGGTCACCCGCCGTACCCGCCTGGTCGCGGGCCTCCTCGGGACCGGCCGCCGCCCCGACCGGCCCGCCCGGTTCCGGCTGCCCGTGCGGAAGCTCTACACCCAGCTTTTCTCGCCGTCCTCCACCACCTACAGCCCGCCGTTCTTCAAGTGCTTCCTGCGGCTGGACGTCGGTCCGGACGCGGTCCGGCTGCGCTGTTTCGCCGCGACCGGCAACCGCGCGCAGGAACTCGATCCGCCGGTCGAGGACGAGGTCGTCATCCCGCTGCCCGGCGCCGGCGCGAACTGATCACACGGTTGTCACACTCGCCTGCCAGAATCGGGGCGGAGCAGACGTACGACCGCTGGAGGAGCCCGTGCCGTCCACCCCTCGCCCCCTGCGGAAGCTGGGTTTCCTCACCATCGGCCTGTTCGACGCGGCGGACCCGGGCCGGGGCCACGAGTCGACGCTGGAGATCATCGAGCTGGGCGAGCGGCTCGGCTTCGACAGCGCCTGGGTCCGCCACCGTCATCTGCAGTACGGCATCTCGTCCCCGGTCGCCGTCCTGGCCGCCGCCTCGCAGCGGACCCGCCGGATCGCGCTGGGCACCGCGGTGACACCCCTCGGCTGGGAGAACCCGCTGCGGCTCGCCGAGGACCTGGCGACTCTCGACGTGCTGTCCGGCGGCCGGCTGAACCCTGGCGTCAGCGCGGGCCCGCCGATGCACTACGAGCAGGTCAAGGACGCCCTCTATCCGGACACCGCCGACACGGAGGACTTCGGCTACGAGCGCGTACGACGGCTGCTGGACCTGGTGCGCGGCAAGCCCGCCACCGACTTCAGCGGGGTGGAGGGGATCGAGGTCTTCTCCAGCGTGGTCCAGCCTCACTCCCCCGGGCTCGGGCGGCGGCTGTGGTACGGCGGCGGCAGCCTCGGCTCCGCCCGCTGGGCCGGGGAGCACGGCATGAACTTCCTGACCAGCAGCGTCGTCAAGGCGGAGGCCGCCGAGGGGACGGGCGGCCCGCTGGACTTCGCCGAGATCCAGCTGTCCCACATCCGGGAGTTCCGGGCGCACCACCCCGACGGCGACGCGGCCCGCGTCTCCCAGGGCCTGGTGGTGATCCCCACCGACTCCGCGAGCCCCGAGCAGCGCGCCCGGTACGCGCGGTACGCGGCCGATCGGCTGCCCCGGACCGCCTCCCCGCAGGGTCCGGCGCGGCTGCTGTTCGCGCCGGACCTGGTCGGCACCTCGGCGGAGCTGGCCGAACGGCTGCACGCGCACGCCGCGTTCCGCGAGGTCGACGAGGTGGCGTTCGCGCTGCCGTTCACCTTCGAGCACGAGGACTATGTGCAGATCCTGACGGACATGGCGGAGAAGCTGGGACCGGCACTGGGATGGCGGCCCGGCGGCTGAGTCACCACCGGCCCGCCTCCGTGCCGATGATGGGTTCGGACGGCCGCCCGTCCACCCCGACCGGCACATCGCCCTGCAGCATCACCCGGTGCATGATCCGGGGAGCGCCCACGTGTGTGTGGTCGCTGGGGGCGAGGTGGATGGTGGACCGGTTGTCCCAGAAGGCGACGCTGCCGGGTTCCCAGCGGAAGCGGACCGTGTACTCCTGGCGCACCGCCTGCTCCACCAGCATCTCCAGCAGTGCCGCGCTCTCCGGCCGGGAGAGGTCCACGATCTGCTCCACGTAGTAGCCGTTGACGAACAGCACCCGCTCCCCGGTCTCCGGGTGCACCCGGACGAGCGGGTGCACCGAGGCGACCTGTTCGTCCAGCAGGCGGCGGGCGTACGGGTCGCCGCCGGGCCGGGGCTGGTAGCCGACGCCGAGCCGGTGCTCGGCGCGCAGCCCGTCCACGAAGGCGCGGACCGGCGCGGACAGTCCGGCGTAGGCGGCGGCCAGGTTGGCCCAGGTGGTGTCGCCGCCGTAGGGCGGAACGGTGTCGGCGCGCAGGACGGTCGCGGCGGGCGGGTCGATCCGGGTGCCGTAGTCGCAGTGCCAGCCGCGCAGCAGGGTGTGCCGGCGCCGGTGCAGCCACTCGTCGCGCTCCATGCCGTACCGTCCGGCCAGTTCCAGCCGGTCGGCGGTGGTCTCGATCTCAGGGAAGTCGGGCGGTGAGTGCGGTCCGCGGCGCGGGAGGAGGACCGGCTCGCCGAAGCGGCGCGCGAAAGCGATATGACCGGCGTGGTCCAGCCGCTGTCCGCGGAAGAACACCACCTTCCAGCGCAGGACCGCGTCCCTGATGAGTGCGATCACCTTGTCGTCCAGCGGCCCGGCGAGGTCGACGCCGGTGATCTCGGCGCCGATGTGCCCGGCGACCGGCTTCACCTCCACGCCGGACACGTTCTCCGCCGCGCCCGCGGGGTGCTCCGATCCGTCCACGGTCGCCCTGTCCGTCGTCATGCGCCCTCCGGTGCTCGTCCGTATCGGTTGCCGGACAGATCGTGACACTCCGGGGCCTCAGACGGCGAACTCCCGGATCACCGTGTTCCGGAACACCGCCGTGCCGCCGATGGTGAAGAGGGCCAGCCGGTTGTCGACCAGATAGGGGAACACCTCGGCGGAGTGCACGTACCGGCCGTCGTCCACGAACATCTCGACGGACGTACGGTCCACCAGGATGCGCAGCCGCACCCGGCCCGCCGACGCGTCGAACGGAGTGTGGCTCTCCTGCCGGGTGCCGCCGGCGTCGGGCTGGACGGTGCCACGCCGGTTCAGGAAGGCGTAGTCGCCGTACACTCCGGCGTCGATGTGGCGCACGCCGTCGGGCGAGCGGCGCAACTGGACGCCCGCACCCAGGAGTTGGGACCAGGTGATCTCCGTCGTCAGCTCGTAGGAGACGCCGGTGTGGTCGAGCGGGCGGGTGCCGTCGACGGTCAGGTCGCCCAGGTTCACCGTACGGGTGACGTAGGCGTCCAGCGCGGCGACCGGGCGGGAGGCGAGGTAGTAGCCGCCGGAGGCGGCCTTCTTCAGGGTGACTTCGCGGACGATCGAGTCGGTTCCGTTGAAGCCGTCGCAGTCGATGGTGGGGGTGGTGTGCGCGTAGGCCCAGTTGTTCAGCCAGCCGAGGGCGTAGCGCGCGGCGGGGTCGAGGGTGCCGGCCGGGTCCCGCTTCTCGAAGGTGACCGCCGCGTACCAGTCCCAGCCGTGGTCGAGCCACTGCGGTTCGGCGGAGTCGGCGGTGAACCCGCCGCCGTCGAACGAACCCGTCCAGTACGCGTACGTGTTGGGCTGCCCCGACCGGGTGCCGTCCGCACTCACGCCCAGCACCCACTTCGCGCTGCCGTCGTCGGCGGTGATGCGGAACAGGTCGGGGCATTCGAGCACACCGATGCCGTCCTTGACGAAACCACCCGTGTACGTCCAGGACTTGAGATCGGCCGAGTGGTAGAAGCCGACCTTGGTGCGTTCCGCGAGGGCCATCACCCAGCGGTCGTGGTCGTCGTCGCGGATCACCTTGGGGTCGCGGAAGTCGATGACGCCCGGGTTGGCGAGGACCGGATCGGTGCCGTGGTTCCTGAACGAACGACCGCCATCGGTCGAGTAGTACAGAAACTGCTCCTGATGATCGGTACCGCCACCGGGTGACATGGTGACGAGGGCGACGACCGCGCCCGCGCCGAAGCCGGCCGTGTTGCCCGTGTCGACCACCGCCGAACCCGACCACACGTCTCCGTTGACGGTCGTGTCTTTGGGTACGGCGATTCCGCGGTCGGTGAAGGAGACGAGGTCGGTGCTGGTGGCCAGCCGCCAGGCGGTGCCCTCCGCACCGTCCAGGTAGCCGGCGTTGTAGAGGTAGTAGCAGTGGTACTCGCCGTCGATCCAGACCGGGCGCTGTGGGTCGTTCTTCCACTGGTCGGGCACGGTGAAGTGGTAGTCGGCGCGGTAACTCGCGCAGCCGGCCGTCGGCTTGGGCTTGGGCTTCGGCTTGGCCCGGGCGGTCGCCGTGGGCAGCAGTGCCGTGCCGGCTCCGGCGGCGGTGGAGGCGAACAGGGCTCTTCGGCTCAGGCCACGCATCACGTACCGGCCCCCTTCGTGACGGGTCATGGCTCCAGGACTCTAGACCTAACTCGTTAAAGGTCAAGTGTTTCCACGCCTTGACACGGGTGTGACCCGCTTCTCATCATCTGGGGCATCACACCTTGACTAACACGAGTTAGGCACATCTGGATGACCGACTCGCTCCTCTCCCGCCGCGCCCTGTTGCGCTACGGCGCCTACGGCGCGGGGGCCGCCGCGCTCGCCGGTACCGCCGCGAGCTGGGACCGGCTCACCGGGGCCGACATTCCCGGCCGCGACGACGGCTCGCTCGTCGTCGCCACCCTGGGTTCCGCGTTCGCTCCGGCCGGGGTCCGCGCCCTGGTCGACGGCTTCCGGGCGCTGCACCCCGACATCAAGGTCCGGATCAACGCGGTGCAGGCCGTGGACTGGTCGGACTTCTTCGCGAAGATCCTCACGCAGATCGCGGCGGGCACCGCACCCGACCTGGTCTATGTGGCCACCGAGGGCGTGCAGTTGTTCGCCCGGCACCTGGGCGTGCCGCTGGACCGCTGGGTGAAGCGGGACGCGGCCGAGCTGACGGAGTACTTCGCCGACGTCCATCCCTCGCTGGTGGAGTCGATGATGTACGAGGGCAGCCTGTACCAGCTGCCGATCGAGTTCAACGCCGCCGACATGTACCTCAACACCCAGGTGCTGCGGCGCGCCGGCGCGGACTTCCCGGCCGCCGACTGGACCCGGGACGACTTCACCGCGCTGCTGCGCCGGATGAAGAAGGCGAGCGACTCCCGCTTCACGCCGTACTTCTGGACCAACCGGCTGTGGGGCGGGGTGGTGCCCTGGCTGTTCGCGAACGGCACCAACCTGCTGGCCGAGTCCAAGGCGCCGGGCGGCTCCTGGCTGTGGGACACCTTCTATCCGGCGGTACGGCGCGAGGGCCGCGGCGGTGGTTTCCGCTGGACGACCCCGCAGGCCACGGACGACCGGGTCGTGGAGGCGTACGACTATCTCGCCGCCCTGGTCCAGGAGGGGCTGTGCACCCGGCCCGAGGGCGGCAACGGCCAGAATCTGATCGGGGTGTTCTCCACCGGCCGGGTCGGGGTGACACCGGCCGGCGGCTTCTGGGCGGGCGGTCTGCATCTCGCCGGGATGCGCGCCGACGGCTTCGACGTGCAGTACTTCCCGCGCCGGCACACCCAGCGGCACCAGTTCGGCGCGGCCGGTTACGCGCTGCTGCGCACCTCGAAGCAGCAGGACGCGGCCTGGGAGTTCATCAAGTACTCGGCCCGGCTGGACACCCTGGGCACGCTGTTCACCACCAACCAGACGACCCCGGCCCGCCGTTCGATGCTGACCGCGGACCGCTACCGGGAGACCGGCCCGGCCCACTGGCGGGTCTTCTACGACACCCTCGACAAGTTCCCCGACACCGGGCCCATTCCGGCTCCGCCGCAGGTCGCCGAGGTGACCCAGGTGCTGCTCAAGCACACCGGGACGGCGCTGGCGAGCCCGCGCTCGGTCGGGCCCGCGCTGCGGCGGATGCAGGGAGATCTGGAGAAGGCCATGGAGCGTGACGTATGACGGAGACGGACACCCGGATTCCCGCCGTCCGGCGGCGGGCCGCGACGCCGGCCGTGGCGGCCGGGCGGCCTTCGGCGCGCGAGCGGGGGACGCGGCTGCTGGCGGCGGTGTTCCTGGCGCCTACCGTGGTCGGGATCGTGATCTTCACGGTCGTACCGATCGTCGGTTCGGTCGTACTGAGCCTCTTCCACTGGAACGTGATCGATTCGCCTGATTTCTCCGGTGCGGCCAACTACCGGGAGGTGTTCAGCGATTCGACTGTTCTGGTGTCCTTCCGCAACACGCTCGTCTTCATGGTCTTTGCGGTCGCCGCGCAGCTCCTGATCGCCCTGGCGCTCGCGCTGACGCTGAACGGCCGGATGCCGGGGTGGCTGCGATCGGTCTTCCGCTCGGCGTTCTTCTTCCCGCTCGTGCTCTCCGCGGCGTCCATCTCGGTCGTGATGAAGTACCTGTTCAACCAGGACTTCGGAGTGGTCAACTGGCTGATCGGGCTGATCGGGATCGCTCCGGTGCCCTGGCTGACCTCCGAGCACGGCGCGATGGCCACGGTGATCGTCGTGTACGTGTGGCAGCAGTTCGGGTTCTCGTTCCTGCTGTTCGTGGGCGGACTGAACAACATCCCCAAGGAGGTGCACGAGGCCGCGGCGCTCGACGGCGCGACCGGCCTGCGCAAGCACCTCGCCATCACGCTGCCCCTGCTCTCCCCCACCCTGCTGGTGGCCTCGGTGGTCGGCATCATCAACGCGCTGCAGGTCTTCGAGCAGCCGTACGTCCTCACCGACGGCGGGCCCGGCGACTCCACCCGCACGGTCGTGATGGTCATCTACGAGAGGGCGTTCGAGCAGCTGCGGTTCGGTGAGGCGTCCGCGGTGGGCGTGCTGCTGTTCGTGCTGATCATGGCGGTCACCGCCGTCCAGTTCCGGCTCAGCCGGCGTTTCGTCCACTACCAGTGAGCCGGGTGAGTCCCATGAGCCAAGCAACCCTGACCTTCAGCCGTGCCCGGTACGCGCTCGGGCCCTGGGCGCGGATCGCCGGGCTGACCGCGTGTGCGCTGCTGACCCTCGGCCCGGTCGTGTGGACCGTGTCCACCTCGCTGCGCACTCCGGCGGACTCGTTCGATCTGCCGCCGCAGATCGTTCCGGCGCACCCCAGTACCGCCGCCTATCACGGCGTGTTCGAGCAGATCGATGTGTGGCTGCTCGCGCTCAACTCGACTCTCGTGACCGCTCTGATCGCGATCGGCCAGATGATCACCGCGGGGCTCGCCGGTTACGCGTTCGCCCGGCTCGACTTCCGTTTCAAGAAGCCGCTGTTCGGTCTGGTGCTGGCGACCATGATGGTCCCCTTGCAGGTCACGATCGTCCCGGTGTTCCTGGTGCTCAAGTCGATGGGCCTGACCGACACGCTGCTCGGTCTGATCGTTCCGGCGTTTCCGACCGCGTTCGGAACCTTCCTGATGCGCCAGTACTTCCTCGGCATGCCGAAGGACCTGGGCGAGGCGGCGATGCTGGACGGCGCCGGGCCCTGGCGGATCTTCCGGTCCGTGTACGCCCCGCTGGCCCGGCCGGGTCTGGCGATCGTCGGCGTGCTGGCCTTCAACTATCACTGGAACGAGTTCTTCCGCCCGTTGATCCTGGAGACCTCCGGCCAGAACTACACCCTGCCGCTGGGGCTGGTCTCCCTGCAGGGCAACCTCGGCACCGGTTCCATCTCGGTGGTCCTCGCCGGTGTCGTCCTCTCCATGCTCCCTGCCGTCGCCGTGTTCGTCGTCGGCCAGCGCCCTCTCCGCGAGGGCATCACCTCCGCAGGAGTCAACCGTTGAGCCCCGCCGCTCCCACCCCGGACCCGGCCGCCCCCCGCTTCCGGGTCCGCCCGCCCGCCAACTGGGTCAACGACCCGAACGGGCCCTTCCGCTGGCGGGGCCGCCATCACCTCTTCTACCAGCACAACCCGGCCGCGCCGGTGCACGCCGACATCCACTGGGGCCACGCCTCCAGTCCCGACCTCGTCCACTGGGAGCACCACCCGATCGCCCTCACCCCGACGCCCGGTGGCCCCGACGAGGCGGGCTGCTGGTCGGGGTGCGTGGTGGACGACGGTGGCGTGCCCACGGCGGTGTACACCGGCGTCGACCGTTCCCACACCGGGCTCGGCACCGTCTGCCTGGCCCGCGCGGCCGACCCGGCCGACGAGCGGCTCCTCTCCTGGCGGCCCCTGCCCACCCCGGTGGTCGCGGCACCGCCGCCCGGACTCGACGTGGTGATGTTCCGTGACCCCTTCGTCTTCCGGTACGGCGGCCGGCGCTGGGCCCTCGTCGGCGCCGGCCATGCCGACGGCACCCCGTCGGTGCTGCTCTACGACTGCGACGAGCTGACCGACTGGCGGTTCGCGGGCGTGCTGCTGGACGGCCATGACCCGGCCGCCGCCGGCGCGTTCGGCGACAAGGCGGTCGGCTGGGAGTGCCCGCAGCTGTTCGAGACGTCCGGCGGCGCGCACGTGCTCGTGGTGTCCCTGTGGGACGGCCGTCCCTGCTCGACCGGCTACCTGACCGGCCGCCTGAGAGCTGCCGGGGACGGTGAGTTGGTCTTCTCTCCCCGCACCGGTGGCCGGCTCGACCACGGCCGGGACTTCTACGCCCCCGCCGTCCTCCAGGAGTCCGGCCGTGCCCTGATGTGGGGCTGGTCGTGGGAGGCGCGGGACGCGGCGTCGGTGCTGGCGGCGGGTTGGGCGGGCACCCTCACCGCACCCCGGGTCGTCGACGTCCACCCCGACGGCGCCCTCCGGGTCGTACCGGCCCCGGAGCTGGACCTCCTGCGCGCGGCCGAGCCGTTCGCGACCGTCCCGGGCCGGGCGGTACCGCTCCCGCTGTCGTACGACCTGACCGTGACGGCGCGCGGTGCCACCACGGTCACGCTGCTGCGGGCGGCGGACGGCGCGTTGACCGTCCGGCTGGACCCGGACACGGGCACCGCCGTCCTGGACCACGGTGGCCGGCCCCGCTCGGGCGGCGAGGGATCCGCGCCGGTCACGGTACGGGTGCCGCCGGGGCCGCGGCTCAGCGTCCGGGTCCTCGGGGACGGCTCGCTGCTCGAACTGTTCGTGGCGGACCGGGCGACGGTGACGGAGCGGGTGTACCGCCGGCCGGACGATGTCGCCGAGCTGCTGGTGGACGGGGACGCCGAGGTCAGCGCGTGGGAGCAGGTCCCACCGAGGCGCGGCTGACGACGGGGCAGGCCAGCCGCCGTACGGTGGCGGGCGGGGTGCGGCCGGTGTCGATGGCGTCGAGCAGCAGCCGGGCCGCGGCCTCGCCCATCGCCCGGTGCGGCAGCGCGACGGTGGTGAGGGCCGGGGTGAGGTAGGCGGCCATGTGTTCCTGGTCGTCGTAGCCGACCACCGACAGCTCGCCGGGTACGGCGATCCCGAGCCGGGTCGCGGCATGCAGCACGCCTGCCGCGACCCGGTCGTTGTAGCAGAAGATCCCGGTGGGCCGGCGGTCCGGGGCGGTGCCGTCGAGCAGCCGGACGGCTCCCTCGTGGCCGCTGGTGATCTCGCCGCCGGTGCGGACGACCCACTCCCGGGGCACGGTGATGCCCTCGGCGCGCAGGGCGTCCCGGTAGCCGCGCAGCCGCTCCACCGAGGCGATGTCGTCCTGCCCGCCGACCAGGGCCACCCTGTGGTGCCCGGCCTCCAGCAGCAGGCGTGCGGCCGTACGGCCGCCGGCCCGCTCGGCGGGGATGACGGCGGGCAGGGAGTCGTCGTCGGGCAGGCAGTTGGCGAGCACGGAGTGGGTGCGGTGCAGGCCCTCGGGGACCCGGACCCGGCGCAGGGACATCGCGGCGTAGATGATGCCGTCGACGCGCCGGTCGAGGAGTTCGGCGACGGCCGCGTCCTCCTTGGCGGGGTCGCCGCCGGAGTCCACGGTGAGGACGAGGTGGTCGCTGTCCCAGGCGGTCTCCATGGCCCCGCGCAGCAGTCGCCCGGCGAACGGGGACGCGGCGATCTCGTCGGTGACCAGGCCGATCACGGCCGTACGGCGGCGGCGCAGGCCGCGGGCGACGGGGTCGGGCCGGTAGCCGAGCTGGGCGGCGGCCTGCCGGATGCGTTCCTGGGTGGCGGGTGAGAGGTTGCCCTCGGCGCGGCCGTTGAAGACGAAGGAGACGGCGGTGTGCGAGACGCCGGCGAGCCGGGCGACGTCCCGCGAGGTGGGCCGCCCGCCGCCCGTGCCGTTCCTGTCCGCGCCGCCGCCCATGCCGTCCGCTGCCCTCTCCCACCCGCCCGGTTGATCACCGCTCAGCCTATCCGCGTGGCTGGAGGGACGACACAGTCGAGGGACGGTCCCGTCGTCGGCCGGGCTGTCGCGGGCTGAAGGGCCGGGTCCGGGGTACTCGGGGGCGCGGTGAGGCGGTCGTACGGAAGGAGCCGCACGTGGCTGCTGAGGACCGGCTGCGGACGTACCGCGGCAAGCGCGACTTCGAGCGGACCCGCGAGCCGTCGGGCGAGACGGCCCCCGGCGGGGGCGACGAGCCTCGTTTCGTGGTCCAGATCCACGATGCGCGCCGTATGCATTTCGACTTCCGGCTCCAGGTCGAGGACGTGCTGAAGTCCTGGTCGATCCCCAAGGGCCCGTCCAGCGATCCCGCGGACAAGCGGCTGGCGGTGCCGACCGAGGACCATCCGCTGGAGTACGAGGACTTCGAGGGCGTGATCCCGAAGGGCGAGTACGGTGGCGGCACCGTGATCGTGTGGGACCGCGGGACGTACGAGCCGCTCAGCCATGACCGCAGGGGGCGCCCGGTGGACTTCGGGGAGTCGCTGGAGCGCGGGCACGCCACCTTCCGGCTGCACGGCACCAAGCTGCACGGCGAGTACGCCCTCACCCGCTTCCGCAGCGGTGAGGACGAGGAGGAGGCCTGGCTGCTGGTGCGCAAGGGGCCGGCGCGGTCGGCCGGGCACGGCACGCCCGACCCTCGCCGGGCCCGCTCGGTGCGCACCGGACGCACCCTGGCCCAGGTCGCGGCGGCCGACGACGCGGAGTGAGGTGCCGGCTGTTCCCCGGGGCAGCCCGTGCGCATCGAGCGGCCGGTCGGCGCCGTTCAGCCCCGGTGGGCGCGCAGGGCGGCGAGGGCCCGGTCGGCGTGGCTGTTCATGCGCAGTTCGCTGCGGACGATCTCCAGGACGGTGCGGTCCTGGGCGATCACGAACGTGACGCGTTTGGTCGGGACGAGGGAGAAGCCGCGTCTGACACCGAACTGTTCGCGGACCGTGCCGTCGGGGTCGGACAGCAGCGGGATGCCGAGGCGGTGGCGGCCGGCGAACTCCTGCTGCTTGTCGACGTCGTCGCCGCTGATGCCGACGGGCCGGGCGCCGACGGCGGCGAACTCGGCGGCGAGGTCGCGGAAGTGGCAGGCCTCGGAGGTGCAGCCGGGGCTGAGGGCGGCGGGGTAGAAGAAGAGGACGACCGGGCCCTCGGTCAGCAGCTCGGTGAGCCGGCGGGTGGTACCGGTCTCGTCGGGCAGGGCGAAGTCCTCGGCCTTGTCCCCGACGGCGATGCGTTCGGTCACGACCGTCCCTCCCCGTTCCGGGCGACTCCGCGCGCCCACAGCACCAGGGGCAGCTGGAGGGGCAGCCGGGCCAGGGCAGCCGCCTTCAGCGGCGCCGGCCGGTCGCGCCAGTCGACGGCCATCTGGACGTTCGCCGGGAACACGCCGACGAAGAAGGCGGCTGCCGCCTTCGCGGCGAGCGGGCGCGTCCGGGGTGCCGCGATCCCGGCCGCCAGGGCCAGCTCGACGGCCCCGCTGCCGTACGTCCAGGCCCTGGGCGAGCCCGGCAGCCGGCGGGGGATGGTCGCGTCGAACTGGCGTGGCGAGGCGAAGTGGGCGACCCCGGCGGCGGCCAGCAGGCCGGCCAGCAGCAGGGGTGAGCGTTCGGACCGGGGCACGGTTCCTCCTCTGGTGTCCTGCCGCCGGATATTACTGGACGGTAGACACCCTGGGGGCCGTTCGCGCGTTCCGGTCCCCCCTTCTCCATCGCCGCGCCGAGGTCCGCCGGTTCGGCCGGCTGCTCGCCACCGGCGGTGAGCGCGGCCTTGGCACGCGTGCGGAGTCACCCGGTGCGATACAGCTCCGTGAGCAGTTCGAGCACCGCCTGGAGCGCCGGATGCGGGTCGTCGCGCCACCAGGCGAGCCGTACGGCGACGGGTTCGGCGTCGCGCACCGGCCGGTAGACGATGCCGGGCCTGCGGTACTGGTGCGCGGTGGACTCGGCGGTCACCCCGATGCCTCGCCCGGCGGCGATGACGGTCAGCCAGTCGTCGACGTCGTGCGTCTCCTCGGTGGCCGGCCGGACCTCCGGCGGCCAGAGGTCGGGGGTGGCCGTGCCGGTACGGCGGTCCACGAGCAGGACCCGGTCGGCGAGGTCGGCGAGCCGCACGGAGCGGCGCCGGGCGAACGGGTCGTCGGCGGCGAGCGCGCACAGCCGCCGTTCCAGCCCGACGATGGCGGTGTCGAAGCGCCGGTCGTCCGGCGGTCTGCGGACGACGGCGAGGTCGCAGGCGCCCTCGGCGAGCCCGGCGGAGGGCGAGTTGACGCGGACCAGATGCAGGTCGGTGTCGCCGTGGGCCGCGCTCCAGCGGCGCTGGAAGGCGACCGTGTGCCGGCCCAGCGCCGACCAGGCATAGCCGATACGCAGCCGGGTGTGCCCCGAGGTGGCCTCCCGGACCAGGTCGGACACGTCCGCGAGCACCCGCCGGGCCTGCGCCACCACGCGCATGCCGGTCGCGGTGGGGGTCACCTCGCGGGAGGTGCGCCTCAGGAGCCGTACGCCCAGGGCGCGTTCGAGGGAGGCGACGGCGCGCGACACGGCGGCCTGGGAGACGCCCAGGGCGATCGCCGCGTCCGTGAACGTGCCCTCGTCGACGATGGCAACGAGACAGCGCAACTGGCGCAGATCGATATCCTGCATACGCTCAGCGTATAGATCGAAACGCGGATGCATTTTGCGCAAGTAGCGGGGCGGCGCACGATCCCGATCATGCGATCAGCTCTCCAACACCCGGGAGCCGCCGGGTCCGTGACCGCGAGCGTGCCCGCGCACCAGTCGCCGTCCCCGCCCCGGCCCCGGCGGTCGGCCGGACTGGCCGTCCTGGCCGGCAGCGGGCTCTCCAACCAGACCGGCGCGGCCGTCGGCGCGCTGGCCTTCCCCGTCCTCGGTCCGCTCGGTGTGGTGGCGGTACGGCAGTACGTCGCCGCGCTCGTCCTGTGCGCCGTCGCCCGCCCCCGGCTGCGCCGCTTCACCTGGCGGCAGTGGTGGCCGGTGCTGCTGCTCGGCGGGGTGTTCGGCACGATGAACCTCAGCCTGTACAGCGCCGTGGACCGGATCGGCCTGGGCCTCGCCGTGACCCTGGAGTTCCTCGGGCCGCTCACCATCGCGCTCGCCGCGTCCCGGCGCCGGCTGGACGCGGGGTGCGCGGTGCTGGCCGGTGCCGGGGTCGTCGTCCTGATGCGGCCGAGCCCTTCCGCCGACTACACGGGGATGGCCCTGGGCCTGGCCGCCGCGTGCTGCTGGGCGTCGTACATCCTGCTCAACCGGGTCGTCGGGCGGCGCGTCCCCGGGGCACAGGGCGCGGCGGCGGCCTCGGCCGTGTCCGCCCTGGCCTTCCTGCCCGTCGGTGTCGCCGTCGCGCTCTCCCACCCGCCGACCGCCGGGGCCGTACTGTGCGCCGTGGCCGCCGGGGTCCTCTCCTCGGCCGTGCCGTACGTGGCCGACCTGCTGACCCTGCGCCATGTGCCGGCGCAGACGTTCGGCCTGTTCATGAGCGTCAACCCGGTCCTGGCGGCCGTGGTCGGCTGGGTGATCCTCGGCCAGGGGCTCGGCGCGGCGGAGTGGACGGGGATCGGCGCGGTGGTGGTGGCGAACACGCTGAGCCTCACTGCGGCACGGCATTGAGCGGCGCGTCGACCGGCCGGGCACCCCCCTCACGGCGGCCGGTACGGCGTTCCCTTCCCGGCCTGCCTTGCTCGTGCCAGGTGCCCGCGGCAACCTGGTCGTATGGGTGCTCAGGACGGCCCCACACTCATCAGCTCCGTGCAGCGGGCCTTCCGGTTGCTGGAGGCGGTGAGTGCGCACGAGAACGGCGCGCCGGCGAAACAGCTGGCGCGCGAGACGGGGCTGCCCCTGGCCACCGCCTACCACCTGCTGCGCACCCTGGTGCACGACGGATACGTGCGGAAGCTGGCCGACGGCGGCTTCGTCCTCGGCGACAAACTGAACACCCTGCAGGCGACGAGCCGCGCGCAGGCGCTGCTCAGCCGGGTGCGGCCGGCCCTGGCGGCGCTGCGGGACGACCTGTCCAGCGCCGCGTACCTCACGTTCTACGAGGACGGCGAGATCAGGGTGGCCGAGATCGTCGACAGCCCGCGTACGCCGCGAGTGGATCTCTGGGTCGGGTTCGAGGACGCCGGGCACGCCACCGCACTCGGCAAGTCCGTGCTGCGTGAGCTGGACGAGGAGGCCCGCCGGGACTATCTGTCCAGGCACCACCTCGCCGACCTCACGCCACGGACGATCACCAGCCTCCCGGAGCTGCTCCGCAGGCTCGACACGCCCCCCTTGGCGCCCGCCGTCACGGACCTGGAGGAGTACGCGCTCGGCACGGTGTGTGTCGCCGTGCCCGTGTACCGCGGGGACACGCCCGGCTCGCTCGGAGTCTCCCTGCCGGTGGACCGACGGGCCCAGCTCCAGGACATCCGGGCACGACTGCTCCCGATCGCGAGTCGTGTGACCAGGAGCCTCTCGCTCACTATCTGAAAATCCGCTCCTTGTGGCACCCCGTGCCCGACCCGTTTCCTTGACGAAACGGACATTCCGGGTGCGCAACCCCTACAGGTGAGGACTGCGGACGAAACATGAGCCAGGCCCGACACCATCGAGGCGACCACGCGCCGATGCGGCTGCCCAGGAACCGTGTGGCCGACGGCTGGGCATCGCTGCGCCGGCATGCCACCGGGCAGCTGACCTCGGGCACGCGCGTGCTGCCGGTGCTGGTCGTCGCCGTCGTCGTGCTCGTCGGCCTGGCCGGAGGGGCGGGGACGGTCTGGCTGCCGCTGCTGGCGGCGGCTCCCGCGCTGGCGGCCACCACCAACGCGCCGCGCGGTGTGCTCTGGGCCGGTCTGCTCGCCATGGCGACGGGCACGTTCCTGGGCCTCGGACACGGTGTGTCGGCCCGAGAGCTGGCGGCCGTCCTGTGCGCCCTGCTGGCCGTCACCGCGGCGAGCGGCCTGGCCGGCGCGTTGCGGGTCCGCCGGGAACGGGTCCTCGCGGCCGTCCGCTCCGTCGCCGAGGCCGCCCAGCACGCCCTGCTCCACCCCGTCCCGGAGACCGTCGGCCCGTTCCAGGTGGCCGTCCGCTACAGCGCCGCCGCGGCGGAGGCCCGGATCGGCGGGGACCTGTACGCCCTGGTGCCCACCCCGCACGGAGTCCGGCTGATCGTCGGCGACGTGCGCGGCAAGGGGCTGCCCGCGGTGGGGACCACCGCGCTCGTGCTCGGGGTGTTCCGCGAGGCCGCGTACGACGAGCCCGACCTGCTCGCGGTCGTCAGCAGGATCGAGCGGAGCCTGGCGCGCAATCTGGGCCCCGACGACTTCGTCACCGCCGTGGTCGTCGGACTGCCCCGGTCCGGGGAGCTGGAGGTCGTCAACTGCGGGCACGCGCCGCCGCTGGTGATCTCCGCGTCCGGGGACGTCGCCGCGGTGGAACCCGCCTATCCCACGCCGCCCCTCGGGCTGCGCTCCCTGCTGGACACCTCCCCCCGCCTCCAGCGCCTGCACTTCGGGGTGGGGGACCAGCTGCTGCTGTACACCGACGGGGTCACCGAGGCCCGCGATCAGTCGCGCGCGTTCTATCCGCTGGTCGACGGGCTGGCCCGGTGTGTCTCCGACGAGCCGGCGCGCACGCTCACCGCGCTCCACGACGAGCTGCTGGCGCACGTGGGCGGGCGGCTGCACGACGACGCGGCCCTGCTTCTGCTGCGGAAGCAGGGCGCGGACGAGCCGGTGCGGGTGCTGCCCCGGTCGGAGGCGGCGCTCTAGACCGCGACCAGTTCGGCCCACCGGGTCACGCCGTCGGCGTGCAGGCGTATGCCGTGTCGGGTCGCCAGGGCGTGGACGATCGTCTCGCCGCGGCCGTGCTCGTCCGGGTCGATCCCGGCGAGGGACTGTCCCGGAATCGCGGGTCCCTGGTCGGTGACCTCGACGCGCAGGGTGCGGTCGCCGTCGCCGCGCACCCAGGAGAGCCGCAGCTCGGCCGGGGGCCGGGCGTGAATGACGGCGTTGGTGGCCAGCTCCGACACCACGAGCAGCGCGTCGTCGACGATCTCCGGACACACGCTCCAGTCGGCGAGGACCGCGGCGACCCGCCGGCGTACGGCCGAGACGGCGCCGGGGACGGGCGGCACCGAACACATGTGTTCGCATGCCGCCCGAAGCAGCGTGTTGAGCTGTGCCGCCATGTTCTCTCCTGATGGTGTGTCCAGCCGGTCCGGCGCCGTATCCCGGCGCTCTTCCCGGGCTCCCATGCACCGTATGGACACAAATCGGGTGGGTCAATGAATGGCGGTCGGCATTACCGAACGCCGCGGTTCCCGTGCGTCCTCCGTCCGCGGGGCGAAGCGTCCGCGGCGGTAATAGGCTCGCTTCATGACCGGCCCGGTCCAGTCGATCGAAAGGGCGGCGGCGATTCTGCGTCTGCTCGCCGGTGGGCCTCGCCGACTCGGGCTCGGCGAGGTGGCGGCTTCGCTGGGGCTGGCGAAGGGTACCGCCCACGGCATTCTGCGCACGCTCCAGCACGTGGACTTCGTGGAGCAGGACGCGGCGACCGGGAAGTACCAGCTCGGAGCCGCGCTGCTGCATCTCGGCACCAGCTACCTGGACGTCAACGAGCTGCGCTCGCGCTCCCTGAACTGGGCCGACGCCCTGGCCGCCCGCAGCGGGGAGGCGGTACGCCTGGGGACGCCCCTGGAGGGCAGCGTCCTGATCGTCCACCATGTGTTCCGGCCCGACGACACCTTCCAGACGCTGGACGTGGGCGCGCTGCTGCCGCTGCACGCCTCCTCTCTGGGCAAGGTGCTGCTGGCCTACGGCACCGCGACCGTCGAGCCGGCCCAGAAGCCGCTGGAGGCGTACACCCGGCACACCCTGGTCGACCCGGAGCGGCTCGCCCGGGCGCTCACCGAGGTCAGGGAGGTCGGCTGGGCCGCCGAGATCCAGGAGATGAGCATGGGCGAGGCCGGGATCGCGGCGCCGATCCGGGGGCACGGCGGTCTCGTCGTGGGCGCCATCGGGCTGTCCGGTCCGGTCGAGCGGCTCTGCGACAGCCAGGGCCACCCCCGCCCGAGCCTGGTCACCCTGATCCGTGAGGCCGCGCGGGCGATCTCCAGAGATCTGGGAGCCGCCCGCTGGTAGGCCAGGACAGCCGCCCCTCGATCCGTCGGAAGGCAGACCCGATCATGGCTGAACGGTACGTAATGTCCATCGATCAGGGCACCAACTCGACCCGATGCATCCTGTTCGACCACCGCGGGCGGCTGGTCTCGGTCTCGCAGAAGGAACATCAGCAGCATTTCCCCCGGCCCGGCTGGGTCGAGCACGACGCCGTCGAGATCTGGCAGAACCTGCGGCGGATCGTGCCGGAGGCGCTGTCCGCCGCCGATGTCGGCCAGGGGCAGGTCGCCGCCATCGGCCTGGCCAACCAGCGGGAGACGACGGTTCTCTGGGACCGGCGGACCGGCGCTCCGCTGGGCCGGGCGATCGTCTGGCAGGACACCCGTACGGCACCGCTCGTCGAGGACCTCCGGCACAGCCCCGGAGAGGAGTTCTTCCTGGACCGGTGCGCCCTGCCGCCCTCGACCTACTTCTCGGCGCTGCGGATCCGGTGGCTGTTCGACCAGGTCAAGGGTGTCGAGCAGCGCGCCAAGGACGGCGAGGTGCTGTTCGGGACGATGGAGAGCTGGCTGATCTGGAATCTCACCGGCGGCGCCGGCAGCGGCCTGCACATCACCGACGCCACCAACGCCAGCCGCACGATGCTGATGAACATTCGCACGCTCACCTGGGACGACGAGCTTCTGACCTTCTTCGGGGTGCCCCGCTCGATGCTGCCCGAGATCAGGTCGTCCGCCGAGCCGTACGGCGAGGCCCGCGCGCTCCTGCCGGGTGTCTCCATCACGGCCGCGCTCGGCGACCAGCAGGCCGCCCTCTTCGGCCAGACCTGCTTCGCCCCGGGCGAGGCCAAGTGCACCTACGGAACGGGCAGCTTCCTGCTGCTCAACACCGGGGGCGACCTCGTACGGTCCCGGCACGGACTCCTCACGACCGTCGCGTACAAGATAGGGGACCAGCGGCCGGCCTACGCCCTGGAGGGGTCGATCGCCATCGCCGGCGCGCTCGTCCAGTGGTTCCGGGACCGCCTGGGCCTGATCAGCAGCGCCCCGGAGATCGAGACGCTCGCGCGGACGGTCCAGGACAACGGCGGCTGCTACATCGTCCCCGCCTTCTCCGGGCTGTTCGCGCCCCGCTGGCGCAGCGACGCGCGCGGCGTCGTCGTCGGCCTCACCTCGTACATCACCAAGGGGCACCTGGCGCGTGCCGTGCTGGAGGCCACGGGATGGCAGACCCGGGAGGTCGTCGACGCCATGAACGCCGACTCCTCGGTCTCCCTGCAGCAGCTGAAGGTGGACGGGGGCATGACCTCGAACAATCTGCTCATGCAGTTCGTGGCCGACGTGCTCGGCGTGCCCGTGGTGCGGCCCATGGTCGCCGAGACGGTCTCGCTGGGCGCCGCCTACGCGGCCGGGCTCGCCGCCGGCTACTGGTCCGACCTGGAGGTGCTGCGCCGCAACTGGCACAAGGCCGCCCAGTGGCTGCCCGACATGGACCCCGCGCTGCGGGAGTCGGAGTACGACAACTGGCAGCGGGCCGTCGAGCGGTCGCTGGGGTGGGTCAGACCGCCGCGGTCACCCTGACCCCGGCCGGGCGGCGCTCGGCCGTTCGGGTGACGGGGGATCGATTCGGCGGCCGACCGGCCTCCCGGGGCGGCGTGCACCTCGGAAGAGTGATCTCCGCACGTCATCGCTCCTGGTGAAGGGACAGCTCTGCCATGCGTCTCCGTCATGCCGCGGTCGCCGCCTTCGGCGCACTCGCCCTGGTCCTGACCGTTCCCGCCTCCGCCTCGGCCGCGGAGGGGCAGTTCACGTACGTCTACACCGGCCTGGACGGCGCCCCGCGGACCGGCGTGCTGGACGCCCCGGAGAGCGGGGTGTGCCACACCCTCCCGGAGGTCGCGGACCCCGGCTCCAGTTCGCCCGCCCACTCGCCGCGCAACCGGACCAACGCGTTCACGACGGTCTTCACCGAGCCGGACTGCACCGGCGACTCGTTCACGCTGCGCCCGTTCACCGGGTACGGCAGCGAGCGCCTGAAGCTCCGGTCGGTCACCTTCACCTGACCGCTCCCGCTCCGGCCGGCTCACCCATGTTCTTCCGGACTCCTCGGGAGCGCGCTCCTGTGGTCGCGGCAGCGCGACCCCTGTCGTAGCGCATCCCGAGGAGCCGCATGCATTCAGCGGGTGCCGCCGGCCTGGGCCAGCCACAGGCCCACGATCGCGTCCGCGAGCCCCGTGGCGACCTCGCTCCAGGAGGCGCGCGGGGTCGGGGTGCCCGCGGCCAGGGCCCGCTCCCGTTCGGCGCAGGTGTGCAGGATCAGTACCCGGACCATCTGGCCGCGCTCGGCGCGGACCTCGGGCGGCAGCTCCGGGAGGGTGCGGTTCAGACCCTCGATCGCCTCGCGCAGCGCCGGCGAGGTCAGGGACTCCTCGACCATGATCTCGTGCAGCGCCGGATCGGTCATCACCTGGGCGCAGAACCGGGCGTACCAGGTGGGGCTGCCGAGTCCGGCCAGGTGCTCGGTGACCGGGCGGACCAGGCAGTCGACCCAGTCGCGGACGTCCGTGGAGCCCTCTGCCGCCGCGAGGGCCCGTTCCCTGAGCGCCTCGATGGGCCCGGCGTGCCGCCGGGCGACCGCGCGCACCAGGTCGGCCTTGGTGCCGAAGTGGTAGCCGACCGCGGCGTTGTTGCCCTGCCCCGCGGCCTCGCTGACCTGGCGGTTGGAGACGGCGTACACGCCGTGCTCGGCGAACAGCCGTTCCGCCGCGGTCAGGATCGCCTCCCGCGTCGCGCTCACCTGCTCGGCCCGCGCCGTACTGCGCGCCATGCTCACCACCGCTCCGGGACTGCGCACCGCCCTGGTCCGGCCGGTCCCGCGCTCCGTACCAGGTCCTCGACCGGGGCGGCGAGGTCCAGCGAGTGCAGCCTACGGGGCCGATCGGGCCCACGGGGACCGGCCCCGCGCACGCCGCAGCCCATCGCTAGAGTAAGTCAAGCAGTTGACTTAAATTGCGGTCGGTCGTCCCGTCCGGCGCTCCTCTCCCGCTCCTCGGAAGGTTCCCTCTCATGTCCGACGCCCCCGCCCGGCCCGCCGAGGCCGACAGCTCCGCTCCGGCCCGGCCGGGTGCCGTGGTCGCGGTACTGGCCCTGGCCGGCATCACCGTGTCGCTGATGCAGACCCTGGTGATCCCGATCGTTCCGGAGCTGCCCGGCTATCTGCACGCCTCGGCGTCCGACGCGGCCTGGGCGGTCACGGCCACGCTGCTGGCCGCCGCCGTCGCCACCCCGGTGGCCGGCCGGCTCGGCGACATGTTCGGCAAGCGGCGCCTGCTGCTGGTCAGCCTGGTGCTGCTGGTGGCCGGCTCGGTGGTGTGCGCGCTCAGCGACACCCTGGTCCCGATGATCGCCGGCCGCGCCCTGCAGGGTCTCGCCGCCGCCGTGGTGCCGCTGGGCATCAGCGTCATGCGCGACGAGCTGCCGCCGGAGAAGCTGGCCGGGTCCACCGCGCTGATGAGCGCCTCGCTGGGCGTCGGCGGTGCCCTCGGACTGCCCGCCGCGGCCTTCATCGCCGACCACTTCGACTGGCACGTGCTGTTCTGGACCTCCGCGAGCCTCGGCGTCGTCGCGTTCCTGTGCGTGCTGGGCCTGGTGCCGGAGTCGAGCGTGCGCACCGGTGGGCGCTTCGACCTGGCCGGCGCGCTCGGCATGGCGGTCGGGCTGGTCTCGCTGCTGCTGGCCGTCTCCAAGGGCGCCGACTGGGGCTGGGGCAGCGGCACCACCCTGGGCCTGTTCGCCCTCGCCGTCGTCGTCCTGCCGGCCTGGGGCCTCTTCGAGCTGCGTACGGCGCAGCCGCTGGTCGACCTGCGGACCACGGCCCGCCGCCAGGTGCTGTTCACCAACCTGGCCTCCATCGCGTTCGGCTTCTCGATGTTCGCGATGTCCCTGGTGCTGCCGCAGCTGCTCCAGCTGCCCACGCAGACCGGCTACGGCCTCGGCAGGTCCATGCTCACCGTGGGCCTGGTGATGGCCCCGCAGGGTCTGGTGATGATGGCCATGGCCCCGGTCTCCGCGATGATCACCAAGTCCCGGGGGCCGAAGGTCACGCTGATGACCGGCGCGATCATCGTCGCCGCCGGGTACGGACTCAACATCGTGCTGATGAGCGAGGTCTGGCAGCTGGTACTGGTCTCCTGTGTCGTCGGCGCGGGTGTCGGCTTCGCCTACGGCGCCATGCCGGCCCTGATCATGGGTGCGGTGCCGCCGTCCGAGACGGCCGCCGCCAACAGCCTCAACACGCTGATGCGGTCCATCGGCACCTCGGCGGCCAGCGCGGTCGCGGGGGTGATCCTGGCCCAGATGACGATCAGCCTCGGCGGCCGCGCGCTGCCGTCCGAGAGCGGCTTCAAGGTCGTCATGGCGATCGGCGCGGGCGCGGCGGCCCTCGCCTTCGTCCTCGCCGCCTTCCTCCCCCGCCACCGCCCCGACGGCACGGCCCCGGCGACGGCGGCCACCGAGCCGTCGGCCGAACAGGTCGCCTGAGCGGGCGCCCGGCACCCGCGCCGGCCACCCCGGTCCCGGCGCGTGCGACGTCGGTGCCGGGGGACGGGGCCCGTTCAGGGGAACCCGCGCGGAAAGGCGCGTGAGGGTGCCGGGCCCGGTCGAGACCTTCTGCCGTGACCGCCGTGACCCTGCCACTCATCCCGCCGATGCTCGCCACCCCGGGCACCCTCCCGCCGGCCGCCCAGGACACGCGGTGGGCGTACGAGACCAAGCAGGACGGGCAGCGGGTGATGGTCTATCTGCCCGGCGACGGCACGGTGCTGCTGCGCGCACGCTCGGGCGAGGACATCACGGCGGCCTACCCCGAGCTGCGACCGCTCGGCGCGGCCCTGGGCGCCGCCCCCGCCGTGCTGGACGGCGAGGTGCTGGCCCTGGACGAGCGGGGCCGGGCCGACTTCCAGCTGCTGCAGAGCCGGATGGGTCTCGCGCACGCCCCCGCGCGGGCGGCGCGCCGGGCCGCCCAAATGCCGGTGCACCTGGTGCTGTTCGACGTGCCGTACCTGGACGAGTCCCTGGTACGGCAGCCCTACGTACGACGGCGGGCGCGGCTGGAGGGGCTGGGGCTCGCCGGGCCGTACTGGTCGACACCGGCCGCCGTGACCGGGCACGGCGCCGAGGCGCTGCGCGCCACCCGGGAGCACGGCCTGGAGGGCCTGGTGTGCAAGCGGCTGGACTCGGTGTACGAGCCCGGGGTGCGCTCCCGCGCCTGGATCAAGATCCGGAACATGCGGGCCGAGGACGTGGTCGTCGGCGGCTGGCTGCCCGGCAAGGGACGGCTGAGCGGGCTGCCCGGCGCGGTGCTGGTCGGCCAGCGCGACGCGGACGAACGGCTGCGGTACGTCGGCGGGGTGGGCACCGGCTGGAGCGAGGCCGAGCGCACCCAGCTGGCGGGACTGCTGCGGGAGGCGGCGAGCGACCGGTGCCCCTTCGACCCCGTGCCGCGCGTGCCGGGCGCCCGCTGGGTGCTGCCCCTGCTGGTGGGCGAGGTCAGCTACAGCACCCGGACCCGGAACGGCATGCTGCGCCAGCCGTCCTGGCTGCGCCTGCGCCCGGACCTCACCCCGGAGGAGTCGGCGGCGGACCTGCCGGAAGACCTCGCGTAGGCAGCGGAGTCGGCCTTCGATCCGCCCATCGTCCGGAGCGGCGGCAGGTGTTCGGCCGCGCTTCACTCCTGCGACGCATGTGACCCCTTGGCAGCGTGGTGCGCTCACGGGATGCTGAACTCCCCTGCGCCCCACCGCTGTTGGAGGAAATCCGTGCCCTCGTTCGCTCACCGTGCCCGGCGCGGCAGATGGTTCGCCGTGCCGGCCGCCGCCGCCCTCGTCGTCGCCTTCCCCGCCGCCGCCTTCGCCGCCCCGCCCCTGGCCCTGCCGAAGAACGCCGAGGCCGCCGAACTGACGTACCAGCCGGCCTTCGACTACGACACGGACGGCTGCTACCCGACCCCGGCCATCGGCCCCGACGGCACGGTCAACGGGGGCCTGAACCCGACCGGCGCCCTCAACGGCAACTGCCACGACGCCTCCGACCTCGACAACACCAACAGCTACTCACGCGCCAAGTGCAACAACGGCTGGTGCGCCTACCTCTACGGCCTGTACTTCGAGAAGGACCAGGCGCTGGCCGGCAGCAGCATCGGCGGGCACCGGCACGACTGGGAGCACGTGGCGGTGTGGGTGCAGGACGGGCAGGTCCGGTACGTGTCGACGTCGAACCACGGCTCGTTCACCGTGCACCCGGCCTCCGAGGTCCGCTTCGAGGGCACGCATGCCAAGGTCGTCTACCACAAGGACGGCATCAGCACGCACTGCTTCCGGCTCGCGGGCGCGAACGACGAGCCGCCGGAGAACCACAAGCACACCTGGCAGTACCCGCCCCTGGTCGGCTGGAACGGCTATCCGGCGGGCCTGCGCGAGAAGTTGAGCGCCTACGACTTCGGGAGCGCGCACTTCGGCCTGAAGGACGACAGCTTCGCCTCCCACCTGGCGTCGGCGAAGCCGTCCGGGATCGCGTTCGACCCCAACGCGTGAGCCGCCCTCCCACATGTCCGTGAGCGCGGGGCATCCGAGGGTCTATCGTGTCCCCCATGTCTGCGCCGGAACTGATCCGTATCGTCTCCCGCGACTCGCCCATGGCCCTGGCCCAGGTCGAGCGGGTCCGCGCCGAGTTGGCCGTACTGCACCCGGGCGTACGGACCGAGGTCGTCCCGGTGAAGACGACCGGTGACAAGTGGATGGGCGATCTGTCCCAGGTGGAGGGCAAGGGCGCGTTCACCAAGGAGGTGGACGCCGCCCTGCTGGCCGGGGAGGCCGATCTCGCGGTGCACTGCGTCAAGGACGTGCCCGCCGACCGGCCGCTGCCGGCCGGGACGGTGTTCGCCGCGTTCCTGAAGCGGGACGACATCCGGGACGCGCTGGTGCACCCGGGCGGGCTCACCCTGGACGAGCTGCCGGACGGGGCCCGGATCGGCACCTCCTCGGTGCGCCGGATCGCCCAACTGGCCACCACCCACCCGCATCTGGAGTGTGTGCCGTTCCGCGGCAACGCCAACCGACGGCTGGAGAAGCTGGCCGCCGGAGAGGCGGACGCGCTGCTCCTCGCGGTGTCCGGCCTGGAGCGCATCGGCCGGACCGACGTGATCAGCGAGGTGCTGTCCCCGGAGACGATGATGCCGCCGATCGGCGCGGGCATCCTCGCCCTGCAGTGCCGGGAGGACGACACCACGCTGATCGACGCGGTCAGCGGGCTCGGCGACCCCGCCACGCACCGGGAGGCGACGGCCGAGCGGATGTTCCTGCACGTGCTCCAGGGGCACTGCAACAGTCCCATCGCCGGGTACGCGCGCGTGGACCGCGGCGGGGAACTCTCCCTGCGGGCCTGTGTCTTCACCCCGGACGGCAAGACCCGGCTGAACGCCCACGAGTGGGCGGGCCGGCTCGATCCGGCCACACTCGGCACCTCGGTGGCGGTGGCGCTGCTCCGGCAGGGCGCGCGGGAGATCATCGACGGCATCCCGCACTGAGCCCGCCACGGCACGGTCAGGCGGAACCGGGCTCCGTCTGGTCCCTCAGGAAGACGCTGACCTGGTGGGCCAGACTGCCCTGACCGGCGCCCGCGGGGGTGGCCGCCGCGGCCGACTCCAGGACGCCGATACCGCCCGTCCACAGCCGGCGCTCGGCCCACTCCTCGTCCACCCGCAGCTGCACCTGCACGTCCACGTGGGTGAGGGCGGCCTCGGGCGCGGCGGCGTAGAGCACAGCGGTGGCCCGGCGCAGCGGGTAGACGTCGAAGCCCTCGATGAACTGGGAATTGCGCCAGTCGATGAAAGCGCCCTCGCCGTCCGGGCCGACGCGGACGTCGATCTGACCGTCCTCCAGGTGGATGCCGTAGTTCCGGGCGCCACGGTTCTCGACTGTCACCCGGAGACTGAAGTACGTCAGCCCGGCGGCGGCGTCGTCCCGACCGCGCGGCGGCTCGGCCGCCTCCAGTCGGTGGACGCGGACCCGCAGACCGGCATGCTCCTCGTACTCCTGCCAGTCTCCGACCACGTTCGGCTCGTACACAGTGCCCCTCTCGACCTTCGAGAGCTGCTGTCTATCTGTGAGCTCAGCACACTGTCAAATGAGCAGAATGCGCTGTGGCCAGGGGATTCGCCCGCTTTGATCGCTGATCAAGCGCTGCCCAGGAAGAATCCGCCGACAGCCCGTTCCGGCCGGACAGGGGTGCGTGCCGCACATCACGTCCGCGACAAGATCAACGGGCCGGCCGAAGGATGGTGACGCACCGGATCGCGGTGCACTCACCGACCCCGTTCGGCCCGAGCAGCCCGAACACCTCCTTTCGCGCACAGCAAGATCAAGCCGATCGGGCGCGGCCAGGGCGGCCGAGGCGGTCCCGTAGGGGGCAGCGGCGGGGCGAAGGCACCCGCAGGGCCGGGAGCGACTGCAGCGACCTCGACGAAGGCCGCGGGCGCCTCCGCGGAGGCACCGACAGAGGCGTCGGCGGGGTCGAGCACAGCCGGGCGGCCCCCGAGGGGCAGCGGCCAGATCTGTGACGACCAGTACCGCCTCGGCGGAGGCACCGGCGGGGCCGACGGCAGCCGCGCGGCCCCCGAGGTGGGGCAGCGGGGGCCAGCATCGACGGAGGCACCCGCAGGGTCGGAGCGACTGCAACGACCTCGACGGAGGCCGCAGGCGCCTCCGCAGAGGCACCGGCAGAGGCGTCGGCGGGGTCGAGCACAGCCGGGCGGCCCTCGTGGGGCAGCGGCCAGATCCGTGGCGACCGGGGCTGCCTCGGCGGAGGCTACGGCAGGCCCCGAAGCAGCAGCGGCGGAGGCAGCAGCGGCGACCGCAGTGGCCTCGGCGAAGGCGCCGGCGGGGTCGAGGGCAGCCGGGGCGGCCCCCGAGGGGGCAGCAGCCGGGTCGGTGGCACCCCGGGCAGCCTCGGGGGCGGAAGCGACCGGGGGCAGCCCAGGCGGAGGCACCGGCCGGGTCCGTGGTGACCGGAGCGCCCTCGGCGGCGAGGCCGGCGGAGCCGTCGGTGGCAGCCCGGGCGCCGGCGGCTCCGGGGATGTCCGGAGAGCCGTCTGCGGCAGGAGGGTGCGTGGAGCTGCCGTCATTGGCAGGAGTGTGCGGAGAGCCCGGTGGCGGGATGTCCCGGGCGTCGGCGGTGGCGGGTGTCCCTCGTCCGTACGGGGTGTCGCGCGTCATGGCTGCTCGGCCTCCCCAGTGGCGGCCTCCTCGTGCAGCGTGACGGCCAGGCTCGGCAGGGCCGTGCACAGCGCCTCCCGGTCGGGCCTGCCGAGCCGGGCGACCAGTTCGGCCCGGCGGCGCTGCCCGACGGCTGCGGTCGGCCGCAGGCGGGCGGCACGCCGGTCGGCCGGGGCGGTCTCGCGGACCAGATGGCCGTCCCGGACGAGCCGGCCGCGTCCGAGATGCCGACGCCGGGCCGGGACTCGACCAGTCGCAGCAGTTCCACGCAGCTCGTCCCCAGACGGCGCCGGATCAGTCGGCGCGGCTTTTGTTCGGTATTCCCGTATTTGTTTTGATGTGTCCATCGGTGGGAAAATGACTCACAGTGCTTCGGACAGGAGGCACGTCCGTGGGGGCCGGCTCTCGCCGGACGCCCCGGTGTCCCTTTCTCGGTCCGAGCGCGCCTCCACGGTGTCTGTCCAGCCGGCACCTGCCGAAAGGGGTGCGCGCGATGCCTGTCACTGGCAGCACGAAGCCCCATCCTCACGACGACGCCCCGGATACGGCCGAGTCCTTCGAGCGGCTCGCGGCGCTGGCCGACGGCCCCGAGCGCCAGGCTCTCCGAGATGAACTGGTCCGGTTGTGGCTGCCCATGGCCGAGCGGATCGCCGTACGGTTCCGCGGCCGTGGCGAGGCCCTGGAGGACCTGTACCAAGTGGCCGCGCTGGGCCTGGTCAAGGCCGTCGACCACTACGACCCGGCCCGCGGGCGCGCCTTCGAGGCGTACGCGGTGCCCACCATCACCGGGGAGATCAAGCGCCACTTCCGGGACCACATGTGGACCCTGCACGTACCGCGCCGGGTGCAGGATCTGCGCAACCGGATCCGCGCCGCCACGAAGGAGCTGGCGCAGACCACGTCGGGCCGGGCGCCCACCGTCGCCGAGATCGTCGCGTACACGCGGCTCACCGAGGACGAGGTGCGCACCGGCATGGAGGCGCTGGAGTGCTTCTCCGCCCTGTCCCTGGACGCCGAGGTGGCCGGCACGGACGGCTACGCGCTCGGCGATTCCCTGGGCGGACCCGACCCGGGGTACGACCTCGTCGTGGACCGGGCCGCGGTCAAGCCGTGTCTGGCGGCGCTGCCCGAGCGCGAACGCACCATCCTGTATCTGCGGTTCTTCCGCGGTATGACACAGAGCCGGATCGCCGAGCAGCTCGGCATCTCGCAGATGCACGTCTCGCGGCTGCTCAGCGGCTGCTTCGACCGGCTGCGCGAGGAACTGCTCACGGAGGCCCGCTGCCCCTGATGCCCTACTTCTCCTCGGCCCCCGGCACCTGCGTGGGGCCGTAGCGGTCCAGGGCGTCCTCCAGCGCCGCGCGGATCTCCGCCGGGATGTCGCCGCGCCGGCCCCAGATCAGGATCAGCTCCGCTATGTTGCGCAGCTTGATGTTGGTGTGCTGGGAGACCTCCTTCAGCACCTGCCATCCCTCGTCCGGGGTGACCCGGCCGAGCGCCACCATCATTCCGATCGCCTGGTCCACGACCGCGTGCGAGGTCACCGCCGCCTTCAGCTGGTCGACCTCCGCCTGCAGCGCGGCCACCCGATCCGGCTCGCTCTCTACCACCCCTCCATCCTGCCAGCGGCCTGGCCCCCCGCCACCTGGGGTACTCGACAGGCACTCCACCCCCTGCCGGTTGGACACTGGTGCCAGACCGGTGGCCGCCCGGCCCCGAGAGCAGGACGCGACTGCCATGAACCACGACACCCCCGCCGGCGCCTCCCCGCGCAGCAAGAACGTCATGTCCACCCACTCCGTCTTCGGTGCGCCGTGCTGGGTGAGCCTGACCAGCCGGGATCTCCAGGCCACCCAGGACTTCTACTCCGCCGTCCTGGGCTGGCGCTGGCGCGGCGCCAAACTGGGCGAGCACTTCCGGATCGCCCTCGCGGGCGGGGTCCCGGTGGCCGGGATCGCCGCCATCGCCTCCATGTGGCAGATGGCGGTGGCCTGGACGCCGTACTTCGCGGTGCCAGACGCGGACGTGGCGGTGTCCCGGGCCCGGGAGCGCGGCGGTACGGCGGCGGTCGGGCCGCTCTCGTTCCCGCCGGGCCGCGCGGCGCTGCTCGCCGACCGGGACGGGGCCACGTTCGGGATCTGGCAGGGTGAACTGGTCGGCAACTGGGAGGCGTGGCGGCAGGCGGCACCGACCTTCGTGCGGCTGCACACCAGGGACGCCTTCGACTCCGCGATCTTCTACGGCGAGATCCTGGACTGGGCGACCGGACAGCCGGGGTGCTGCGAGGTCGAGTACGAGGGCGCCGAGGTGGTGCTGCGCAGCCGGGGTGACGTGGTGGCGCGCATCGACTCGGGCGCGGTGGAGGCGGCCCCGGACCCCTCGGTGCGTCCGCACTGGCAGGTCCACTTCGCGGTGACCGACGTGCCCGGCTGCGCCCGCGCGGCGGAGAAGCACGGCGGCAGCGTGCTGCGGGAGGACGAGACCGAGGCGATCCTGCGCGACGCGGACGGCGCGCAGTTCACCGTGACGTCGCACCGGAGCCGGTGACAGGGCGGCCCCCGGGCCCCTGGGGCGTCGCGCGCGACGGACGTGACAGCAGGACCAGGCTGCGGGCCTCCAAGGGCACTCTCGTGCCGGCCTTGCGTTCGCGTTCGTCCGGGATGCCGTCGGGCTCGGCGGTGTCGATCAGGGTGGCCCAGCGCTCGCCGAAGGAGCCGTCGGGCAGGCGGAAGCCGACCGGCTCCCAGTAGCCGTTGACGAGCAGCAGGAAGGAGTCGTCGACCATGCGGCGGCCGTGGGGGTCGCGTTCGGCAATGGCGTCGCCGTTGAGGAACACGGCGACCGAGTGCGCGTCGTCGCGGTGCCAGTCCCGGTCGGTCATCTCGCGGGCGTCGGGCCGCAGCCACATCAGGTCGGGCAGCGGCTGCCTGGCGTTGGTCGCGGTCTCGCCTCGGAAGAAGCGGCGCCGCCGCAGCACCGGGTGCGCGGCGCGCAGCGCGATCAGGCGCCGGGTGAAGTCGGTGAGGCCGCGCTGCTCGTCGGTGAGGTCCCAGTCCACCCAGGAGAGGGCGTTGTCCTGGCAGTAGGCGTTGTTGTTGCCGCGCTGGGTGCGGCCGAGTTCGTCGCCGTGGCAGAGCATCGGGATGCCCTGCGAGAGGAGCAGCGTGGCCAGCAGGTTGCGCTGCTGGCGGGCGCGGAGTTCGAGGACGGCGGGGTCGCGGGTCTCGCCCTCCGCCCCGCAGTTCCAGGACCGGTTGTGGCTCTCGCCGTCCCGGTTCCCCTCGCCGTTCGCCTCGTTGTGCTTGTCGTTGTACGACACGAGGTCGCGGAGCGTGAAACCGTCGTGCGCGGTGACGAAGTTGACGCTCGCGCGCGGCCGGCGCCGGCTGTGCTGGTAGAGGTCGGAGGAGCCGGTGAGCCGGGAGGCGAACTCGCCGAGCGAGCCGGGCTCGGCCCGCCAGAAGTCCCGTACGGCGTCCCGGTACTTGCCGTTCCACTCCGACCACAGGGGCGGGAAGTTGCCCACCTGGTAGCCGCCCTCCCCCACGTCCCAGGGCTCGGCGATCAGCTTGACCCGGCTGATCACCGGGTCCTGCTGGATCAGGTCGAAGAACGCGGAGAGCCGGTCCACCTCGTGGAACTGCCGGGCCAGCGTGGCGGCGAGGTCGAAGCGGAAGCCGTCGACGTGCATCTCGGTGACCCAGTACCGCAGCGAGTCCATGATCAGCTGGAGCACGTACGGGTGCCGCATCAGCAGGCTGTTGCCGGTGCCGGTGGTGTCGTAGTAGTGCGCCCAGTCGCCGTCCACGAGGCGGTAGTAGGAGGCGTTGTCGATGCCGCGGAAGGAGAGGGTGGGGCCCAGTTCGTTGCCCTCGGCGGTGTGGTTGTAGACCACGTCGAGGATGACTTCGAGGCCGGCCGCGTGCAGCGCCTTCACCATGGCCTTGAACTCGTTGACCTGCTGGCCGCGGGTGCCGAAGGCGGCGTAGGCGTTGTGCGGGGCGAAGAAGCCGATGGTGTTGTAGCCCCAGTAGTTGGACAGGCCGCGGTCCTGGAGCACGCCGTCCTGCACGAACTGGTGCACCGGCATCAGCTCCACCGCGGTCACGCCGAGCGAGGTGAGGTGCTCGGTCACGGCGGGGTGCGCGAGGCCGGCGTAGGTGCCGCGCAGCCGCGCGGGGACGTCCGGGTGGCGGCAGGTGAGACCGCGCACATGGGCCTCGTAGATCACCGATTCCGCGTACGGCGTCCTGGGCGGACGGTCGTCGCCCCAGTCGAAGAACGGGTCGGTGACCACGCCCAGCATGGAGTGGCCGGCGCTGTCGGCCGGGGCGGGGCCGTCCGGGTCGCGCTCGTACAGGGAGGCGTGGTTGTCGATCTGGCCGTCCACGGCGCGGGCGTACGGGTCGAGCAGCAGCTTCGCCGGATTGCAGCGGTGGCCGAGCGCCGGCTGCCAGGGGCCGCGCACCCGGTAGCCGTAGCGCTGGCCGGGGCCGATGCCCGGCAGGTAGGCGTGCCAGACGAAGCCGTCGACCTCGTGCAGCCGGACCGGGGTCTCGGTGCCGGCGTCGTCGACGAGGATCAGCTCGACGCGCTGGGCGACCTCGCTGAACAGGGCGAAGTTGGTGCCCTGTCCGTCGGACGCGGCGCCCAACGGGTAGGGCTGCCCGCTCCAGACGGGCAGCCCTTTGCGGGATGTGCGGGCGGTCACCGGCTGCCCTCCAGGGCGTCGTCACCTGCGGGTGCCGGCCCGGCCAGCACGGCCACGGGCTCCGCGCGCGGCACCTTCAGGCCCGTCCGCAGGGTGGGGGCGGGGGCGACGGGGACCAGCGGGACGCGCTCGCCGGCGCGGGCACGCTGGGAGAACCAGATGATCTTGCTGCCGGTGTCCGAGGCGCAGCAGCCCCAGCCGTCGCTCATCGCGGCGATGTCCGCCAGGCAGGACCGCAGGTCCAGGTCCGGGCGCAGATCGGGGTCGTCGTCGCCGAAGGCCGTGATGAGGTGCTGGCCGTTCCACCACATCTCGATCGAGGTGCGCTTGTCCGTCACGTGCGCGTCGATCGCCCGGAGCAGCAGTTCGGCGCCGTGGCAGACGGGGTCGACGAGGTTGTCGAGGTCCCAGTAGCGGAGGTGGGCGGCCAGGATGCGGCTGACCTGTCCCACGCGTTCCGGGCTGACTTCCACATCCAGGTGGTAGTAGCAGGGCACTGCGGTCTTCATCGTCGCTTGCTCCTCACCGGCGAAGCTGTCGCTCCTCTGGTCCGTCCGGGAGGGACCCCGGACACATAGCGTGAGTGCTGATCGCTTCTGAGTCACCTCCACGGTGCGTCCGCTACGCCATTCGTGCAACACGAGGGGGCGACACCCACCGTGGTTGAAGCTCCAACAAGACGCTGCGTCGTCGCGCGTGCACCATAAGTGAAAGCCTCGATCGCCGTAACGGTGCCGTGCCTCCCCGCGCGCGGACACCACCCGACCGTCGGGAACGCGCCCAGTCGAGAGCGTGGAGGGTGAAGAGGGCCATGCTGCTACCCGCTAAGGGCGAAGTGGCCCGGCAGTTGCGGCGTTACCGGGCGTGGGAGCGGATCATGCTCGCCAAGCCGCACGACCGCGCGGTCCGGGCCACCTTCGAGGACTCGGGGTACACCCTGTGCGTGCTGATGGGCAAACGTTGCGCCCGCGAGGCCGCGGACGCAGCCGAGCGCTATCTCCGCACGAACCTGGTCACCTACCTGCGCGAGCAGGACGGACGGCCACAGCCGCGTCGGGCGGCCAGAAGATCGCCGCCACCGGAGCGGCGTTCCACGGCGCCAAGGCCCTGACCTGGCACCGTACAAGGCGTTCCTCTCGGGACCGGTTCACGCCGGCCCGACTTTCGGATCGCGAAGCCGGGCCGCGTGCCCGGCTTCGCGCACGGCGGAGGTGAGATGCATGCGCAGGACCCCGGCCATCGGCCGTGTACCGGTACGCGACGTCCGGCCGGCCGTGGAATGCGGCAGGCGCCCGGCGAAAGCGGTGGCCGGGGAGACCTTCGAGGTCACGGCCACCGTGTTCCGCGAAGGGCACGATGCCGTGGGCGCGAACGTGGTCCTGCGCGATCCGAAGGGCCGCCGCGGCCCCTGGACTCCGATGCGGGAACTCTCCCCGGGCAGCGACCGCTGGGGCGCGGAGATCACCCCGGACACGACGGGCCGCTGGACCTTCCGGGTGGAGGCGTGGAGCCATCCGCTGGCGACCTGGCGGCACACCGCGTCCGTGAAGGTGCCGGCCGGGATCGACACCGGCCTGGTCCTGGAAGCGGGCGCCGAGTTGTACGAGCGGGCCGCCGCCGGAGTGCCCAAGGGCCCCGAGCGCGCCCTGGTCCTGGCCGCCGCGCGGGCCCTCGGCGACGACTCCCTGTCGGTCCACGACCGTCTGGGGGCCGCACTGTCACCGGAGGTGGAGGCCGTGCTCGCCCGCCATCCGCTGCGGGAGCTGGTGACGGCCTCGGACCCGATGCCCCTGCTGGTGGAACGCGAACGCGCCCTGTACGGCTCCTGGTACGAGTTCTTCCCCCG
>NZ_JBEYYR010000049.1:0-9953 GCF_040645635.1 Streptomyces sp. NPDC046727
TGGTCGCCAAGGGGCAGTTGACCGGTGACTGGGTCGCCGGGCTCGGCACCCGGTGGGGCGTGCACGGGCTGCGCGAGACCCCGCTGCCCGCCGAGCCGGGCCGGCCGCACACCGCGGGCGTCAGCCCTCGTCGTCGGCGGTGGAGACCGCGGTGGACACCGTGGTGGTCTTCTTCGCCGTGGACTTCGCGGCGGCCGTCTTGGCGGTCTTCGCCGCCTTCTTGGCCGTCGTCTTCTTGGCGGCCGTCTTCTTGGCCGTCGTCTTCTTGGCCGCGGTCTTCTTCGCGGCCGTCTTCTTCGCCGTGGCCTTCTTGGCCGCCGTCTTGCGGGCGGTCTTCTTGGCCGGCGCGACCTCCTCGGCCTCCGTCTCCTCGGCGGTCACCGAAGCCTCCGCCACAGCGGCCTCAGGGGCCTCCTCGGCCGCGGCCGACGGGACGACCACGACGGCCGCCTCCTCGGACGCGGTCGGCGCGGTGGCCTTGCGCACCGCACGGCGGCGCGGGCGGGCCGGCGCCGCGGCGCTCTCGGCCTCCGCAGGCTGCTCGGCCGGGGCCTCGGCGACGGGAGCGGGCTGCTCCGCCGGCGCCTCGGCCGCGGGCGCGGCCTCCGGCACCGTCACCACGGCCGCCTCGGCGCCCGCGGGAGAGCCGGCCGGGGCCGACACCTTCCGGGTCGCCCGGCGGCGCGTACGGCCCTTGGGCGCGGCCTCCTCGGCGGCCGGGGCCTCGGCCTGCGGCGCCGGAACCACCTGGTCCTCGACGGCCACCGGCTCGGCCAGCGCCTCCGCGGCCGGCTCCGGGTGCACCGGGCGCGCCGCCGCCTCCTCGGCGGTGACGTCCTGGGCGGTGGGAGCCTCGGCCGGCACAGCCTCCGCGGCCTTCTCGGCCTCGGCGAGCTTCTCGGCTTCCGCGGCCTTCTCCGCCTCGGCGGCCTCAGCCCTGGCCCTGGCCTCCGCCCTCTCGGCACGAGAGGGCCGCTCGGCCTTCTCCGCCTTCGGCGCGCCCGCCGGAGCGGACGCCCGGCGGCTCGCCCGACGGCGCGTACGGCCACGGGTGGCCGCCGCCTCGGCCTCGGCGACGCTGCTGTACAGCTCCTCGTCCGGCGCGAACTCCGGCGCGGGCAGGGCCACCGGCTCGGCGACCTCGGCGGCCACCTCCACGGCGGTCTCCACCTGCGGCTCGACGGCCTCGCCGGTCTCCACGGCCACGGCGGCGGTCTCGTGCACATGCTCGTGCACGGGTTCCTGCGCCTCGCCGCCCCGGCCGCGCTTCTTGCGCTTGCCGCCGCCACCGTTCACGGTGGCCTGGTCCAGGTGGACGATGACACCGCGGCCGTTGCAGTGGACGCAGGTCTCGGAGAAGGACTCCAGCAGGCCCTGCCCGACCCGCTTGCGGGTCATCTGGACCAGGCCCAGCGAGGTCACCTCGGCGACCTGGTGCTTCGTACGGTCCCGGCCCAGGCACTCCAGCAGGCGCCGCAGCACCAGGTCGCGGTTCGACTCCAGGACCATGTCGATGAAGTCGATGACGATGATGCCGCCGAGGTCGCGCAGCCGCAGCTGGCGCACGATCTCCTCGGCCGCCTCCAGGTTGTTCCTGGTGACGGTCTCCTCGAGGTTGCCGCCCTGCCCGGTGAACTTGCCGGTGTTGACGTCGACGACGACCATCGCCTCGGTCCGGTCGATCACCAGCGAACCGCCGCTGGGCAGCCAGACCTTGCGGTCCAGCGCCTTGGCGAGCTGCTCGTCGATCCGGTACGTGGCGAAGACGTCGACCTCGGACGTCCACTTCGACAGCCGGTCGGCGAGGTCCGGGGCGACGTGCGAGACGTACCCGTGGATGGTCGACCAGGCGTCGCCGCCGCTGACGACGACCTTGGTGAAGTCCTCGTTGAAGATGTCGCGGACGACCCGGACGGTCATGTCCGGCTCGCCGTACAGCAGCGTAGGAGCGTTGCCGCTCTTGGCCTTCTTCTGGATGTCCTCCCACTGCGCCTGCAGCCGCTCGACGTCCCGGCGCAGCTCGTCCTCGCTCGCGCCCTCGGCGGCGGTGCGCACGATGACGCCCGCGTCCTCGGGGACGATCTTCTTGAGGATGGTCTTCAGCCGGGCCCGCTCGGTGTCGGGCAGCTTGCGGCTGATGCCGGTCATCGAGCCCTCGGGGACGTACACGAGGTAGCGGCCCGGGAGGGAGACCTGGCTGGTCAGACGCGCGCCCTTGTGCCCGATGGGGTCCTTCGTGACCTGCACGAGGACGGACTGCCCGGACTTCAGGGCGGACTCGATGCGGCGCGGCCCGTTGGCCATGCCGAGGGCCTCGAAGTTGACCTCGCCGGCGTACAGGACGGCGTTGCGGCCCTTGCCGATGTCGATGAAGGCGGCCTCCATCGACGGCAGCACGTTCTGGACCTTGCCCAGGTAGACGTTGCCGACGTACGAGGTCGACTGCTCCTTGTTGACGTAGTGCTCGACGAGCACGCCGTCCTCCAGGACGCCGATCTGCGTACGGTCGCCGTGCTGGCGGACGACCATCACGCGCTCGACGGCCTCGCGGCGGGCCAGGAACTCGGCCTCGGTGATGATCGGGACGCGCCGGCGCCCCTGCTCACGGCCTTCCCGGCGACGCTGCTTCTTGGCCTCCAGACGGGTCGAGCCCTTGATGGACTGCACCTCGTCGGACGGCTCGCTGGGCTTGCGCGGCTCGCGGACCTTGACGACCGTGCGCTCCGGGTCGTCGGCGGACGGCTCGGCGTCGACGCCGGTGTCACCGGCCCGGCGACGGCGGCGACGGCGGCGCCTGCTGCTGGCGCTGGATCCGCCGGACTCGTCGCCACGAGCCTCCTCGGCGTCCTCTTCCTCCTGCTCGGCGGTGTCCTCGGCGTCCTGCGCGGCCTGCTCGGCGGCCAGCTCTTCGGCCTCGACGTCCGCGCCCTCGCCCTCGGCGGCGTCACCGCGCCGGCGGCGGCGTCCGCCACGGCGGCGACGGCGGCGCGAGCCGGACTCCTCGAAGCCCTCGGCGCCCTCGGTCTCGTCGCCCTCCTCGCCCTCGGCGAGGTCCTCGGCGGACTCCAGGGCCTCCTCGGCCTCCTCCTCGGCGGCGGCCTCGACCGGACGGGTCTCCTCGGCGGCGGCACCGCGGCGGCGCCGGCGCCGGCGGGCACCGGTCTCGACGCGCTCCTCCGCGTACTCCTCCTCGGTCTCCTCCACCTCGGCGGCCTCGGCGGCGGCTTCGGCGGCGGCCCGCTCCGGGGTCTGGAACTGGGGCTCGGCGAACACCGGCGCCTGGAAGACGGCGACGGCGGGGCGGGCGGGCCGGCGCGAGCCCTCGGCCTCGGCGGCGGGACGCGCGGGCTCGGAGAACCCGGACGCGGCGCGTACGACCCGACGGCGGGCCCGACGCGGCGCGGCCTCCTCGGCGACGGGCGCCTCCTCGGCAGCCGGGGCAGCCTCCACCGGAGCCTCCGTCCCGGCGGCTTCGTCGCTCACCGGCGCACCGGCGGGCGCGGACACCCGACGCGTGGCACGCCGACGCGTACGACGCGGAGCAGCCTCCTCCTCGGCTACGGGCGCCTCTTCAGCAACAGGCGCCTCCTCGGCAGCGGGCGCCTCAGCAGGAGCAGCCTCCACAGCGGCGGCCGGAGCCTCGGCGGCTTCCTCGCTCACGGGCGCACCGGCGGGCGCGGACACCCGGCGCGTGGCACGCCGACGCGTACGACGCGGAGCAGCCTCCTCCTCGGCTACGGGCGCCTCCTCCACAGTCGGAGCAGCCTCCACCGGAGCCTCCGTCCCGGCCTTCACCTCGGCGGTCTCCCCGGTCGCGGGGGTGCCGGCGGGCGCGGACGCCCGGCGCGTGGCACGGCGACGCGGACGCGCGGGCGCGGCCTCCTCGGCGGCAGGCGTCTCCGCGGCCTCGGCGACAGCGGCGGGCGCCGGCTCGGCGGCGGCGGACGCGGCCGGTACGACGGTCTCGGCGGCCTCGCCGGACGCGGGCGCACCGGCGGGCGCGGACGCCCGGCGGGTGGCACGGCGACGCGGACGCGCGGGCGCGGCCTCCTCGGCGGGCGCCGACGCGACGGCAGCAGCCTCTTCGGTCTCTTCGGTCACCTGGACCTCTTCGGCCCCCTGGGTCTCAGGAACCTCGGCAGCCTCAGCGGCCTCGGCGCCCTCGATCACCTCGGTGACCTCGTCGGTCTCCGCGGCCGGTATGGCCGGCACGGTCACCTCGGTGGGAGCCTCCGCGCCCGCGGCGGGCGGGCCCGCCGGGCGGGAGGCGGCACGGCGACGCCTGCGCGGCGGCAGGGTGTCGCTGGGAGTGTTCAGTTCGGAACCCTCGTTGGGTTCGGTCGGTTCGAGCATGCGGGCGTTTCTCCCGTCAGGCTCCCGGGCGCCGCGCCTGGTCCGGCAACGGTCTCGAAGAACCGTCCGCCGTTGACGTCCGCGGCCCGCGCGATGCGCGATGGCCGCCGTCCGGGGCGCGGGCGCCGCACGGGAGCACTCTGTGTCCTGTCTCGCCGGTTCCGTACGCCTTGTCGGTACGGCCTGGCGAAAGTCTTCTGGTCGGTGCGCTGCCCGACCCAGGTGGCTCCCGAGTACGAGGGCGGCGCTACGACGTCCGTCCCTACGCGGGACCTTCCGGCGTCGGCGCCGTCGCGGCGGCAGCCGGTGCGGCCGTCAGGGCCTCGGCTGCCTCGCGGTCGGGCGCGAGCGGGTCGGTCACCGTGCCGGTCTCTTCATCGAGCAGCCCCTGCGCCAGCCTGGTCACCGCTGCGGGGACCGGCGGCGCCAGGTCGGCCACGGCGCGGAGACCGGACAGGACGTCGTCGGGTCGTACGGCAGGCGTCACGTGCCGAACAACCAGCCGCAGTATCGCACAGGGCCGGTCGGTCGGCCTATCAGCCGGTGCACTCTGCGTTTCCAGGCTCACCACGGCCGGGCGGGCGTCGAAAGTTCGGACGCCGTTCTTGGTCATCCGCTGCACCTCGACGGTGCCGGCCTCGGTGAAGGCCGCGACAGCGCGCTCTGCGTCTGCCGGGTCGACACCGTCCAGCCGCAGCTCCCAGACGGAGGCCGTCAGCCGGTCGGCGAGGCCCGAGGTCCGTGCCTCGACCGCGTCGACGACGTCGAGCCCGGGGGGCAGCGACTCGTCGAGGAGGACGCGCAGGGTCTCCGGGTCGCGCGATGCGGTGAGCGCGATCTCCAGGTACTCCGCCTCACTGCCCGTGCCGGTGGGTGCGGCATTGGCGTACGACACCTTCGGATGCGGCGTGAACCCCGCCGAGTACGCCATGGGCACCTCGGCGCGGCGCAGCGCACGCTCGAAGGCGCGCTGGAAGTCTCGGTGGCTGGTGAACCTCAGGCGGCCGCGCTTGGTGTAACGCAGTCGAATGCGCTGCACCGCGGGTGCGGGCGGCGGGCCTTCGGGCTGTCGCTTGCCCAGTGTCCTAGTCCTTCGTGAGTGCGGTCGTACTCCTACCAAGAGTACGTGTGTCGTGAGCCACGGGTTCCCGCCGGTCCACCGCGGCCGGCTGCCGGGGCTCGCCGAAGACCATCCGGCGGAAGTCCGCGCGGGCCTGCCGCATGGTGTCGCGGGCCGAGGCCAGCGCCTCGCGGGTGACCCGCCCGACCGCGCGCATGCCCGCGGCGACGGGCCGCAGGACGGCGTCCCGGACGGCGTGCCCGACGGGGGTGAGGACGGTCCGGTACACCCAGCGCACCGGCTCCACGAAGATCCACCGGAAGAGGGTGCCGAGCGCCCGCCCGACGGCCCGGGAGATCCGCCCGGCGACCCGCCAGGTGTGCCCGAGGGCATCCCCCACCTCGCGTGCGACGACCGCGAGGAAGCGGCCGACGGGCGCCAGTACCCAGCGCCACAGCGCGAGCGCGGGCAGGACGAACAGGACGCGGGCGGTCCAGTACAGGGCCACGCCGACACCGGTGACGAGCAGTCCGAGCAGATGCCCGAGGCCCCGCGCGCACCAGGCGACGGCCCGCCCGACGGGGGCGAGGACCCAGGTGTACAGCCACCGCGCGGGTACGACGAACAGGTACCGCACCAGCCAGGCGACGGCCGTGTACACGCCGATCCCGATGGCGGCCAGCACCGCGCCGATGCCCTTCAGCAGCCAGGTCAGCGCGTAGCCGATGGGGCACAGCACGCGCGCGTAGACCCACGCGAGCCCGGCGCCCACTCCGCGCGCCAGCCAGGCGACGCCGTGCCCGAGGGGCGTGAGGACGTACCGGTAGAACCACACCGCCGGTACGACGAGGAGGACGTTGCCGAGCCAGGCGAGGGCCATGCCGACGGGGACCGCGACGTACCGCCACAGGGCCACGAACGGCCACACGAACAGGGCCTTGCCGACCCACAGCAGGGCCCGCCCGAAGGGCCTGAGCACCGTGTCCCGCAGGAGCCGCCCGGCGGCGACGAGCACGTCCCACACCATCCGCACCGGCACGACCAGCACCAGGACGACGATCCGCACGGGCAGGCGGACGGCGACGACGAGGCATCCCTCGGGCTGTCGCGGCGGAGGCGGAGGCGGCGGCTTCTGCAGGTCCATACAGGGGTAGACGCACGGACCGCCCGT
This sequence comes from Streptomyces sp. NPDC046727, assembly GCF_040645635.1. Taxonomy (NCBI): domain Bacteria; kingdom Bacillati; phylum Actinomycetota; class Actinomycetes; order Kitasatosporales; family Streptomycetaceae; genus Streptomyces; species Streptomyces sp. NPDC046727. Next base: position 6,585 of record NZ_JBEYYR010000049.1, read on the forward strand.
TCGGATCCGGCCATGCCCCGCGCATCGGATCCGGCCGCGTCATGGCCCCGGTCCGCAGGGCGGGACGGGACGGAGGGCCAGCAGGGCGATGTCGTCGTCGGCGTCGGAGCCGAACTTGATGATCAGTTCGTCGCAGAAGACGTCGAGGGGGACCCGCGCCTGGGCGGCCGTGTACCCGCGCAGGCGCGCCATGGCGTCGTCGAGGGACTCTCCGCGGCGTTCGATGAGGCCGTCGGTGAACAGCAGCAGGGTGGAACGGGGTGGCAGCCGGTCATGGGCGGAGGGCCGGGGGAAGTCGGGATCCATGCCGATCAGCAGGCCCCTGCCCGCGTCCAGGTAGCGGGTGTCGCCCTCGTGGGTGGTCAGCAGGGGCGGCAGGTGACCGGCGGACGAGTGGTGCAGTTCCCCTGAGCCGCCGGCGTCGTTCGTGATCAGGCCGTACACGATGGTCGCGGTGGACTGTGGATACAGCGTCCGGCTCGCGAGGTCCAGGCGGCGCAGGACGTCACCGGGGGGCGCCGGGCGGTCGACGGCGATACCGCGCAGCGTGTTGCGCAGTGTGCTCATGGAGACGGCGGCCTGGAGGTCATGCCCCGACACATCGCCGATGACCAGCGCGGTCTCCCCGCCGGGCAGAGCGAAGGCGTCGTACCAGTCCCCGCCGATCTCGGCCGTGGTGCTGGAGGGGACGTAGCGGGCGACCAGCTCCATGTGCTCGACCTCGGGCAGTTCGGGCAGCAGGGCACGCTGAAGGTGTTCGGCGGTGTACTGGGCGCGCCGGTGCAGACGGGCGTTGTCCAGCCCGAGAGCGATGCTGCGGACCAGTTCCGCGATCAGAAGGACGTCTTCCTTGGTGAACGGGTCCTCGCCCTGGACACGGACCATGGTCAGGGCACCGAAGACCTCCCGGTGGCCCCGCAGCGGAGCGACGACGGCACTGCTGCCCCCGAACTGCTCCACCAGCTCCAGTTGCCGGGCGTCCAGCGGACTGAGCGCATGGCCGGGCGGACGGATGTCGGTGATCAGCAGCGGGCCCGCGCCGCGCAGCACCCGGGGCAGGGTTCCCTGCGTGGTCTCCGAGACCGGGGGCAGCCTGCCGAGCTGCCCCTCGGAGATCAGCGTCCGGGGATCGCGGTGCATGACGCAGACCCGCTCCACCTGCCCGTACTCGTCGAGCAGATCGGCCACACACCAGTCGGCCAGTTGCCTGGTCAGCACATGGCACACCCGCCGCAGTCTCTCGTCCGGATCGACGGTGCCGGTCAACGCCCTGCTGATGTCGGCGAACAGGGACAGCCACGCCGGCCCCGCCCCCTCGGCGCTCACGCTCCTGACCTTCTTCGTCGTGGTCGGCAGACGCACCGGACCCGGCACCGGGCGGGTCGTGTAGAAGCCGTCCTGCGGGGAGTCCGGCGCGGCGGGGGGAGCCGTCCTGGTGGTGAGCTGGGCGACGAACACCGTACTGCCGTCGACCGCCTCCTGCGTCTGGACGTGGAGGCGGATGGGGATCACCCGGCCGTCCCGGTGGAGCGCGGGAACCGGTATGGACCGGCCCAGGATGCGGGCCTCGCCCGTGAGCAGCAGCGAGGTGAAGGCCGCCACATGGCGTTTGCGCAGGTGCTCGGGCATCAGGACGGTCAGCCGCTGCCCTACGAGGTCTTGCGCCTGCCAGCCCAGCAGGCTCGCCGCGGAGCTGTTCACCGCGACGATCCGGTTGCCGTCGTCGGCCGCGATGGTCGGCACACTGCTGGCTTCCACCTCGCCGGCGTCCCAGGGCGCCAGCGCCAGGGGCGTGCCGCCCGGTGTGCCGGGGATCCGCGTCCACGCCATGGCCTGCCGCCCGGACAGCTGGCCGGCGATCTGGTCGAGCAGCCAGTCACGGAAGGCCCGGATCTGCGGCAGCGCCGGGAGGGCGAGCAGGCTTCCCCGCTGCGCCGCGGCGTCGCCCTCGTCGAGCACGCGACGCAAGGTCAGCACGGCCGCGGCGGCATCCGCCGGGAACGCCACGAGCAGCGAGAGCGTCGAGCTGTCGGGGGTCTCCTGCTCCACCGCGGTCGTCATGCACGCGCAGATCACGTTGCTCGTGTCCTGGGCGACGACAAGGTCCTGCCGGCGCACCTCGGTCCGGCCGGCGGCCGACGCGGCGAGGAGCAGCTCGCGCAGCAGCCCCTCCCACTGCTGCTGCGCGGCCCAGTACAGGGCGTACGGCATGTCCTTCAGCGTCACGGTGACAGTCCGGCCGGACGGCGCCACGGTCTCCCACGCGGACGTCGGCGGCGCCGGCGCCTCGGGCCACAGTTCGAACCAGACGGTCTTGCGGCCCTCGCCGCTGTGGACGCCATGGCTGGTGGCCAGCTCCTCCACCAGGGCCAGGCCCCTCCCGGTGCAGGCGTAGGGATGGCGGTCATGCGGAACCACCCCGCGGTCCGGCCGGTGATCGCTGACCGTCACATGGACCCGGCCATCGATGTCCCAGGCCCGCACCTCCAGCTCGGTGCGCGCGTGGATCACCGCGTTGGTCACCAGCTCGCCGACCAGCAGCTCGGCGGTGTCCACCACATCCGGCCCGACACCGTCCAGCACCGACCGCACGAACCGCCGGGCCAGCGAAACACTCTCCGGTGCCGAGGGCAGCGACCGCGCCTGCGCCCCGGACGGACTGGGGCTGGCCATACCGGTTGGGTGCCCAGAAAAATTCACCCGAAGCCAGGCCGCACCCCCGTCAACACGCCGACCACCCCCACCCCACACGGGTGATCACAATTCGCGCCGCATTGACGATCTACGGATCACCGGCCATCCGCCCCGCACCCCTGGCGTACCACGCAAACTCAATGTTTCCAGACAAAAGATCCGGTCGTCCTCCCTGCTCGCCGGTGCGCGAGTTGCCCCGCCTGGGGAGGGTCCTCGCGCACCACTTCCGAGCGGAGAGGAGTCGGCATCATGGCCGACTGGAAGCAGATCAGCGGCGCACTCGTACGCATCGCGGCGGGGTCGAGGACCAACGTGTGGGGGGTCAACTCGGCCGGCAACATCTACCGCTACACCAACAACGACGCGAGCCCCTGGGTACAGATCCCCGGAGCACTCACCGACATCGGCGCAGGAGCCGACGGCACCGTCTGGGGCGTCAACTCAGCCGGCAACATCTACCGCTACACCGGCGACCAGGACACCGGCCACTGGAAGCAGATCAGCGGCGCACTCGTACGCATCACGGTGGGGTCGAGGACCAACGTCTGGGGGGTCAACTCGGCCGGCAACATCTACCGCTACACCAACAACGACGCCAGCCCCTGGGTACAGATCCCCGGAGCACTCACCGACATCGGCGCAGGAGCCGACGGCACCGTCTGGGGCGTCAACTCA
>NZ_JBEYYR010000049.1:10051-70949 GCF_040645635.1 Streptomyces sp. NPDC046727
ACCAACAACGACGCCAGCCCCTGGGTACAGATCCCCGGAGCACTCACCGACATCGGCGCAGGAGCCGACGGCACCGTCTGGGGCGTCAACTCAGCAGGAAACATCTACCGCTACACCGGCGACCTCCCCGGCTGATCCCTCCCCCTCAAGAAGTGACCGGTGCGCCGCGCAACGCCCTACCGGGCAGCGCGGCGCACCCTTCCCGCCCACCTCAGTGCGAGTGCCCGCTCGCAGCCGGCGCCGGACCCGCGTTCTTGACCGTCAGCGGGAGCAGCTTCTTGCCGGTCGGGCCGATCTGGATGTGGGTGTCCATCTGCGGACAGACCCCGCAGTCGAAGCACGGAGTCCAGCGGCAGTCCTCGACCTCGGTCTCGTCGAGGGCGTCCTGCCAGTCCTCCCAGAGCCAGTCCTTGTCCAGGCCGGAGTCCAGGTGGTCCCAGGGGAGGACTTCCTCGTACGTGCGCTCGCGCGTCGTGTACCAGTCGACGTCCACGCCGAAGGGGGCCAGCGCCTTGTCCGCGCAGGCCATCCAGCGGTCGTACGAGAAGTGCTCGCGCCAGCCGTCGAAGCGGCCGCCGTCCTCGTAGACCGCGCGGATCACCGCGCCGATGCGGCGGTCGCCGCGGGACAGGAGGCCTTCGACGATGCCCGGCTTGCCGTCGTGGTAGCGGAAGCCGATCGAGCGGCCGTACTTCTTGTCGCCGCGGATCTTGTCCCTCAGCTTCTCGAGACGGGCGTCCGTCTCCTCCGCCGAGAGCTGCGGGGCCCACTGGAAGGGGGTGTGGGGCTTGGGGACGAAGCCGCCGATCGACACCGTGCAGCGGATGTCGTTGGAGCGGGAGACCTCACGGCCCTTCGCGATCACCTTCGTCGCCATGTCGGCGATCTGCAGGACGTCCTCGTCCGTCTCCGTCGGCAGGCCGCACATGAAGTACAGCTTCACCTGGCGCCAGCCGTTGCCGTACGCCGTCGCGACCGTCCGGATGAGGTCCTCTTCCGAGACCATCTTGTTGATGACCTTGCGCATGCGCTCCGAGCCGCCCTCGGGCGCGAAGGTGAGGCCCGAGCGGCGGCCGTTGCGGGTCAGCTCGTTCGCCAGGTCCACGTTGAAGGCGTCCACGCGGGTGGAGGGGAGCGAGAGGCCGATCTTGTCGTCCTCGTAGCGGTCCGCGAGGCCCTTGGCGATGTCGCCGATCTCGCTGTGGTCCGCCGAGGACAGGGACAGGAGGCCCACCTCCTCGAAGCCCGTCGCCTTGAGGCCCTTGTCGACCATCTCGCCGATGCCGGTGATCGAGCGCTCACGGACGGGACGCGTGATCATGCCGGCCTGGCAGAAGCGGCAGCCGCGCGTGCAGCCGCGGAAGATCTCCACCGACATGCGCTCGTGGACCGTCTCGGCCAGCGGGACGAGCGGCTGCTTGGGGTACGGCCACTCGTCCAGGTCCATGACCGTGTGCTTGGAGACGCGCCACGGGACGCCCGACTTGTTGGGGACCACGCGGGCGATACGGCCGTCGGCGAGGTACTCGACGTCGTAGAACGCCGGGATGTACACCGAACCCGTCTTCGCCAGGCGGAAGAGGACCTCCTCGCGGCCGCCGGGGCAGCCCTCCGCCTTCCACTCGCGGATGATCTTCGTCATGTCCAGCACGGCCTGCTCGCCGTCGCCGATGATCGCCGCGTCGATGAAGTCCGCGATCGGCTCGGGGTTGAAGGCCGCGTGGCCGCCCGCGAGGACGATCGGGTCGTCGATCGTGCGGTCCTTGGACTCCAGCGGGATGCCGGCCAGGTCCAGGGCCGTGAGCATGTTCGTGTAGCCCAACTCCGTGGAGAAGGACAGGCCGAACACGTCGAAGGCCTTCACCGGGCGGTGGCTGTCCACCGTGAACTGCGGGACGCCGTGCTCCCGCATGAGGGCCTCCAGGTCCGGCCACACGCTGTAGGTGCGCTCGGCGAGGACGCCCTCCTGCTCGTTGAGGACCTCGTAGAGGATCATGACGCCCTGGTTGGGCAGGCCGACCTCGTACGCGTCCGGGTACATGAGCGCCCAGCGGACGTCGCACTCGTCCCACGGCTTGACCGTGGAGTTGAGCTCTCCGCCGACGTACTGGATCGGCTTCTGCACGTGCGGGAGCAGAGCTTCGAGCTGCGGGAAAACCGACTCGACAGGCATCTCGCGAACCTTCATGAGCTGACAGGGGTGACCATCAAGCGTAACCCGCCCGGCGGACTTCCCCGCACGCTCAGACCGGCGCCCCCGCGGTGATCTCCTTCCACAGGCCCGGCAGCTCCGCCTCCGCGGACGCCGCCCGTGCCTCCTCCCTGCCGTACAGCAGCCCGTACGTGAACGCGCTCTCCCCCGCCGCGTGCGCCACCGCGGACAGCTCGCGCAGGGCCTGGCGGGCCATGACGCTGTCCTGGTGTTCGCCGAGCAGGCTGGTCAGGGACTTCATGGACTTGACCAGGGAGCGGGCGGGGCGGCCGAGGGCCGGGACGGCCGCCTCTCCCGCGTACCGGGTGCGCTTGGCCTTCTTGCGGGCCTCGTGGACGGCGACGTCGCGTTCCTCGCCGGGTGCCCGGTCGAGTGCCTCGGTGACCAGGCGGGAGACCTTGGCGAAGTCCTTGCGTACGGCCTTGGCGAGCACCTTCTGCGGTGTCCGGGCGGCGGCGCCCTTGAGCGGCGGGTCGGCGAGCAGCGCGTCCAGGGTGTCCAGCAGCGCCAGGTAGCGGGCGGAGTCCAGGATCGCGACGACATGGCTGCGGGCGCTGTCGTGCTGGGTGCTCGCCCAGGTGGTGAGCCGTTGGCGGACGGGGCCGGACACCAGGGCGGGCGGCAGGTCGCCGAGGACGGTGAGCAGGCGCTCGGCCAGTACCTCCTGGTCGCGGCCCACGCCCAGTTCGCCCGCCAGCCATTTCAGCTCGGCGGCGATCGGGTCGGTGACGGCGGGGTCGAGGACGGTGCCGAAGGTGCGGAAGGTGCTGCGCATCCGGCGGGTGGCCACCCGCATCTGGTGGACGGAGTCCGGTACGTCCCGGCGGACGCCCGGGTCGTACCCGAGGATCGCCTCGCGTTGCTCGCGCACATAGGCGAGGACGTGGTCGCCGGCGGTCACGGGCCGCGCGCGCCGCCCGGTGCCCTGCGCCCGGCCGCCGGTCTCCTCCAGCGCCCGGGCCAGCTTGGACGGCGACGTGGACGGCCGTACGCCCGCCTTGCGCAGCCGCTTCTCCAGCCGGTCGAGGAGGTCGGGGTCGCCGCCGTCGGCCAGTTCCACCTCGATCTCGGTCCACTGGGCGGCCCCGCCGGTGCCGGTGAGCCGCTCGGCGGTCACGGTGTCGACGCTCGCCTCGGCCAGCAGGGTCCCCTCGGCGTCGACCAGGTGCCGCAGATCGCGGGCGGAGCGCAGCCGGACCAAGGGGGCCAGCGCGCTGTCCCGGACCCGGCAGCGGACCAGGGCCGCGATCTCCTCGGGGACGGTGTCGGAGAGCGGGGCCTGGATCTCGTCGCGGACTCCCGGGGCGACCGGGAATTTCAGATGCCAGCCGGCGTCCGAGCCGCCGGTGCGGCGGCGCAGGGTGAGCGCTGCCGCGGCCAGGCGTTCGTCGGCGGTGTCGTAGTACGTGGCGTCCAGGTCGACCAGGCCCTTGTCGAGGACCGCGGCCACCCCGCCGACGCCGGTCAGGTCGGGCAGTCCGCTCTCGTCGGATTCGTACTTGCGCTCGATCTCGCGTTTCGCATCCGCCATGCACCGAATCTAGTGCGCCGGGGGCCGGCACGGCAGGGGCCGCTCCGGGTGAATGGCCGGAAAACTCGCGCCATTCACCCGGTGAACACCCTCGTGTCGCACTCCTCGCTCGTAGGTCTCGCGCCGGACCGGCGCCTCACGCCGACATCGGTCTCTGCACCTTGATCGACTGCAGCAGGCCCACGGCGACCCACACGGCGAACATGGACGAGCCGCCGTACGACACGAACGGCAGGGGCAGGCCGGTGACCGGCATGATGCCGAGGGTCATGCCGATGTTCTCGAAGGACTGGAAGGCGAACCAGGCGACGATCCCGGCGGCCACGGTCGTCCCGTACAGCTCGGTCGAGTCGCGCGCTATCCGGCAGGCCCGCCACAGGACGACTCCCAGCAGGAAGATGATCAGGCCGGCGCCGACGAAGCCCAGCTCCTCCCCCGCGACCGTGAACACGAAGTCCGTCTGCTGCTCCGGCACGAACTGGCCGGTCGTCTGCGAACCGTGGAAGAGCCCGGCCCCGGTCAGCCCGCCGGAGCCGATGGCGATGCGGGCCTGGTTGGTGTTGTAGCCGACGCCGGCCGGGTCCAGGTCCGGGTTGGCGAAGGCCGCGAACCGGTTGATCTGGTACTCGTCCAGGATGTGCAGCTGCCAGATGGCCACGCAGCCGATGACCCCGGCGATGAGCAGGCCGAAGACCCAGCGGTTGGAGGCGCCGGAGGCGAGCAGCACACCCAGGATGATCGCCACCATGGCCAGCACCGAGCCGAGGTCGGGCATGAGCAGCAGGATCAGGATCGGTACGGCGGCCAGGCACAGCGACTGGAACACGGTCCGGTGGTCGGGGTAGGGCTTGTCGCCCGCGTCGACCCGCGCGGCCAGCAGCATGGCCATGCCGAGGATGATCGTGACCTTGAGGAACTCGGCGGGCTGGAGCGAGAAGCCGCCGATGACGAGCCAGTTCCGCTGGCCGTTGATCGTCGCGCCGAGCGGGGTGAGCACCACCAGGGCGAGGAGCACCGACAGGCCGTAGAGGATCGGCACGGCGTTGCGCAGGGCGCGGTGGCCGAGCCAGACCGTGGCGATCATCAGGGCGATCCCGATGCCGAGGTTCATCAGGTGCCGGACCAGGAAGAAGTACGGGTCGCCCTGGTTCAGCTCGGTGCGGTTGCGGGTCGCCGAGTACACCAGCAGCGAGCCCATCAGGGACAGGGCCGTGGCCGCGAGCAGCATCGGCCAGTCCAGTCGGCGGGTGAGCGAGTCGCGGGCGAAGAGCCGGGTCCAGCCGGCCCGCTCGGGGCCGTACCCGGAGACGGAGAAGCTGTTCGCGCCGGTCATGAGGGCATCCTCCGGCTTCCCCTCCTGCGGGCGCGCCTGCGGGTGTCGCGGTTTCTCGTGTTGGGCGACGCCGTGGTGCCCGCGGGCTGCTGGTCGTCGCCGTTGGTCGGGTTGTTCTCCTGGGCGGCCTCGGCGTCCTTCGCCGGGTCGCCGGTGATCTTCGGGGCGGCGATGGTGCCGTCCGTGCGGACCTTGGGCAGGCCCTTCTGCGGCTCGGGCAGCAGCGCCTTCTTGGTGTCGACCGAGCCGTCGCCCTGGACGCCGTAGAGCGCGCTGTAGATGTTGCGCACGGCCTCACCGGAGGCGCCGGAACCCGTACCGGCCTGGGCGATCGTCATGATCACCGTGTAGTCCTTGGAGTAGGTGGCCAGCCAGGACGTGGTCTGCTTGCCGTAGACCTCCGCCGTACCGGTCTTGGCGTGCAGCGGGATCTTGTTCTGCGGCCAGCCGCCGAACTTCCAGGCCGCCGTACCGCGGGTGATGACGCCCGCGAAGGCGTCGTCCATACCGCTGAGGGTGGCCTGGCTGACCGGCAGCCTGCCGCTCTTCTTCGGCTTGATCTCCTGGACGGTCCTGCCGTCGGCGCTGATGATCGCCTTGCCGATGGTCGGCTGGTACATCGTGCCGCCGTTGGCGACGGCGCCGTAGATCACGGCCTCCTGGATCGGCGTGACGAGGGTGTCACCCTGGCCGATGGAGTAGTTGATCGAGTCGCCTTCGCGCATCTTGTTGCCTTCGAGGCAGTTCTCGTAGGCGATCTTCTCGACGTACGAGCCGTCCTTCTTGCCGGTCTTGCACCAGGCGTCCTTGTTGGCCTTCCAGTAGGCCTCCTTCCACTGGCGGTCGGGGACGCGGCCGGTGACCTCGTTGGGCAGGTCGATGCCGGTCTCCTTGCCGAGGCCGAACTGGTGGGCGGCCTTGTAGAAGTAGTCCTTCGGCTGGCCCTTCCTGGGGTTGATGCCGCCGTCCCGCTTCCACTCCTTGTCGGCGAGGCCGTAGAAGACCGTGTCGCAGGAGACCTCCAGGGCGCGGCCGAGGGAGATGGCGCCGAAGTTCTCGCCCTCGAAGTTCTTGAAGACCTGGCCGCCCACCGAGTAGGAGCTGGTGCACGGGTAGCGGCCGTCGAAGGGGTAGCCGGCCTCGACCGCGGCGGCCGTGGAGACCACCTTGAACGTCGAGCCGGGCGCGGCCTGACCCTGTATGGCCCGGTTCAGCAGCGGGTAGTCGGAGTCCTTGCCGGTGAGGGCCTTGTAGTCCTTGGCGGAGATGCCGCCGACCCAGACGTTCGGGTCGTACGTCGGCGCGGAGGCCATGGCGACGATCCGGCCGGTCTTGGCCTCCATCACGACGACGGCACCGGAGTCCGCCTTGTAGTTCTCGCCGGTGATCTTGTCGTACTGCTCGCGGGCGGCCTTCATCGCCTTGTCCAGTTCGTACTCGGCGACGCGCTGGACGCGGGAGTCGATGCTGGTGACCAGGTTCGAGCCGGCCTCGGCCGCGTCCGACCTGGCCTTGCCGATGACCCGGCCGAGGTTGTCCACCTCGTAGCGGGTGACTCCGGCCTTGCCGCGCAGCACCCTGTCGTAGGTCCGCTCCAGGCCGGAGCGGCCGACCATGTCGGAGCGCAGGTACGGCGAGTCGGTGTCCTTGGCCTTCTGGATCTCGGCGTCGGTGACGGGCGAGAGGTAGCCGAGGACCTGCGCGGTGTTGGACTTGCCCGGCCCCGCGTAGCGCCGGACGGCCTCGGGCTCCGCGGTGATGCCGGGGAAGTCCTCGGAGCGCTCGCGGATCTGGAGGGCCTGCTTGGCGGTGGCCTCGTCGGTGATGGGGATCGGCTGGTACGGCGAGCCGTTCCAGCAGGGCTGGGGGGTCTTGGCGTCGCACAGCCGGACCTTCTGCATGACCTCCTCGGACTTCATGCCGAGGACGCCGGCCAGCTTGGTGAGGACGGCCTTGCCGTCGTCCTTCTGCTTCAGCAGGTCGGTGCGGGAGGCGGAGACGACCAGGCGGGTCTCGTTGTCCGCGAGGGGCACGCCGCGGGCGTCCAGGATGTCGCCGCGGACGGCCGGGTCGACGACCTGCTGGACGTGGTTGCCGGACGCCTCCTTCTGGTACTCGGCGCCCTGACGGATCTGCAGGTACCACAGCCGGCCGCCGAGCGTGCCGAGCAGGGAGAGGACGAGGATCTGGATCACGACGAGCCGGATCTGGACCCGCGGGGTCCGACCGGTCTCGGGGATGTTGGTCACTGCGGCTGTCTCCCCCTCTCAGTGCGCGGACGGCTGTGCGCGACGTGCGTGGGCGCGGAGGACGGGTGTGCGATCCGCCTGCGCGCGTACGAATGATGAACGACCGGCCTGTGGGCCCGCGTTCCGGGACAGCTGACCCGTTCGGGTGAACTCTCCCGGGCTGAACTCGCCGCCGCTCACAGGCGCTTGACCCCCTTGATGCGGCCGACCCGGGCGGAGCGGGTGCGGGCCTTGGCCTTCAGCGCGCCGAGGCCGCCGCGCTGGCTGCCGATGCGCAGGCCCGTTCCGGAGGAGGAGAGCCAGCCGGAGGAGATGTCACCGGCCTTGGCCGCGGGGCCGCTCTCGGTGAGCGGGTCGTTGTCGGCGCGGCGGGCCAGCCACATGACGCCCGGCACCACGAACGGGGCGAGCAGCAGGTCGTACAGGGCGGCGGAGACCAGCAGCCCGGTCAGGCCGACGTGCCGGGCGGCGGTGTCGCCGACCAGGGCGCCCACCCCGGCGTACAGCAGGGTGGAGCCGATGGCGGCGGCGACCACGACGGCCATCGGGCCGGTCACCGACTTCAGCCGGCCGTTCTCCGGCCGGATGAGCCCGGCGAAGTAGCCGGTGACGCACAGGACCAGGGCGTAGCGGCCGGCCGCGTGGTCGGCGGGCGGGGCCAGGTCGGCGAGCAGGCCGGCGCCGAAGCCGACGAGGGCGCCGCCGACATGGCCGTAGACCATGGCCAGGCCGAGGACGGTGAGCAGCAGCAGGTCGGGGACCGCGCCGGGCAGGTGCAGCCGGGCGAGGACGCTCACCTGGATCACCAGGGCCACGACGACCAGCGCGCTGGAGAGCAGGATCCGGTTGACACGCATGGGATTCGGCTCCTACTGCTGCTCGTCGTTGGCGGGGGCGTCGGCCGAGGGCGTGACCGTGACGGTCACCGTCGGGGTCGGGACCGGCTTCGGCTTGGTCGGGAGCACGGTGTCCCGTGGGTCCTTCCTGGGGGCCTCGACGACCACGCCGACGATGTCGAGCTTGGTGAAGCCGACGTACGGGGTGACGTAGAGGGTGCGGGTCAGGCCGCCGCCGGAGGGGTCCACGCGGGAGACCACGCCGACCGGGACGCCGGGCACGAACGGCCGGTCGGCCTGCGAGCCGAAGGTGACGAGCCGGTCGCCCTTCTTCACCTCCGCCTTGCCGTTGAGCAGTTCGACGCGCAGCGGGCGGTCGCCCTGCCCGGAGGCGAAGCCGAGTTCGTCGTTGCCTTCCATGCGGGTGCCGACGGTGAAGTCGGGGTCGTTGGCGAGCAGCACGGTGGAGGTGCTGGGGCCGACGGTGGTGACGCGGCCGACCAGGCCGTCGCCGTTCAGGACGGTCATGTCCCGCTTGATGCCGTCGTCGGCGCCGGCGTCGATGGTGATGGTCCAGGAGAAGCCCTGCGCCGAGCCTATGGCGATGACCTGGGCGCCCTTGATGCCGTACTGCCCCTCGCCGGCGATCTTCAGCATCTTGTCGAGCTGCGCCAGCCGGCTGCGGTTGCGGTCGTCGCTGCCGAGTTTGGCCTTGAGGGCCGCGTTCTCCTTCTCCAGTGCGGCGAGCCGGTCGTGCCGGCTGCCGGAGTCACGGATCGCGGAGACGGCGTTGCCGACCGGCTCGACCGCGGAGGACAGTCCGTCCTCGACCGGGCCGAACACCGCTGCGGCGGCATGCCGGGCGCCGTCGACCGGGGAGTTCCGGCCCCCGCGGATGTCCACCGTGATCAGCGCGAACGCGATGGCGATCAGCAGGACCAGGAGCAGCCGGCTCTCTTTCGTGTCCCTCACGTGCGGCGGCCGTGCCCTTCCTCAAGTAGGAATTCGGGGACCCCCGGGAAACGCGAATGCTGCGGCGCGCACCGAAGAGGCCCATTCGGGGGAGCTTATGCCTCTATATCAACGATCCGCCGCACGAGAGGAGAACGTCCCGTACGGCGGAATGGAAGAGTTGCGTCATCTGCGCGGCTGGGCGTCCAGAACCTGCTGCAGCGCCTCGAACTCCTCGACGCACTTCCCGGAGCCGAGCGCGACGCTGTCCAGCGGGTCCTCGGCGATGTGGATCGGCATGCCGGTCTCCCGCCGCAGCCGCTCGTCGAGCCCGCGCAGCAGGGCTCCGCCGCCGGTCAGAACGATTCCTCGGTCCATGATGTCGCCGGACAGCTCCGGCGGGCACTTGTCGAGGGTGGTCTTCACCGCGTCCACGATCGCATTGACCGGCTCCTCGATCGCCTTGCGCACCTCGGCGGCGGAGATGACGACGGTCTTCGGCAGCCCGGACACCAGGTCCCGGCCACGGACTTCGGTGTGCTCGTCGGTGTCGAGGTCGTACGCCGAACCGATCGTGATCTTGATCTGCTCGGCCGTGCGCTCACCCAGCAGGAGGCTGTACTCCTTCTTGATGTACTGGATGATCGCGTTGTCCAGTTCGTCACCGGCGACGCGGATGGACTGGGCGGTGACGATGCCGCCGAGCGAGATGACCGCGACCTCGGTGGTGCCGCCGCCGATGTCCACCACCATGTTGCCCGTGGCCTCGTGGACCGGCAGACCGGAGCCGATGGCGGCGGCCATGGGCTCCTCGATGATGTGCACCTGGCGGGCGCCGGCCTGGGAGGACGCCTCGATGACGGCGCGGCGCTCGACGCCCGTGATGCCCGAGGGCACGCAGACGACGACCCGCGGCCTGGCCAGATACCGCCGCTTGTGGATCTTCAGGATGAAGTAGCGGAGCATCCGCTCGGTGATCTCGAAGTCGGCGATCACGCCGTCCTTCAGCGGACGGACGGCCACGATGTTGCCCGGCGTCCGGCCGATCATCTTCTTCGCTTCGGCACCGACCGCGAGGATCCCGCCCGTGTTCGTGTTGATCGCGACGACGGACGGCTCGTTCAGGACGATCCCGCGACCCCTGACGTACACCAGCGTGTTGGCGGTCCCGAGGTCGACAGCCATGTCACGGCCGATGAACGACATTGAGTTCCCCATCCGGATTCATCTGGCCTTCCTGAGCGTTTGAGGGCATATCAGGTCGGCGAGGCGGGTGCTGTGACGCGAAGGCTTCCATCGTAAACGCGCCTGCGCGAACACTGCGCGAGGGTCTCCGCCATTGTCACCAGATGGCGTGCCGACCCGCTTGTGGAGACGACCCAACGGAGGCACGCGTTCCCCCGATCGGCAAGGCATATGCCAAGAGACGGCCGGAAATGTACGGCCGTCCCTGGTCAGGCGCCACCGGACGGAACTGACGCCCGGTCAGAAAATTTAGCGAGAACTCAGCTCGCCGTGGCTCACGCGCGGCCCGGGAAGAAGATCTTCACCTCGCGCTCGGCGGACTCCTCGGAGTCGGAGGCGTGGATCAGGTTCTCGCGGACGATCACGCCAAAGTCACCGCGGATCGAACCGGGCGCGGCGGCGATCGGGTCGGTCGGACCGGCCAGCGCGCGCACGCCCTCGATGACCCGCTCGCCCTCCACGATCAGCGCGACGACCGGACCCGAGGACATGAACTCGACCAGCGGCTCGTAGAACGGCTTGCCGACATGCTCGCCGTAGTGCTGCTCCAGCGTGGCGCGGTCCAGGGTGCGCAGCTCCAGCGCGGTGATCTGCCAGCCGGCCTTGCGCTCGATACGGCTGATGATCTCGCCGGTCAGGCCGCGACGGACGGCGTCGGGCTTGAGCAGGACGAGGGTGCGCTGGGTCACGGGGGGCTCCTTACACGACTGACATGTGCGGTGGGACGAGGTTACAGGGCGTGTCGGGGCCTTTGTTACGCAGCGTCAGCCGTCGAGGACGAGGACTGCGCCTGAGCCGCGAAGCGGGCCTTGGCCTCGTCCACCTTTCTCCCGAAGTGCACCGAGGCCCACCACAGCGCCCCGAACACCGCGCCCATGAAGTACATGGTCGGGACGAAGACACCGGAGGCGACCAGGGCGATCTGCAGGGCCCAGCCGAGGGCTACCCCGCCGGGGCGGGTCACCATGCCGCACAGCAGCACGCACATCACCATGGCGATACCGCTGACCAGCCACACCGTCGACGTGGACAGGTCGGGGTCCTTCATGGCGACGAGCCCGGCGAAGCCGATGATGAAGAACTCGCCGATCAGGGTCGACGCACAGAGCGTACGCACGGGAACCTCAGCCCTTCCCCAGCAGCAGCCGGGCCTCGCCGACCGTGATGACCGAACCGGTGACCAGGACACCGCCCCCGGCGAACTCGCCCTCCTCCTCGGCCAGCGTGATCGCGGCCTCCAGGGCGTCCGGCAGCCGCGGCTCGACCTGCACCCGCTCGTCGCCGAACACCTCGACGGCGATCGCGGCCAGCTCGTCCGCGTCCATGGCGCGATGGCTGGAGTTCTGGGTGACGACGACCTCGGCGAAGATCGGCTCGAAGGCCTCCAGCAGCCCCCGCACGTTCTTGTCGCCGCTCGCGCCGACGACCCCGATCAGCCGGGTGAAGTCGAACGCCTCCCGCACGGCCTCGGCCGTGGCCTCGGCACCCGCCGGGTTGTGCGCGGCGTCCAGCACGACGGTGGGAGACCGCCGTACGACCTCCAGCCGGCCGGGGGACGATACGGCCGCGAACGCCTTGCGCACGGTGTCGATGTCCAGCGGCTCCGCGCGCTGCGCGCCGACGCCGAAGAACGCCTCCACGGCGGCCAGGGCGACGGCCGCGTTGTGCGCCTGGTGGGCGCCGTGCAGCGGGAGGTACATCTCCGGGTACTCGCCGCCGAGGCCGCGCAGTGTGAGCAGCTGCCCGCCGACGGCGACCTGCCGGGCGACGACGCCGAACTCCAGCCCCTCACGGGCGACCGTGGCGTCCACCTCGACGGCCTTCTTCAGCAGCACCTGCGCCGCGTCCACCGGCTGCTGGGCCAGGATGACGGTCGCGTCCTGCTTGATGATGCCGCTCTTCTCGGCGGCGATCTCCGCGGGCGACTCGCCGAGCCGGTCGGTGTGGTCGAGGTCGATGGGGGTCACGACGGCGACATCGCCGTCGATCACGTTGGTGGCGTCCCAGGAGCCGCCCATGCCGACCTCGACGACGGCGACGTCCACGGGCGCGTCGGCGAAGGCCGCGTACGCCATGCCCGTGAGCACCTCGAAGAAGGACAGGCGGTGCTCCTGCTGTCCGTCGACCATCTCGACGTACGGCTTGATGTCCTGGTACGTCTCGATGAACCGCTCGGCGGAGACCGGGGCGCCGTCCAGGCTGATCCGCTCGGTGATCGACTGCACGTGCGGGCTGGTGTAGCGGCCGGTGCGCAGCTCGAAGGCGCCGAGCAGGGCCTCGATCATGCGGGCGGTGGAGGTCTTGCCGTTCGTACCCGTGATGTGGATCGAGGGGTACGAGCGCTGGGGATCGCCCAGGACGTCCATCAGCGCGGCGATGCGGGTGACCGAGGGCTCCAGCTTGGTCTCGCCCCAGCGGGTGGCCAGCTCGACCTCGACCTCGCGCAGCGCCTTGTCGACCTCCGGGTCCTCGGGGCGCGCGGGTACGTCGGCGTACGGCTGCCCGCCCTGGGTGCGCAGGGTGCGGCTGCCGGCCTCGATCACGGCGAGATCGGGGTCGCGGGTGGTCTCGGCGTCGATGATCTCGTCGAAGCTGTCGAGGGGGTCGGTGCCATTCGGGTCGCTCACGGTGCCCAGTCTACGGAGCGGCACCGACAAAGGACCGGTTTGGGGTGGCTGCTCGCCATCGCCGGGTGCGGGTCCGTCGTGGCCGGTCCGTCGTGGCCGCTCGCGCAGTTCCCCGCGCCCCTGGGTCGGCGAAGGCCCCGGCGCCTCATCGGCACCGGGGCCTTCCGTCACGTCAGACGTTTGACGCGTCCCTGTGTGAGTGACTCACGCTTCCGGCAGCTTCTCCAGCTGGGCGGTGATGCGGGCGATGTCCTCCTCGGCCTTGGACAGGCGGGTGCGGATCTTGTCCACCACCTGGTCCGGGGCCTTCGCCAGGAACGCCTCGTTGCCGAGCTTGGCCGTGGCCTGGGCCTTCTCCTTCTCCGCGGCGGCCAGGTCCTTCGCGAGGCGCTTGCGCTCCGCGGCCACGTCGATCGTGCCGGAGAGGTCCAGCGCCACCTCGGCGCCCGCGACCGGGAGGGTCGCCGTCGCCGTGAAGGACTCGCCCTCCGGCTGGAGGCGGAGCAGCTGGCGGATGGCGGCCTCGTGCGGGGCGAGGGCCGTACCGTCCAGGGTCAGGCGGGCCGGGACCCGCTGGCCGGGCTGCAGGCCCTGGTCGGCGCGGAAGCGGCGGACCTCGGTGATGACCGACTGGAGGGTCTCGATCTCCTGCTCGGCCGCCGTGTCGCGGAAGCCGCTGTCGGCCGGCCAGTCCGCGATGACGACCGACTCGCCGCCGGTCAGCGTCGTCCACAGGGTCTCCGTGACGAACGGGACGACCGGGTGGAGGAGCTTGAGGGTGACGTCCAGGACCTCGCCCAGGACCCGCTTGGAGACCTCGGCCGGCTCGCCGCCCGCCTGGAAGACCGTCTTGGACAGCTCGACGTACCAGTCGAAGACCTCGTCCCACGCGAAGTGGAACAGGGCGTCGGAGAGCTTGGCGAACTGGAAGTCGTCGTAGTGGGCGTCGACTTCGGCGACGACGGAGTTCAGGCGGGAGAGGATCCAGCGGTCCGTGGCCGACATGGCCGACGGGTCCGGCAGCGGTCCCTCCACCGTCGCGCCGTTCATCAGCGCGAAGCGGGTCGCGTTCCAGATCTTGTTGGCGAAGTTGCGGGAGCCCTGGACCCAGTCCTCGCCGATCGGCACGTCGACGCCGGGGTTGGCGCCGCGCGCGAGCGTGAACCGGAGCGCGTCGCTGCCGTACTTGTCCATCCAGTCCAGCGGGTTGACCGCGTTGCCGAAGGACTTCGACATCTTCTTGCCGAACTGGTCGCGGACCATGCCGTGCAGGGCGATGGTGTGGAACGGCGGGGTGCCGTCCATCGCGTACAGGCCGAACATCATCATCCGGGCGACCCAGAAGAAGAGGATGTCGTAGCCGGTGACCAGGACGGAGTTCGGGTAGAACTTCGCGAGCGACTCGGTCTGTTCGGGCCAGCCGAGCGTGGAGAACGGCCACAGGCCGGAGGAGAACCAGGTGTCGAGGACGTCGGTGTCCTGGTGCCAGCCCTCGCCGCTCGGCGGCTCCTCGTCCGGTCCGACGCAGACGACCTCGCCCTCGGGGCCGTACCACACCGGGATCCGGTGGCCCCACCACAGCTGGCGCGAGATGCACCAGTCGTGGAGGTTGTCGACCCAGTCGAAGTACCGCTTCTCCATCTCCTGCGGGTGGATCTTGACGCGACCGTCGCGGACGGCGTCGCCGGCCGCCTTCGCCAGCGGACCGACCTTGACCCACCACTGCATCGACAGACGCGGCTCGATGGTGGTCTTGCAGCGCGAGCAGTGGCCGACCGAGTGGACGTACGGCCGCTTCTCGGCGACGATCCGGCCCTCGGCGCGCAGCGCGGCGACGATGGCGGAACGGGCCTCCAGCCGGTCCAGGCCCTGGAAGGGGCCGTGGGCCGTGATGACGGCGTGCTCGTCCATGACCGTGATGGACGGCAGGTCGTGCCGCTGGCCGATCTCGAAGTCGTTCGGGTCGTGGGCCGGGGTGACCTTGACGGCGCCGGTGCCGAACTCGGGGTCGACGTGCTCGTCCGCGACGACCGGGATGGAGCGGTCGGTGAGCGGCAGCTTGATGAGCTTGCCGACGAGGTGCTTGTAGCGCTCGTCCTCGGGGTGCACCGCGACGGCGGTGTCACCGAGCATGGTCTCGGCGCGGGTGGTGGCGACGACGATGGTCTCGTCCCCGTCGCCGTACTTCATGGAGACCAGCTCGCCGTCGTCGTCCTGGTACTCGACCTCGATGTCCGAGATCGCCGTCAGACAGCGGGGGCACCAGTTGATGATGCGCTCGGCGCGGTAGATCAGCTCGTCGTCGTAGAGCTTCTTGAAGATGGTCTGGACGGCCTGGGACAGGCCCTCGTCCATGGTGAACCGCTCACGCGACCAGGCGACGCCGTCACCGAGGCGGCGCATCTGCCCGCTGATCTGGCCGCCGGACTCGCCCTTCCACTGCCAGACACGCTCGACGAAGGCTTCCCGTCCCAGGTCGTGCCGGGACTTGCCCTCCTTGCCCAGCTCCCTCTCGACGACGTTCTGCGTGGCGATGCCGGCGTGGTCCATGCCGGGCTGCCACAGCGTCTCGAAGCCCTGCATGCGCTTGCGGCGGGTCAGGGCGTCGATGAGCGTGTGCTCGAAGGCGTGCCCGAGGTGCAGGCTGCCGGTGACGTTCGGCGGGGGGATGACGATCGTGTACGGCGGCTTGTCGCTCTTCGCGTCCGCCTCGAAGTAACCGCGCTCTACCCAGCGCTCGTACAGCGGGCCCTCTACATCGGCCGGCGCGTACTGGGTCGGCAGTTCGGAGTCGGGCGCGGGTGGCTGCTGCTGAGCGTTCTCGGTCACGGGGGTCAGTTTAGAGGTGTCACGGGCCGGTCCCGAAACGCGTTTGTTCTGTAACGGTGCCGCCCCCGGTGCCGTGCGCTTCCCGGGCCTGGGCCAGGATGTCAGGAACACATAAGCTCCTGGAGGGGAACGCAGGAATGAGCAACAACCAGCCGGGCCCGTACGGCCAGCCGCCCCAGCAGCCGGGGCCGTACGGCCAGCCGGGGCAGCCTGGGTACGGCCAGCCGGGTCCGTACGGCCAGCAGCCGCAGGCGCCGCAGCCCGGCTACGGCTACCCCCAGCAGGCCCCTCCGGCCCAGCCGCAGCCCGGTTACGGCTACCCGCAGCAGGGTGCGCCGCAGCAGCCGTACGGCCAGCCGGGGCAGCCCGGGTACGGCCAGCAGCAGCCGTTCGGCGTGCCGCAGCCGCCGCAGCCGGCCGGCGGGAAGAAGAAGACCGGTCTGATCATCGGCGCGGTGGCCGTGGTGGCCGCCGTGGCGGTGGGCGCGTACTTCGTGCTCGGCGGCAGCGGCGGCAGCGACGTCGCGGACGACGGGCCGCACAAGCTGACGACGCCGTCCACGGTGCTGACCGAGTACAAGAAGAAGGACGGCAGCGGCGACACGATGACGGAGTCGGATCTGAAGGACGCCGAGAAGTGGGGCGTGCACGATCCGAAGGACGTCAGCGCCAAGTACGAGTCCGGTGACGAGGACAACCCGCTGAGCAAGAAGATGATCAACTTCGGCGGTGTGTACGGCACGATCGACGACCCCGAGAAGGCCGTCGACGCGATGTTCGCCTACATGAAGACCGAGTCCCAGAAGGAGAGCGACAGCGACGCCTCCCTGAAGGGTGAGCCGAAGGCGTACGAGCCGGCCGGCCTCGACGGCGCGATCCTCAAGTGCCAGCAGGCGACCGCCCCCACCGGGTCGAGCAGTGGCGGTCCGAAGGACGTCACGATGACCATCTGCATCTGGGGCGACCACAGCACCCTCGGGATGGTCATGCCGGTGGACCTCGCCAACCTCATGGCGGGCCGGAGCAGCGACCCGGCGACCGATGCCGAACTCGCCGCCAAGTTCCGCAAGGAGGTCCGCGTCAAGGCCTGACGCGTTCCGCAGCCACGTGCGAAGGGGGCCCCGGTCGCTGACCGGGGCCCCCTTCGTATGTGGCTACGTCTACGCCGTCTTCTGCTCCCCGGAGCCCCTCCCCCGCGCGTCCCGCGGGATCAGGGTCGGGTTGACGTTCGAGAGGACCACGTCGGCCGTGATGACCACGCGGGCCACGTCCTTGCGGGACGGGACCTCGTACATCACGCCCTGGAGGACCTCTTCCATGATGGCGCGCAGGCCGCGGGCGCCGGTCTGGCGGAGGATGGCCTGATCGGCGATGGCCTCCAGGGCCTCGCGCTCGAAGTCCAGCTCCACGCCGTCGAGTTCGAACAGGCGCTGGTACTGCTTGACCAGGGCGTTGCGGGGTTCCACCAGGATCTTGAGGAGTGCCTCGCGGTCCAGGTTGTGGACCGAGGTGATCACGGGCAGGCGGCCGATGAACTCGGGGATCATGCCGAACTTGACCAGGTCCTCCGGCATGACGTCCTCGAAGACGTCCTTGGCCTCCAGCTCGCGCTTGGAGAGGATCGTGGCGCCGAAGCCGATGCCCTTGGCGCCGGCCCGGGCCTCGATGATCTTCTCCAGGCCCGCGAAGGCACCGCCCACGATGAACAGGACGTTCGTCGTGTCGATCTGGATGAACTCCTGGTGGGGGTGCTTACGGCCGCCCTGCGGCGGGACCGAGGCCGTGGTGCCTTCGAGGATCTTCAGGAGGGCCTGCTGGACACCCTCGCCCGAGACGTCGCGGGTGATCGAGGGGTTCTCGCTCTTCCGCGCCACCTTGTCGATCTCGTCGATGTAGATGATCCCGGTCTCGGCCTTCTTGACGTCGTAGTCCGCCGCCTGGATCAGCTTCAGGAGGATGTTCTCGACGTCCTCGCCCACATAGCCCGCCTCCGTCAGCGCCGTCGCGTCGGCGATCGCGAAGGGGACGTTGAGCATGCGCGCCAGGGTCTGCGCGAGGAGGGTCTTGCCGGAGCCCGTGGGGCCGAGCAGCAGGATGTTGGACTTCGCCAGCTCGATCGCGTCGTCACGGCCGCTCGCGCCGCCGTTCTCGCCCGCCTGGACCCGCTTGTAGTGGTTGTACACCGCGACGGAGAGCGCCTTCTTCGCGGCCTCCTGGCCGACTACGTAGCCCTCCAGGAACTCGTAGATCTCGCGGGGCTTGGGCAGCTCCTCCCAGCGCACCTCGCTGGTCTCCGCGAGCTCCTCCTCGATGATCTCGTTGCAGAGATCGATGCACTCGTCGCAGATGTACACACCGGGCCCTGCGATGAGCTTCTTGACCTGCTTCTGGCTCTTGCCGCAGAACGAGCACTTGAGCAGATCGCCGCCGTCACCGATGCGTGCCACGGTGTGCTTCCCCTTCGCCTGGGAGACGCCTGGACGTTACGAGTCCAGCGGCTCCTGGTGCTGCCTTATGTCCGACGGTACCTTGCCGGGCCCGGTGTTCGGGCCCCCCTTGGCAGGGTTCACTTTGACGTGCGCCCTGCCAAGGGGGATCTGAGAATGATCCGCTCCGCGTCAGCGGACGGCGGCGTTGTTCAGCTTGCGGGTGGAGATGATCTGGTCGACGAGGCCGTACTCCAGCGCCTCCTCGGCCGTGAGGATCTTGTCGCGCTCGATGTCCTCGCGGATCTTCTCGATCGGCTGGTTCGAGTGCTTCGCCAGCATGTTCTCCAGCTGCTCACGCATCCGGGTGAACTCGTTGGCGATGATCTCCAGGTCGGACAGCTGACCGCGGCCGGTGGAGCCGGCCGGCTGGTGGATCAGCACGCGCGAGTTCGGCAGCGCCATGCGCTTGCCGGGCGTACCGGCGGCGAGCAGGATGGCCGCGGCGGAGGCCGCCTGGCCCATGCAGACCGTCTGGATGTCGGGCTTCACGAACTGCATCGTGTCGTAGATCGCCGTCAGGGCGGTCATGTCGCCACCGGGGCTGTTGATGTAGATCGAGATGTCCCGGTCCGGGTCCATCGACTCCAGGCACAGCAGCTGCGCCATGACGTCGTTGGCGGAGGCGTCGTCGATCTGGACGCCCAGGAAGATCACGCGCTCCTCGAAGAGCTTCGCGTACGGGTCGTACTCGCGGATGCCCTGGGAGGTGCGCTCGACGAAGCGCGGGATGACGTAGCGGCTGTCGGGGCGGGGCCCTTCGTACATGCCGCTGGCGGCGCCGGGGAAGTTGCTCATGGGGTGTTCACCGTCCTGGTGGCGTTCTGGGGGCTTCGGTCTCGGCGGTGCGTGGCGTGGCCGGGCCGGTCAGGCACCGGTGCCGCCGCCTCCCGGAACACCCGAGGCGTGCGTGATGATCTCGTCAATGAGACCGTACTCCTTGGCCTCTTCCGGGGTGAACCAGCGGTCTCGGTCACCGTCGCGGATGATCGTCTCGACCGTCTGCCCGGAGTGGCGCGCGGTCAGCTCCGACATGCGCTTCTTGGTGCGCAGCAGGTACTCGGCCTGGATCTTGATGTCCGAGACCGTACCGCCGAGGCCCGCGGAGCCCTGGTGCATCATGATGTCCGCGTGCGGCAGGGCGAAGCGCTTGCCGGCGGTGCCGCCGGTGAGCAGGAACTGGCCCATCGAGGCCGCCATGCCCATGGCGATGGTGACCACGTCGTTCGGGATGTACTGCATGGTGTCGTAGATCGCCATGCCGGCCGTCACCGAGCCGCCGGGGCTGTTGATGTAGAGGTAGATGTCCTTTTCCGGGTCGGCGGCAAGGAGCAGCAGCTGTGCGGTGATCTTGTTGGCGATGTCGTCGTCAACCTGCTGGCCGAGGAAGATGATCCGCTCGCCGAGCAGCCGGTTGTAGACCTGGTCGCCGAGGCCACCACCGATGGAAGGCTCGCCGGCGGCGGAGGGCATCAGATTCGTCACGTATCCACCTGCTCGTCTTACGACGGCGCCGGGCCGTCTCATTGTTCTGCCTTTCATGGACCCTAACGCGAGGGTCCCTTCGGGGAATCCCGGAGACGGTGGTGTTCGCCGGGGGCGTAGCGCCGTGACGGCGGATTCCCCCGGTACGGCAAACGGGCCCCGGGAAAGTCCCCAGGGCCCGTCGTACGCGCCTTACAGGTGCCGCCAGGGCCCGCTCAGCCCTCGGCGTTCTCCTCGGAGGTCTCCGACGCCTCGGCGGCCTCGGTCTCCTCCTCCTCGTCGTCCAGGTCGACGATCTCGCCGTTGGTGTCCTTCACCGTGGCGGCCTCGACCACGACGGCCAGGGCCTTGCCGCGGGCGACCTCGCCGACCAGCAGCGGCACCTGGCCGCCCTCGACGACGGCCTGGGCGAACTGGTCGGGGGACATGCCGGAGGAGGCAGCACGCCGCATGAGGTGCTCGGTGAGCTCCTCCTGGTTGACGTTGAGGTTCTCCTTCTTGACCAGCTCGTCCAGGACGAACTGGGTCTTGATGCCCTTGACCGCGGCCTCGCGGGTCTCGGTCTCGAACTCCTCGGCGGTCTTGCCCTGGATCTCCAGGTACTTGTCGAGGGTGAGACCCATCTGGCCGAGCTGGTGGTGCTCCAGGTTGTGCTTGCGGGTGTTGATCTCGTCCTCGAGGAGCTTCTCGGGGACCGGGACCTCCACCAGCTCCAGCAGCTTCTCCAGGACGCGCTCCTGGGCCTGCGTGGCCTGGTCGAACTTCTTCATGTTGCCGAGGCGCTTGCGGCTGTCCGCCTTCAGCTCCTCCAGCGTGTCGAACTCGGAGGCGAGCTGCGCGAAGTCGTCGTCCAGCTCGGGCAGTTCACGGGCGGCGACCTGGGTGACCTTGACGGTGACCTCGGCCTCCTTGCCCGCGGCGGAGCCGCCCTTCAGCTCGGAGGTGAAGGTGGCCTCCTCGCCGGCGGACTTGCCCTTGACGGCGTCGTCGATGCCGTCCAGCAGCTCACCGGAGCCGATGGTGTACGAGACGCCGTTGGCGATGCCGTCCTCCAGGACCTCGCCCTCGACCTTGGCCTCCAGGTCGATGGTGACGACGTCGCCGTCCTCGGCGGCGCGCTCGACCGGGGAGGTCGAGGCGAAGCGCTCACGGAGCTGCTCGACGGACTTCTCGATGTCCTCGTCGGTGACCTCGACGGCGTCGACCTCGACCTCGATGCCCGTGTAGTCCGGGATCTCCAGGGCCGGGCGGACGTCGACCTCGGCGGTGAAGTTCAGCGTCTCGCCGTCCTTCAGCTCGGTGATGTCGACCTCGGGCTGGCCCAGGGGGCTGAGCTCGGCCTCGTTGACCGCCTCGGTGTAGAACTTCGGAAGCGCGTCGTTGACAGCCTCCTCCAGGACCGCACCGCGGCCGAACCGCTGGTCGATGACGCGGGCCGGGATCTTGCCCTTACGGAAGCCCTTCACCGTGACCTGCTGGTTGATCTTCTTGTACGCCGCGTCGAGGCTGTCCTTGAGCTCCTCGAAGGGCACCTCGACAGTGAGCCGAACCCGGGTCGGGTTCAGGGTCTCCACGGCGCTCTTCACGGTTCGGTCTCCTTGTGGCTGACTGCTTGGGTTCTGCCGGAGCCAGACAGGTCCGGCGGATTCGCCGCCCGGAGGAGTTCGTAGGCCGTGAGGGCCGGGACACACGGGCGCGCAGTTTGCATAGTAACCGCAGCCGGTCGGCGCCCCAAAAGGCGATCATCACGACGTCATGAGCCGGTGGTCGGGGTGGCGGGATTTGAACCCACGGCCTTCCGCTCCCAAAGCGGACGCGCTACCAAGCTGCGCCACACCCCGTCTGGTGCGACACGTAGGGTACATGCCCCGGCCGGTCGCGTCGGCCGCATTCTCCGAGGCGGCGCGCGTGGTGCCGGCCGCGGCGCCGCGCCCGGTGCCGTCATGGTCGAACTCGTTGGCCTCGGCGGCGGGCGACCCGCTACGATGCCTTCAGTGCCGCGGTCACCGACCTGCGGCGCAGTGCTGCGGGCGTAGCTCAATGGTAGAGCCCTAGTCTTCCAAACTAGCTACGCGGGTTCGATTCCCGTCGCCCGCTCTTTCGGTCCAGGGGCCCGGTCTCCGCTTCGGCGGTGCCGGGCCCCTGGTGTGTCTTCCGGGGCCCCCTGGTGGGTCCTACAGGTCCTTGACGTCCACGCTGTAGACCGCGCGCATGCCGTAGGGGACGTAGAGGGCGTCGCCGGACAGGACGGGGGCCGCTGTGGTGCCGCCGGAGCTGCTGTCGCCGTCGTCGCGGCCGGGCAGGGTGCCGGTGACCCTGCCGGTGCGCAGGTCGAGGGCGGCGAGCCGGCCGGTGGGCGAGGCCAGGTAGAGGTGGGTGGCGGAGGCGGTGGGCGGGCCGGGCTGCTCGACGGTGGAGTTGCTCTGCCACCGTTCGCGCCCGGTGAACGGGTCGATCGCGCGGACGCTGCCGCTGGGGAGGGTGAGGTAGAGGGTGCCGCGGACGACGTAGCCGCCGGAGGCGTTGCGCGGGGTGGGCAGCCGTACGGTCGTCAGGACGTGCGAGGTGGCGTCGATCAGGGTCAGGCCGCTCAGCTTCTCGGTGAGCGGGTCGGTGCCGAGCACGAGGTGGCCCCGGGTGTACCCGAGGGGGGCCAGCGTGCCCTTGGCCGTGACGCTCCAGCGGGGCTTGCCGGTGGCGGGGTCGATCCGGGTGACGGTGGTGCGCGGGTTGTCGCCGTTGTCGTCGGAGGCGCGGCAGACCAGGTACGGCCGGCCGCCGACGCCGGTCAGTGCGCAGTCGTTGTCGACGCCGGCGGGCAGTTCGCGGTGCCAGCGGACCTTGCCGTGCGCGGCGTCGAGCAGGGCGTAGGAGTCGGAATCGTCGCCGTAGGCGGAGATGACCCCCGCCGGGGTGGCCACGGCGCCGGCGTACTCCGGTCCCGGTCCGTCGACGTTTTCGGCGATGACCGTGCTCCAGAGCGGCTTGCCGGTGTCCGGGTCCAGGGCCTGCACCGTGTAGCGGGTGCGGCTCTGCGGATCGTCGCCCTTCTTGATGTCGGTGCTGTCGGCGCCGAAGGCGTACACGGCGCCGGGGCGGGCGCCGATGATCGTGCCGCCGCCGCTGGCCGACGTCTCGGCGGGGGTGGGGTCCATGGGCCGGGTCCAGGTGTTGCGGCCGTCGGCGAGGGTGAAGCGGGCGGCCATGATCCCGTCGCCGGCGCACAGCAGCGCCTTGTCCGCGACGGCGCAGCGGCTGAAGGGTTCGCTCGGGCCCATGTACTGCGCGCTGCCGGCCGTGGGGTCCGAGGCCTGCCGGTGCCAGGCGTGCCAGCCGGCCGGCAGGTCGTGCGGGTCGCCCCCGCCGCCGCGGGCGAGGACGGTGGTGGTGGCGGCCACGGCGGCCAGTACGGCGGTGACGGTGACGGCGGCCGGCCACCAGCGGCGCCGGCGCGGGCGTACGGGCTCGGTGTCCACCGCCTCGGGCTCGGGGCGCGGGTCGGGCAGCCGGCCCTCGCGCAGCAGGTGCAGGAGTTCGTCGGGGCCGGGCCGGGACTTGGGGTGCTTCTCCAGGCAGAGGCCGACGAAGGGCAGCAGGTCGTCGGGGACGCCGGTCAGGTCGGCGGTGCCCTCGACGACACGGGTCGCCGTCTCCCAGGGGCTCGGGCTGTCGAAGGGGCCGCGCCGGGTGGCGGCGTACACGAGGACCGCGCCGAGGGAGAAGATGTCGGTGGCCGGGCCGACCTCGTGCGGGGAGGCGAACTGCTCGGGGGACATGAAGGGCGGGGTGCCCATCACGCGGCCGGTCTGGGTGAGCGCGTCCATCCCGGCGGCCTCGGCGGCGCGGGAGATGCCGAAGTCGATGACCCGGGGGCCGTCCTCGGCGAGCATGACGTTGGCCGGTTTCAGGTCCCGGTGGACCACTCCGGCGCGGTGGATGTCGCGCAGGGCCTCGGCGAGGCCGGCGGCGAGTTCGCGCAGCCGGTTCGGCGGGAGCGGGCCGTGCCGGCGGACGTGGGTGCCGAGGTCCTCGCCGGGGATGTAGAGGGTGGCCATCCAGGGGCGCGGCGCGTCGGCGTCCGCGTCCACCACGGGTGCCGTGAAGGCGCCGCTGACCTGGCGGGCGGCGGCCACCTCGCGGCGGAACCGGGTACGGAACTCGTCGTCGTCGGCGTACTGGCCGTGGACGAGCTTGAGGGCGAGCCGGCGGCCGGAGGCGGAGCGGGCGAGGTAGACCACTCCCATGCCACCACTGCCGAGGCGGTCCTCGATGCGGTAGCCGCCGACCTCCGCCGGGTCCGAGTCGCGCAGCGCCATTCCCGTATGTCCCCCGTTGTTTCAGTTGTTCCGCTCGTGCGGCCCCTCGCCGACTCCCCCGCCGGTCAGAACCTGATCGAGTTGATGGACTCCGCTATCGAGTTCAGGAAGCGGTTGATCGATGGTGCCATGCCGGTCGAGGCCAGGAAGAAACCGAAGAGGATCGCGACGATGGCGGGGCCGGCCTTGATGTTCCCCCCTCGGATCAGCACCACCAGGATGATCGCCAACAGCAGCACCACGGACAGTGAAATGGCCACAACTGATCACACCCTCGGTCGGTCCGCTCTCCCGGCCCGGAGGTACGGCCCGCGCACCCCCGCCAGAACCATCGTGCCACCAACCCGGCCGCCGTATGCGGCTCGTGACACATCGTCCGGCGCGGGCCCGGCACGGGCGACGTCCCGCACTGTAATTCGAGCGGATGCCCCCACGTGACTCGCCGTGGAATTACGCGACTTCGTTTCCGTGTCCACACATCCTGTGCGCAGCTAATTCGAATTGATGACACAGAGACGCC
This sequence comes from Streptomyces sp. NPDC046727, assembly GCF_040645635.1. Taxonomy (NCBI): domain Bacteria; kingdom Bacillati; phylum Actinomycetota; class Actinomycetes; order Kitasatosporales; family Streptomycetaceae; genus Streptomyces; species Streptomyces sp. NPDC046727. The sequence continues at coordinate 34,672 of NZ_JBEYYR010000049.1, forward strand.
GTATGCCCCAATTAGTCAGGATGAATCGGGACATCGGGGGTGAACTGGCGACCCGAGTGTGCGCACCATCACGTGGACAAGGGAGGCACGTTCGGTAAATCAGCGGGTACCCGAAGTCGATAACCAGGAATGACTGCGGGAGTTTTACGAAATCCCGCAGACGACGCTAGGGTGCCTGAGATGTTTGACGCCGCCTCGTCCCCCGGCCAGAACCGCAGGCCGCTCCCCCCGGCACAGCCGCCGGCGGACGGAGTGCCCTCTCCGCGTACCCCGGTGAGTGCGCCGCGGAGCGAGCGGCGGACCGCGGCGGGCAGACCGGGCAGAGGGCGTGACGCGTTCTTCGACAACGCCAAGTACCTGGCCATCGTGCTCGTCGCGATGGGGCACGCGTGGGAGCCGCTGAAGGGCGACAGCCGCATCCTGGAGGGCGTGTACACCGTCGTGTACAGCTTCCACATGCCGGCGTTCATCATCGTCTCCGGCTTCTTCTCGCGCAGTTTCGACATGCGCCCGGACCGGCTGAAGCGGCTGATCACCGGCGTCGCCGTGCCGTACGTGCTGTTCGAGACGGCGTACCCGCTCTTCAAGAACCTCGTCACCGGCTCCCACGAGGAGATCAGTCTCCTCGATCCCTGGTACCTGACCTGGTTCCTGGTCGCGCTCTTCGTGTGGCGGCTGACCACGCCCGTCTGGAAGCTGGTGCGCTGGCCGCTGCCGCTCGCCGTGGGCCTCGCCATGCTGGCCAGCGTCACCCCGAACATCGGTGACGACCTCGACCTCCAGCGGGTCCTGCAGTTCCTGCCGTACTTCGTGCTCGGCCTGTGCATGAAGCCCGAGCACTTCCAGCTGGTGCGCCGCCGCTGGGTGCGGGTCGCCTCGGTGCCGGTGTTCGCGGCGGCGCTGGCGGTCGGCTGGTGGGCGGTGCCGCGCATGAACACCGCGTGGTTCTACCACCGCGACTCGGCGCAGGAACTGGGCGCCCCCTGGTGGTGCGGCCCGGTGATGACGCTCGCCATGATGGGCTGCTCGCTGGTGCTGACGGCCTGCTTCTTCGCCTGGGTGCCGCGCCGGCACATGTGGTTCACGGCGCTCGGCGCGGGCACGCTCTACGGCTACCTGCTGCACGGCTTCCTGGTGAAGTTCGGCGACTACCGCGGCTGGTTCGAGCACCCCTCGCTGCACCGCCCGCTCGGCGAGATCCTGGTGACCCTGCTCGCCGCGGCGGCCGTCACGGTGCTGTGCACCCGGCCGGTGCAGCGCATCTTCCGCTTCGCCATGGAGCCGAAGATGGAGTGGGCGTTCAAGCAGGACGCGGCCGAGCTGGCCCGCGAGCGGCAGAAGCAGCGGGAGAAGGTCGGCGTCTAGCCCCTCAGTGTTCCGGTTCCAGGCCGAGGAGTGCGCGCATCCGGGTGTACTTCTCGGTCAGTCGCTTCCGGGTCGGCTCGTCGAGGACCGCGAGGCGCCGCGGGTCGGCGTTGTGCGCCAGGTCGGCCTGCTTCACCAGCAGCGCGCCCGGGGTGGCGAGGATCCGGCGCGCGTACGCCTCCGGCTCCTCCCCCGGCCGTTTGGTGAGGGCGTCCACGACGGCCTTGGTGCGCGGGGTCAGCGCGGCGGTGGCCAGCCACTCCCGGGTGAGCGCGGCGTCCTCGACGGAGTCGTGCAGCCAGGCCGCGGCGATCTGCTCCGGGTCGCCGCCGCGGGTGCGGACGCCCTCGGCGACGGCCGCGAGGTGCTCGGCGTACGGCCGTCCCGCCTTGTCCTGCTGCCCCTCGTGGGCGGCGCGCGCGACGGCCTCGACCTCGGCGAGCGTGAGACGGTTCATGAGCCCAGTGTCCCCCGGCGCAGGGCGGCCCGGGCGGGCAGGGTGCCGGCGGCCAGTCCGAGGACGAGGGCGCCGCCCGCGAAGGCCGCGTGGACCAGCGGCGGGATGTACGTCCCCTGGCCGGCCAGGCCCTTCGTCATCGGCACCAGCGTGGCCGGCGGGTGCCCCCGGGATGGTCAGCGGGTGGTCGCCGGTGCGGCCTCGCGGCAGATGAGCAGCAGGGCCCGGTCGTCGTTGACGTCCTTGGCGACCGCCTCGATCAGATGCCAGGCGGCGCCGTGGAAGCCGCCGGACACATAGCGGTCGGCCTCGCCGGTGAGCCGGTCCATGCCCTCGACGATGTCGCGGTCGGAGGTCTCCACCAGGCCGTCCGTGAACAGCATCAACACGTCCCCGGGCCGTAGCGAGCCCTTCACGGAGTCGAACTGGGCACCGTCGTACACACCCAGCAGCGGGCCCTCGGCGGCCTTCTCCTCCCAGCGCCCGCTGCCCGCGCTGAGGTGCAGCCCCGGCGGATGACCGGCGGAGTACAGCTCGTAGTCCCCGGAGTCCAGGTCGAGGACCAGGTGGATGGAGGTGGCGAAGCCCTCGTCCCAGTCCTGGCGCAGGAGGTAGCCGTTGGCGGCCGGGAGGAAGGCGTGCGGGGGCAGGGAGCCGACGAGGCCGCCGAACGCGCCGGACAGCAGCAGGGCGCGCGAGCCCGCGTCCATGCCCTTGCCGGACACGTCCGTGAGCACGACCTCCAGGGTCCGGCCGCCGTTCGTGCGGGCCGCCACGACGAAGTCGCCCGAGAAGGACTGGCCGCCCGCCGGGCGCAGCGCCATCTCGTGATGCCAGCCGTGCGGCAGCTTCGGCAGCTTGCTCTGCACCCGGATCCGCTCGCGCAGGTCGAACAGCATGGTGCCGCCGCGCCGCCAGGGCACCCCGACCCGACTGCGGAACTGCGCGGTCAGCAGCCCGAAGAAGCCGCACGCGGCGACCACCAGGACGACGCCCGGGGTGACCCGGGAGGGGCCCTCGGTGTACGGGCCGAGCCGTACCGACTCCACGATCAGCGCGGTGGCCGCCGCCGCGTACAGGCCGAGCAGGCTCGCCGGGCGCAGCAGCAGGCCGCCCGCGACGATGGGCAGCACCAGGGTGGCCGGGGAGCACCACACCGAGTCGAAGAGGGTCATGGCCGCGAGGAGCGGGATGGTCAGCAGCAGTCCGGCGAAGGCGATCCAGTCGGAGCCGTCGCCGCGGAAGTAGTCCACCGCGCTTTTACGCAGGCCGACCCGGGCCCGGTGCCACTGCATCTTCCACCGGGCCGTGAACGTCTCCGCCTTCGCGCGCCGCGCTCGTCCTGCTGCCATTAGTCCGGGACCCTATCCAGCGGACCGGGTGCTTGGCACGGGAGGTCCCACTTGTCCCCCCTGCGAGATTCCACTTCGCCGTTCGTCCGCCGGGTTCCGCGGGGCTCGGGCGGGGAGAAAATCGGTGGCTCGTCCCCGTTCGCCCTGATAGGCATGGCTCATGGGGACTGACCACGGGACCGAGTTGAAGACGCTGCGCCCGGAGGAGTTCGACCGGTGGTGGGATCACCTGATCCGCGCGTTCGGCGGCGGACCGGCCTCCGCCGAAGAGCGCGAACTGGACAGATCAATCACCGAGTTCGATCGCTCCTTCGCCGCCTGGGACGGGGACGCGATGGTCGGCACGGCCGGGGCCTTCAGCTTCCGGATGACCGTGCCGGGCGGGGCCGTGGTGCCCACCGCGGGCGTGACGATGATCAGCGTGGCCGCGACGCACCGGCGGCGCGGGGTGCTGACGTCGATGATGCGGCGGCTGCTGGACGAGGCGCGCGCCAAGGGGGAGCCGCTGGCCGCGCTGTTCGCCTCCGAGCCCGCGATCTACGGCCGTTTCGGGTACGGCTTGGCCACCTTCCTGCTCAACGCGGAGATCGACACCGGCCGGGTGACCCTGGCGCTGCCGGCGGGCACCGACGAGGTGCGGGTGCGCTACGCGCCGCCCGCCGACGTCCTCACGGAGTGCGAGGCGGTGTACGCGGCACTGGTGCCCCGCCGCCCGGGCATGCTGGCGCGACAGCCCGGCTGGGAACGGGCCGGGCTGCTCGACCCGGAGAGCGAGCGGGAGGGCGCGTCGGCCCTCCAGTGCGTGATCGCCGAGCGGAACGGCGTGGTCACCGGGTACGCGCGCTTCCGCACCAAGATGGTCTGGGGGCCGAGCGGTCATGACGGCACGGCCACCGTGGAGGACCTGGCCGCGCTCGATCCCGCGAGCGAGGCCGCGCTGTGGCGTTTCCTGTTCGGCATCGACCTGATGACGACGCTGAAGGTGCGGGCGCGGCCGGTCGACGACGGCTGGCAGCATCTGGTCTCCGACCTCCGCCGCTGTCTGCCGCAGCCGCGGGACGCCGGGTACGTCCGTCTCGTGGACGTGGCGGCGGCCCTGTCGGCGCGTACGTATCTGACGCCCGTCGACGTCGTGTTCGAGGTCGAGGACGCCTTCTGCCCGTGGAACGCGGGGCGCTGGCGGCTGACCGGCGACGCGAAGGGCGCGTCCTGCGAGCGTACGACCGACGCGGCCGATCTCACCCTGTCCGTACGGGAGTTGGGCGCGGCCTACCTGGGCGGGGTGACCCTGCTGTCGCTGGCGCAGGCCGGGCGGGTACGGGAGCTGCGGCCGGGGGCGCTGACGGAGGCGTCGGTGGCGTTCGGCTCACCGGTGGCCCCGTGGCTGCCGCACGGCTTCTAGTCGGCCAGGTCACCGCCGCTGGCAGGTCGGGCACCAGAAGAGGTTGCGGGCGGCGAGGCCGGCGGTGCGGATCTCGTCGCCGCAGATGTGGCAGGGCAGGTTCGCGCGGCGGTAGACGTACACCTCGCCGCCGTGGTCGTCCACGCGGGGCGGGCGGCCCATCGCCTCCGGGGTGTGCTCGGGGCGGACGGTGTCGATCCGGTTGTTCCGCACGCCCTCGCGCATCAGTGCGACCAGGTCGGCCCAGAGGGCGTCCCACTCGGCCGGGGTGATGTCCCGGCCCGCGCGGTAGGGGTCGATGCCGTGCCGGAAGAGGACCTCGGCGCGGTAGACGTTGCCGACGCCGGCGACGATCTTCTGGTCCATGAGCAGCGCGGCGATGGTCGTACGGCTGCGGGAGATCCTGCGGTGGGCGGCGCCCGGGTCGGCGTCCGCGCGGAGCGGGTCGGGGCCGAGCCGGTCGTGGACGGCCGTCTTCTCGGCGTCCGTGATCAGGGCGCAGGTGGTGGGGCCGCGCAGATCGACGTACGAGGTGTCGTTCGCGAGCCGGAGCCGGACGGTGTCGGTCGGCGGGGGCGCGGGGGCGTCGCCGAAGCCGACCTTGCCGAAGAGGCCGAGGTGGATGTGGACCCAGTCGGCGTCCCGGAAGCCGAGGAAGAGGTGCTTGCCGTGGGCTTCGGTGGCGGTCAGCTCGGTCCGGTCCAGAAGGGCGGCGGCGTCGGAGAACTTGCCCTGGGGGCTGGTGACGCGGGCGGGCCTTCCCGAGAAGCGCTCGGCGTAGTCCTGGGCCAACCGGTGGATCGTGTGCCCTTCCGGCAAAGCTGACCTGTCCTTTCCTGCCTCTGCCCGGCTGCCCGCCCGTCCCGGCGGGCCGGGGCGGGCGGGCAGGCGGGTGACGGGGCCGGGCCCCGGGGGCTACTGCTGGGGGTGGTGGGCCGGGATCGGCGGAAGGTCGCCGGTGGTCTCGTACGCCGACAGCATGTCGATGCGGCGGATGTGCCGCTCGTCACCGGAGAACGGCGTGTTCAGGAAGACCTCGACGAACTTGGTCGCCTCCTCGGTGCTGTGCATGCGCGCACCCACGGCCACCACGTTGGCGTTGTTGTGCTGGCGTCCGAGCGCCGCCGTCTCCTCGCTCCAGGCCAGTGCCGAGCGCACGCCCTTCACCTTGTTGGCGGCGATCTGCTCACCGTTGCCGGAGCCGCCGATCACGATGCCGAGGGCGTCCGGGTCCGCGGCCGTCTTCTCCGCTGCGCGGAGACAGAAGGGCGGGTAGTCGTCCTGGGCGTCGTAGATGTGCGGCCCGCAGTCGACGGGCTCGTGGCCGGCGGCCTTCAGCCACTCGACGAGGTGGTTCTTGAGTTCGTAGCCCGCATGGTCGGAGCCGAGATACACGCGCATGCAATGAGTGTGACACGCCCCATTCGGGGCAGCAGCCCCAGGGTGTCGGCGGTCGGCCGGGGTCCAAATCTGTGAGTCTGGCCATAGATCCTCAAGAAAACCTCAAGTAACGATCCGGATTCAGAGGTTCCCGAATTTCTTTACCTCGGATTCACTGGACCGACTCGTACACCGCTCGTGCGGGACGCTCCACCTGGTGCAAAGGAAATCCGTCCATGACCCCTGGTTCGGGCCTCCAAGCAGGACTCAAGAACCGCCATCTGTCGATGATCGCGATCGGTGGCGTCATCGGAGCCGGCCTCTTCGTCGGCTCCAGCTCCGGTATCGCCACCGCGGGACCCGGCATCCTCCTGTCCTACGCGCTCGTCGGCACGCTCGTGGTGCTGGTGATGCGCATGCTCGGCGAGATGTCGGCCGCCAATCCGACCTCCGGCTCCTTCTCCGCGCACGCCGACCGTGCGCTCGGCCGCTGGGCCGGGTTCTCCATCGGCTGGCTCTACTGGTTCTTCTGGGTCGTCGTGCTCGCGGTCGAGGCGACCGCCGGTGCCAAGATCCTCGAAGGCTGGATCCCGGCCGTCCCGCAGTGGGGCTGGGCGCTCATCGTGATGGTCGTGCTGACCGCGACCAACCTCGTCTCCGTCGGCTCCTACGGCGAGTTCGAGTTCTGGTTCGCCGGCATCAAGGTCGTGGCGATCGGCGCGTTCATCGTGGTCGGTCTGCTCGCCGTGTTCGGCGTGCTGCCGGGCGTGGACGCCGAGAAGGCATCCTTCGGCAACCTCACCTCGCACGGCGGATTCCTGCCGCACGGGCCGGGCGCGATCCTCACCGGTGTGCTGCTGGTCGTCTTCTCCTTCATGGGCAGCGAGATCGCCACCCTGGCGGCCGGCGAGTCCGAGGACCCGCAGAAGGCGGTCACCAAGTCCACCAACAGCATCATCTGGCGGATCGGCGTCTTCTACCTGGGCTCGATCCTGGTCGTGGTCTCGCTGCTGCCGTGGGACGACAAGGCCATCGCGAAGGACGGCTCCTACGTCGCCGCCCTGGACTCGCTGGGCATCGCCCACGCCGGTGAGATCATGAACTTCATCGTGCTGACCTCGGTGCTGTCCTGCCTGAACTCCGGCCTCTACACGGCCTCCCGCATGGCCTTCTCGCTCGGCGAGCGGGGCGACGCGCCGAAGGCGTTCGCCCGGGTCAACAGCCGGGGCGTGCCGATGACGGCGATCCTCGCGTCCGTCGTGTTCGGCTTCGTCGCCGTCTTCTTCAACTACCTGTCCCCGGACAAGATCTTCCTCTTCCTCGTCAACTCCTCCGGCGCGGTGGCCCTGTTCGTCTGGCTGGTCATCTGCTTCTCGCAGCTGCGGATGCGGAAGATCCTCCAGCGCGAGGCGCCGGAGAAGCTCGTCGTGAAGATGTGGCTGTACCCGTACCTGACCTGGGCGACGGCCGCGCTGATCGTGTTCGTCCTCGGCTACATGCTGACCGACACCAAGCACGACGGGCGGGAGACTGTGCTGCTGTCGCTGCTGGTCGCGGCGGTGGTGCTGGTGATCGCCGTCGTCAAGCAGAAGCTCACGGCGAACAAGCCGGCCCCCGCGGCCGAGGCCCCGGCCGACAAGGTGTCCGTCGGCTGATCCGCCCCGGACCTACATGGCCGCATGACCTGACGGAAGGTGTCGGGTCGTGCGGCCATGCTGCGTTCCGTGGCCCACACGGACCTTCGCGCGGACTGTCCGAGTGCGGGCGCGGTGCCGTACCCCCTGGGCGGCGGGCTCGGCATCCCGGCCCGGGGTCCGGGTACGCGGCCGACCATGTGCGGCGGCCGGAAGTCGTCACCGCCGACGGCGGACTCCGCCGGGTCCACCACCCGCCCGGCGAGCGAGCCGCCGTGCAGGCGCCCGCCACGGCGGCAGCGCGGTGCCGTACCGCGACGGGCGGTTCCTGGTGCGGGTGCCGAGGGCCGGGGACCGCGAGCGGACGCGGGGCGTGCCGGACCCGGTGTTCGCGCTGTCTGCCGAGGACACGCGCGGCCGGTCGCTGGACCTGGTCTTCGGGGCGGGCGGCCGGGGTGCGGGGCTGTACGGCCCCGAGACGCGAAAGAGGCTCGCCGGGGTCGAGGAGATCCACGACCCGGCGAGCCTCTTTCGCAGGAATTACCGCGTCAGCGCTTGCCGACCAGCTTCCAGGCCGTGGGCAGCGCGCCCATCGCCAGGGCGGCCTTGAGGGCGTCACCGATGAGGAACGGGGTGAGGCCGGCCGCGATCGCCTGGGACGCGGACAGGTGGGCCGCCAGGGCCAGGTAGGGGACGCCGACCGCGTAGATGATCGCCTCGCCGAGGATCATCGCGCCGGCCATGCGCAGCGGGGAGCGGTCGGCGCCGCGGCGGGCCAGGGCGCCCACGGCCGCGGAGGCCAGCAGCATGCCGAGGATGTAGCCGAAGGAGACGAGGCCCGTGCCGGACTTGCCGTCCGCGAACCACGGCATGCCCGCCACACCGGCGACCGCGTACAGGGCGAGGGAGAGGAAGCCGCGGCGGGCGCCGAGGGCGGTGCCGACGAGCAGTGCGGCGAAGGTCTGGCCGGTCACCGGCACCGGGGAGCCGGGCACCGGCACCGACAGCTGGGCCGCGAGGCCGGTGAGCACGGCGCCGCCGACGACGAGGGCGGCGTCGCGGACACGGGAGGACGGCAGCAGGTCGGCGAGGACTGCGCCCGGTCGGACGGTGGCGGTGGCGGTGCTCATGGGGACTCCGCGGAATGGTGTGGACACGTCGGGACACCGTGACGCTATACCGACACGCAGCGGGCGCTCACCGTCAGTGCTCGACAAAGGCGGGAACCGTAGTTTCGTGACCTTCGCACAAAGGATGCCGCCTACACACGATCCGGCGTGATACCAGTCACTGAGGCAGGGACGTTTGGCTCACTTTCGCGCATGGATCAAGAACTGTAGGGTCCCACCAAAGTCCGTACCGTCAGTCGGTAGCCGGTCCTTCACCATGTGTACCACGAGTGTCCGGATACTGGTCAGCCCCTTCGTCTGAGCGGACGGGCCGCTCAGACTGACGGAGTTTTTGCCCGCCTATCGCACTGGGAGAGCCGCGCCCATGCCCCGCACCACCACGGAGACGCCGCCGCAGCAGGCGGACGCCTCCCTCTCCCACGGCCTCAAGCAGCGCCACCTGTCGATGATCGCCCTCGGCGGGGTCATCGGCGCGGGCCTGTTCGTCGGCTCCGGCGCCGGCATCGCCGCGGCCGGCCCCTCCATCGTGATCGCCTACACCCTCTCCGGCCTCCTGGTGATGCTGGTGATGCGGATGCTCGGCGAGATGTCGGCCGCCTACCCGTCCTCGGGGTCCTTCTCGGCGCACGCCGAGCGGGCGATGGGCCCGTGGGCGGGGTTCACGGCGGGCTGGTCGTTCTGGGTCCTGCTGTGCACGGCCGTCGGCCTGGAGGGCATCGGCGCCGCGAAGATCGTCCAGGGCTGGCTGCCGGGCACCCCGCAGTGGATGTGGGTGGCCCTGTTCATGGTGGTGTTCTGCGGGGCGAACCTGGCCGCCGTGAAGAACTTCGGCGAGTTCGAGTTCTGGTTCGCCGCACTGAAGGTCGGCGCGATCAGCCTCTTCCTCGTCCTGGGCGTGCTGGCCATCACGGGCGTGCTGCCCGGCACCGACTCCCCCGGCGCCTCGAACCTCTCCGACTTCATGCCGCACGGCAGCGAGGGCCTGCTCGTCGGCCTGCTCGCCTCCGTCTTCGCGTACGGCGGCCTGGAGACGGTCACCATCGCGGCGGCCGAGTCGGAGGACCCGGTGCGGGGCGTCGCGTCCGCCGTCCGCACGGCGATGTGGCGCATCGCCCTGTTCTACATCGGCTCGATGGCGGTCGTCGTCGCCCTCGTCCCCTGGGACTCCAAGGAGGTCGTGGAGAAGGGCCCGTACGTCGCCACGCTCGACCACCTCGGCATCCCCGGCGCCGGCCAGCTGATGAACGTGGTCGTCTTCGTCGCCCTGCTGTCCGCGATGAACGCCAACATCTACGGCTCCTCCCGGATCGCCTTCTCGCTGGTCCAGCGCGGCCAGGGCCCGAAGGCGCTGGCGAAGCTGTCCGGCGGGGTGCCCCGGACCGCCGTCCTCACCTCGTGCTTCTTCGGCTTCGTCTGCGTGCTGCTCAGCTACTGGCGCCCCGACGACGTCTTCCCGTGGCTGCTGAACATGATCGGCGCGGTCATCCTGGTGGTCTGGATCTTCATCGCGGTCTCCCAGCTCCTGCTGCGCCGCCGCATCGAGCGCGAGAGCCCCGAGAAGCTGGTCGTCCGCATGTGGGCATTCCCGTGGCTGACCTGGGTCGCCCTGGCCGGCATGGTGGCGATCTTCATCCTGATGGCCCGTGAGCCGGACACCCGCGTCCAGCTGTACTCGACGGGCGGCATGACCCTGTTCCTGGCGGCCGTCGGCTATGCCTGGCAGCGGGCGCGCGCCCGGCGCTGACACCCCGCCCCGGCGAGGCCCCCACGTACGACACGTGGGGGCCTTTCTGTTGTCCTGACGTTCTTATTGCTAGCGTGTAGTTGCAATCGACTTGCAATAAGGTTCCGGAGGGGATCACCCATGCCCGTCTACACGCTGCCCGACCTGCCCTACGACTACTCCGCGCTCGCACCCGTGATCAGCCCGGAGATCATCGAGCTGCACCACGACAAGCACCACGCGGCGTACGTGAAAGGCGCGAACGACACGATCGAGCAGCTAGCGGAGGCGCGGGACAAGGAGTCGTGGGGGGCGATCAACGGCCTGCAGAAGAACCTGGCCTTCCACCTCTCCGGGCACATCCTGCACAGCATCTACTGGCAGAACATGACCGGCCCGAAGGACGGCGGCGGGGAGCCGCTGGCCGCCGACGGCGTGGGCGAGCTGGCCGAGGCGATCAAGGAGTCCTTCGGCTCCTTCGCCGCCTTCAAGGCCCAGCTGTCCAAGGCCGCGGCCACCACCCAGGGTTCGGGCTGGGGCGTGCTCGCCCACGAGCCGCTGAGCGGCCGGCTGATCGTGGAGCAGGTCTACGACCACCAGGGCAACGTCGGCCAGGGCTCCACCCCGCTCCTCGTCTTCGACGCCTGGGAGCACGCCTTCTACCTCCAGTACCGGAACCAGAAGGTGGACTTCATCGAGGCGATGTGGCAGGTCGTCAACTGGCAGGACGTGGCCGGCCGCTACAAGGCCGCCACCTCCCGCGCGGACGTGCTGCTGCTCGCACCCTGAGCGGACCCCGAACGTCCTGCCTCGTGATCGTCTTCTCACCCTTCACGACGGCAGGCGGATGAAAGAAGACCCCCGTGAGGACGTGACTCACGGGGGTCTTCCCGCTGCTCCCCCCGGGTTCTTCGCGAACCACCCTGTGAAGTTCCCACGCTGCTCTGCGATTTCCGCCTGATTTCCCCGTGCGCGAGGGATTGACGGTCATCCCGGGTCGTTACACCCTCTGTTGTCGAGTCGACTCGCACTGTTAACCCGCCCGACCCCACCGCCCCACCGACGGAGGTCCCGGATGGACAGGCACGTGCACGACCGACGACGCTTTCTCGCGCTCACCGGGGCCCTCGCCGCCGCCCCGCTGCTCACCGCCTGCGGCACCGGGTTCGGCGGCGACGACCAGGACAAGGGCGACGGTTCGGCCGCGGACGACGTCACCGGCGCCTTCGACTGGAAGCGGGAGAAGGGCACCACCGTCAAGGCGCTGCTGAACAAGCACCCGTACACGGATGCCCTGATCGCGGACCTGAAGTCCTTCACCGAGAAGACCGGCGTCGAGGTGAAGTACGACGTCTTCCCCGAGGACAACTACTTCGACAAGCTCACCGTCGACCTGTCCAGCGGACGCGCCTCCTACGACGTGTTCATGCTCGGCGCCTACATGGTGTGGCAGTACGGGCCACCGGGGTGGCTGGAGGACCTCGGGCCCTGGATGCGCAACGCCTCGGCCACCGGCGCCGAATGGGACCAGGCGGACTTCTTCCCGAACCTGCTCCAAGCCGACCAGTGGTCCCTGAAGGCGGGCGCGCCGCTGGGCCGGGGCGGGCAGTACGCGCTGCCGTGGGGCTGGGAGACCAACGTGGTCGCCTACAACACCGAGGTGTTCCGCAGGCTGGGCCTCAAACCGGCCGAGTCCTTCGACGAACTGCGCGAGCTGGCCGGGGTGATCAAGAAGAAGGCGCCCGGCGCCGGGTTCGACGGGATGTACGGGATCGCCGTGCGGGGGTCGAGGAGCTGGGCCACCATCCACCCGGGCTTCATGACCATGTACGCCCGCAACGGGCTGCGGGACTTCACGGTCGACGGCGGGAAGCTCACGCCCGCCATGAACTCCCCGGAGGCGGTGGCGTTCACCGAGGACTGGGCGGGCATGGTCCGGCAGGGCGGGCCGCCGTCCTGGACGTCGTACACCTGGTACCAGTGCTCCAGCGATCTCGGCGCGAAGAAGGCCGGGATGCTCTTCGACGCCGACACCGCCGCCTACTTCCAGGCCGTGGAGGGAGCCTCGCCCGCCTCCGGGAAGATCGCCTTCCATCCGGGGCCGAAGGGGCCGGACGGCTCGCTCGCCACCAACATGTGGATCTGGTCGCTCGGCATGAACGCCAGGAGCAGGCGGAAGAGTGCCGCCTGGCTGTTCCTCCAGTGGGCCACGGGCAAGGAGCACCTGCGCCGGGCCGCCCTCACGAACAACCACATCGACCCGGTGCGCAGGTCGGTCAGCCAGGACGGCGCCTACAAGGACAAGATGCGGCACCTGCCCGGCTTCATCGAGACCTTCGAGACGGTCGTGGACCAGACGAAGGTCCAGTTCACCCCGCAGGCCCAGTTCTTCGACGCCACCACCAGCTGGGCGGCGGCGCTGCAGGAGATCTACGGCGGGAAGAGCGCCCGGTCCGTGCTGGACGGGCTGGCGGGCGATCTGAAAACGAAGGTCGCCTGATGCGCACCACCCTGCGGCCTTACCTCCTCGTCGTCCCGGCGCTGCTGCTGACCTGCGGGATCCTCTACCCGTTCGGACTCGGCCTGTACTACACGCTGTTCGACTTCTCGGCGGCCAAGCCGCGGCCGGACCTGGTGCGCTTCGAGAACTACGAGACCGTGTTCACGCAGGACGCCTTCTGGAACTCGGCCTGGGTGACCGTGCTGTACGCGGTCGGCGCGGCCGGCGTGGAGACCGTGCTCGGGGTCGCCGTCGCCCTGCTGCTGCACCGCTCGTCCCTGGTGGGCCGGGTCCTGGAGAAGATCCTGATCCTGCCCCTGATGATCGCCCCGGTGATCGCCGCGATCATGTGGAAGCTGATGCTCCAGCCGTCGGTGGGGGTGGTCAACCATCTGCTGAAGCCCTTCGGGCTGGGCGGGGTGCAGTGGACGGACACGCCGACGGGGGCGCTGCTGTCGTCGATCGCCGTGGACGTGTGGGTGTACACCCCGTTCGTGGCGATCCTCGCCCTGGCCGGACTGCGGTCGCTGCCCGTCTCGCCGTTCGAGGCGGCGGCGGTGGACGGCGCCGGTTGGTGGTACACCTTCCGCCGGCTGACCCTGCCCATGCTGTGGCCGTACGTGCTGGTCGCGCTGATCTTCCGGTTCATGGACTCGCTGAAGGTCTTCGACATCATCTACGCGCTGACCGAGGGCGGGCCCGGCGACGCCACCGTGGTGCTCCAGATCCGGGCGTATCTGGAGGCGATCCGGTTCCAGCGGTACTCCTTCGGGATCAGCTACACGGTCGTGCTGTGGGCCGTGGTGTACCTGGCCGCGATGGTCCTGGTCCGGCATCTGGGCCGGATCCAGCGGAAGGCCGCGGAGGTGTCCGCGTGAGACGGCGGCTGCTGGGATGGCTCGCGGATGCCGCGCTCATCCTCTACTTCGTCTTCGCCCTCTTCCCCGTCGCGTGGATGGCGATCCTGTCGCTGAAGCCCGCGAACCAGCTCTTCAGCACCTACTTCTCCTTCACCCCGACCCTGGACGCCTACCGCACGGTGCTCGGGGACAGCGAGGGCATCCCGTTCGTCCGGTTCTTCGTCAACAGCCTGGTGGTGTCGGTGGGCGCGGTCGCGCTGTCGCTGGTGGTCGGGCTGCCGGCCGCGTACGCCTCGGCGCGCTGGCGGTTCAAGGGCTCGGAGAACCTGATGTTCACGCTGCTGTCGTTCCGGTTCGCGCCCGAACTCACCGTGATCATCCCGCTGTTCGTGCTGTACCAGAAGCTGGGCCTGTTCGACACGTACGCCGGCATGGTGTGGGTGCTGCAACTGGTCACCCTGCCGCTGGTGGTGTGGATCATGCGGTCCTACTTCGCCGATCTCACCCCGGAGCTGGAGCAGGCCGCCCTGCTCGACGGGTACACGCGCAAGCAGGCGTTCTTCAAGGTGGCGCTGCCGCTGGTCAAGCCGGGCATCGCGGCCGTGTCGCTGCTGGCGTTCATCTTCGCCTGGAACAACTTCGTCTTCCCGCTGATCCTCACCTCGAACGAGGCCCAGACGGTGACGGTCGGCGCGCTGTCCTTCCTCGGCGGCGACCGGCCCAAGTACCACCTGACGGCCGCCGCCGCCCTGATCTCCGTCGTCCCGCCGCTGCTGCTCGCGCTGACCATCCAGCGGTACCTGGTGCGCGGGCTGTCGTTCGGGGCGGTGAAGTCGTGAGCATCGCGCTGCGGGGCGTACGGAAGACGTACGGCCGGACCACCGCCCTGGACGGGCTCGACCTCGACGTCCGGGAAGGGGAGTTCTTCTGTCTGCTCGGGCCGTCCGGGGCCGGGAAGACGACCACCCTGAAGACAGTCGCCGGGCTGGAGCGGCCCGATGCCGGCACGGTCGAGATCGACGGCCGGGACATGCGGGACGTGGAGCCCTACGACCGGGGCGTGGCCATGTGCTTCGAGAGCTACGCCCTGTATCCGCACCGGTCCGTGTACGACAACCTGGTCTCGCCGCTGCGCTCCCCGCGCCACCGGCTGCCCGCCGCCGAGGCCCGGGACCGGGTCGGCGTCATCGCGGAACTGCTCGGCATCGGCGGCCTGCTGGACCGGATGCCGGGGCAGCTGTCCAACGGGCAGCGGCAGCGGGTCGCGCTCGGCCGGGTGCTGGTCCGCCCGGCCCGCGCCTTCCTGCTGGACGAGCCGCTGTCCCACCTGGACGCCAAACTGCGCCAGCAGATGCGGGCCGAACTGAAGGCGATCGGCGCGGTCCGGCGCACGACCACCCTGTACGTCACCCACGACTCCGTGGAGGCGCTGGCCCTCGGCGACCGGATCGGGGTCGTCCGGGGCGGGCGGATCGTGCAGACCGGCACCCGCGAGGACATCTGGTACCGGCCGTACGACACCGAGGTCGCCCGCGCCTTCGGGCGGCCGCGGATCAACCTGCTGCCGGGGACGGTGACGGAGACCGGGGCCTTCCGGTCGGCGGACGGCGCGGTCGAACTGCCGCTCCCCGTACGGGCCCCGGCCGGAAGTGAGGTCCTGGTCGGGGTGCGCCCCCGGGACGTCTCCCTGACCGGGGACGGCCACCGGCTCACCGGCTCCGTCTACGTCACCGAGGTGCTCGGCCGGTCCGTGGAGGTGACCGTACGGATCGGCGGCCGGCAGCTGTCGCTCGTCGCCGCCCGGAGCGAGGCGGCCGGACTGCGTCCCGACGACCCGGTCCGCCTGGCCGTCCGGCCCGAGAACCTGCTGCTGTTCGAGGCCGACCGGCCCGAGCGCCCAGGACGACGGGTAGAGCGACGATGAGCGGCACCGGTGCACAGCAGGGACCCGCGGCCCGGCAGGCCGCCATGGCCGAACTGGTCCTCGCCGAGGGCTCGGCGGCCGCGGCGGAGCTGGCCGAGCGGTTCGGGGTGAGCCTGATGACCATCCACCGGGATCTGGACGAACTCGAACGGCAGGGCATCGTACGGAAGTTCCGCGGCGGGGTGACCGCGCAGCCGTCCGGGGTGTTCGAGTCGAACGTGCAGTACCGGCTGAAGACCATGCGCCCGCAGAAGGCCGCGCTCGCCGAGCGGGCCATGAAGTCGATCGAGCCCGGCATGGCGATCCTGCTGGACGACTCCACCTCCACTCTGGAGATAGCGCGCAGGCTGCGCCTCGGCGAGATCACCCCGCTCACCGTCGTCACCAACTTCCTGGAGGCGATCAACCTGCTCGCCGACCAGCGGGGCATCCATCTGATGGCGCTCGGCGGCGACTACGACCCGCTGCACTCGTCCTTCCTCGGGGTGTCCTGCGTGGAGGCCGTCGGGCAACTCCGTGTCGACGTCGGCTTCGTGTCCACCTCGGGTGTGCACGGCGGCTACGCCTACCACCAGGAGCAGCACATCGTGTCCGTGAAGCGGGCGATGCTCGGCGTCGCCGCGCGCAACGTGCTGCTGGCCGACCACACCAAGCTGGGCCGGGTCGCCCTGCACCGGGTGGCCCCCCTCTCCCGCTTCGACCTGCTGCTGGTGGACGACGGAGCCGCCCCTCAGGCGCTGCGCGACCTGGACGAGCACAAGGTGCGTTACGAGGTGTGCGCCACCGATCCGAGGGAGGGCGATGACCGCGCTGGAGCTACGTGAGCTGCGCAAGACCTACCGGCCGCGGGGCCGCCCGGCGGTGGAGGCGGTCCGCGGCCTCGACCTGAGCCTGGACTCCGGGGAACTGCTGGGGCTGCTGGGCCCGTCGGGCTGCGGGAAGTCCACCACGCTGCGGATGATCGCCGGCCTGGAGGCGGTGACCGGCGGGGACATCCTGGTCGGCGGGGCCTCGGTGGTGGACCGGCCGGCGCGGCGGCGGAACATCGGGGTCGCCTTCGAGAACTACGCGCTGTATCCGCCGCTGACGGTCGCCGAGAACCTGGCGTTCGGGCTGCGGGCCCGCCGCGGCGGCGCCCGGAGTGACGTGCGGCGCAAGGTCGCCTCGATCGCCGAGCGGGTCGGCCTCACCGACGTCCTGGACGCCCGCCCGGCCGGCCTGTCCAGCGGGCAGAAGCAGCGGGTCTCCCTGGCCCGCGCGCTGATCCGCGAGCCGGACGTGCTCCTGCTGGACGAGCCGCTGTCCCATCTGGACGCGGCCCAGCGCGACTCCACCCGCCGCGAACTCAAGCGCATCCAGCGGGACGCGGGCCACACCACCATCCTCGTCACGCACGACCAGGAGGAGGCACTGTCCCTCGCCGACCGGATCGCCGTCATGCGGGACGGCGTCATCCAGCAGCTCGGCACCCCGTACGAGATCTACGACCACCCCGCCACCACCTTCGTGGCCGACTTCGTCGGCGAACCCGCGATCAACCTGCTGCCGGGCGTGGCCGGCGCCGACGGCCAGGCGCGGCTCTCCGCCGGGGTGCGCGTCCCGCTGCCCGTGCCGGTGCCCGAGGGCCGCCCGGTGGTGGTCGGCGTCCGCCCCGAGGACCTGGCCCTCACCGGCGCCGGCGGCATCCCCGCACGGGTCGTCGCCCATGAACCCCTGCTGGAGTCCGGCATCGCCACCCTCGCCCTCGACGGGGTGGAGCGGCTCCTGGTCGTCCTCACCGGGCCCGAGGTGCGGCTCGCCCACGACGAACGGGTCCGGGTGGCGGCCGGGCTCACCCATGTCTTCGACGCCGAGACGGGAGACTCCCTGCGATGACCTCCAGTGGTGTGCGTGTGGTGGCCGCCGGCGACCACTTCGTCCTGCCGTCGCTCATCACGGCCGCGCTCACGAAGGAAGCCGACTGCGCGGTGCGGGAAGTGACGCTGGGCTGGCCAGTGGAGCCGTTCGGGCCGGTGGCCGAGGTGAGCGAGGCGAGCGACGCCGAGGACGAGCTGATCGCGGCCCTCGAAGGCGCCGAGGTGCTCGTCACCCAGATGGGCCCGGTCACCGCACGGGTCCTCGCCGCCTGCCCGGCGCTGCGGCTGGTCGTCGTCTGCCGGGGCGG
The DNA here is from genome assembly GCF_040645635.1 of Streptomyces sp. NPDC046727. Taxonomy (NCBI): domain Bacteria; kingdom Bacillati; phylum Actinomycetota; class Actinomycetes; order Kitasatosporales; family Streptomycetaceae; genus Streptomyces; species Streptomyces sp. NPDC046727. The sequence continues at coordinate 52,563 of NZ_JBEYYR010000049.1, forward strand.
ACCGGTCAACGTCAACGTGGAGGCGGCGCGACGGCACGGCGTGCGGGTGTGCTTCGCGCCCGGCCGCAACGCCGCCGCCACCGCCGAGTTCACCGTCGGCCTGCTGCTCGCCGCCCTGCGCCGCATCCCGCAGGCCCACGACGTCCTCGCCCGGCAGGGAAGCTGGGCGGGTTCGTCGTACTACACCTACGAGCACAGCGGCCTGGAGCTGGAGGACCTGCCCGTCGGGCTGGTCGGCTACGGCGCGGTCGGCAGCCGGGTGGCACGGGTGCTGGGCGCGTTCGGGGCGCGGGTGATGGTGTACGACCCGTATGCGCGCGGCGAGGTGCACGGGCTGCGGCTGCCGGCGCTGGACGACCTGCTGCGCCGCTCGGCCGTCGTCAGCCTGCACGCCCGGCTCACCGCCGAGACCCGCGGCCTGCTCGGCGCCCGCGAGCTGGCGCTGCTGCCGCCGGGCGCGGTGGTGGTCAACGCGGCCCGGGGCCCGTTGCTGGACGAGGACGCGCTGTGCGACGCGCTGGCGGACGGGCGGCTGTCGGCTGCGGCCCTTGACACCTACGCCCGCGAACCGCTCCCGCCGGACTCCCGGCTGCGGACGCTGTCCGACCGGATCGTGCTCACCCCGCACCTGGGCGGCGCCAGCCGGCCGGTGGCGGAGAAGGCCGCGCGGATCGCCGCCGCCGAGGTGGGGCGGTGGCTGCGCGGGGAGCCGCTCGCGCACTGTCTGACCTGATTCCCCCCGGAGGTTCGCTGTGTTCGTCGGTATCGATGTGGGCACGTCCCTAGTGAAGGCCGCCGCCTTCGACCGTGCCGGGCGGCAACTGGCCGTGGAGGCCCGGCCGGTGCACCTCGACGTGCGCCGCGGCGCCGTGGAGCAGGAGATGCGGGAGGTGTACGCGGCCGTCGTCGGGGTGCTGCGGGTGCTGACCGGGCGGCTGGAGGAGCCCGTGGAGCTGGCCGGGCTGACCGGGCAGGGGGACGGGGTGTGGCTGGTGGACGGGGCGGGCCGCCCGGTGCGGCCGGCGATGTCCTGGATGGACGGCCGCGCCCATGAGCTGGTGGACCAGTGGCTGGCGGACGGCACCTTCGAGGCCGTCTTCCGGCGCACCGGCAGCGCGGTGTTCCCGGGCTGCCCGGGGCCGCTGCTGGCCTGGCTGGACCGGCACGAGCCGAAGTCCCTGGACGCGGCCGCGGCGGCCGTCTCCTGCAAGGACATGGTGTTCCAGCGGCTGACCGGCGCCGGGAGGGCGGTGACGGACGTGTCGGACGCGTCGATGCCGTTCCTGGACCCGCGCACCCGGACGTACGACAACGGGGTCGTGGAGCTGCTCGGCCTGACCCACCGGCGCGGGCTGCTGCCCCCGGTCGGCGATCCGATCGCCACCGGCGAGGCGGGCGGCGAGGGGCTGCCCGCCGGGACCCCGCTGGCGAACGGCCCGTACGACCTGCCCGCCTGCGCGCTCGGTGCCGGGGTCACCGCGCCCGGCGACGGGCTGCTGATCGTCGGGACCTGTCTGGCGAGTCTGGTCGCCACCGACGAGCTGGACCTCACCGGCGAACCGGCGGGCCTGTACATCTCCACCGACCGGCCGGGGCACTGGCTGCGCGCGATGCCCGCGATGGTCGGCACGGCGGCGCTGGACTGGGTGCTGCGCACGACGGGGGCCCGGCACGAGGAGCTGGACGACCTGCTGGTCTCCGCCCCGCCGGGCGCGCACGGGGTGCGGGTGCTGCCGTACTTCGCGCCGTCCGGGGAGCGGGCCCCCTTCGTGGCGCCCGGGCTGCGGGCCGAACTCCTCGGGGTGTCCCTGGAGTCGACGCCCGCCCATCTGGTCCGGGCCACCTGCGAGGGCATCGGCTACGCGGCCCGGCACTGTCTGGAGGCGGCGGGCCTGACCGGTTCGCTGGCGGTGTGCGGCGGCGGCACCCGCAGCCTCGGCTGGACGGGGCTGCTGGCGGATGTGCTGGGCCGGCCGCTCAGGGTGGTGGAGGGCGAGGTGGGCGCGCGGGGCGCGGTGCTGGCGGCGGCCGAGCGGTACGGCGTCCCGCTGGACGCCGGGGAGTGGACCCGCCCGGCCCGGATCGTGGAGCCCGACCCGGGCCGGGCGGCGTACTACGCCAAGGGCTATGCGGAGCACCTGGAGCTACTGGCGACGGCACGCGAACGGGCCCGGGGCTGAACCGGGCCCGGCGCGGAACGTCACAGGTTGCTGAAGTCCGGGCCCTTGGTCCTGGTCCGCTTGATCTCGTAGAAGCCCGGCACCGAGGCCACGGCGAGGGTGCCGTCCCACAGGCGGGCGGCCTCCTCGCCCTTGGGGGCGGGGGTGACGACCGGGCCGAAGAAGGCGATCTGCTCGCCGTCGGGGCCGGGCACCGCGATGACCGGGGTGCCGACGTCCTGGCCGACCTTCTCGATGCCCTCCTTGTGGGAGGCGCGCAGCTCGGCCTCGTACGGGGTGGAGTCCCAGTGGTCCATGAGGGACCCGGGCAGCCCGACGTCCTTCAGGGCGGCGGCCACGGCCGACTTCTCCGGGCCCTCGCCCTGGTTGTGGATGCGGGTGCCGAGCGCCGTGTAGAGGTCGCCGAGCACCTCCGCGCCGTGCTCCTGCTGGGCCGCGATGACGACGCGGACCGGACCCCACGCCTTGGTCGCGAGCAGCTCGCGGTACTCCTCGGGCAGCTCGTCGAGCTTGTCCTCGTTGAGCACGGCGAGGCTCATCACATGCCAGCGGACCTCGATGTCACGGACCTTCTCCACCTCCAGCACCCAGCGGGAGGTCATCCAGGCCCAGGGGCACAGCGGGTCGAACCAGAAGTCGACGGGGGTCTTGTCCGACATGTCTCTCCTCGTGAGGAACACTTTTCCGGGGAAACACCGTTGTCCGCTCCGCCATTCCCCGACGCCCCCGTCAGGAGCGCATGGCAGGATCAGTCCTGTTCAGCCACCATTCACGCGATCACGAGGGAGTGCCGTCCGTGCCCGGTGAGAATCTGTCCCGCGACGAGGCCCGGGAGCGGGCCGCCCTGCTGTCCGTCGACGGGTACGACGTGTCCCTGGACCTGCGGTCCGCCGTCGGCGACGGGGGCGGCGAGCCGCGCACGTTCCGCTCGGTGACCACCGTCCGCTTCCGCTGCAACGAGCCGGGGGCGTCGACCTTCGCCGACCTGATCGCGCCGAGCGTCACGTCGGTCTCGCTGAACGGCCGGGACCTGGACCCGGGCGAGGTCTTCGACGGCTCCCGGATCGCGCTGGAGGACCTGGCCGCGGAGAACGAGCTGGTGGTGGACGCGCGGTGCGCCTACTCGCGCACCGGCGAGGGCATGCACCGCTTCGTCGACCCGGAGGACGGCGAGGTCTACCTGTACACGCAGTACGAGCCGGCCGACGCCCGCCGGGTGTTCGCGAACTTCGAGCAGCCGGACCTGAAGGCGCCGTACCGCTTCGAGGTGCGGGCGCCCGAGGGCTGGACGGTGTGGAGCAACGGCGCCGGTGAACTCGCCGACGGAGTGTGGCGGTTCGCGGAGACCAAGCCGATCTCGACGTACATCACGTGTGTGGTGGCGGGCCCGTACCACTATGTGACGGACTCCTACAGCCGCACCTTCGAGGACGGGACGACGCTGGAGATCCCGCTCGGCGCGATGTGCCGCAAGGGTCTCGCCCCGCACTTCGACGCGGACGACGTGTTCCTGGTGACCAAGCAGGGCCTGGACTTCTTCCACGACCACTTCGACTACCCGTACCCGTTCGGGAAGTACGACCAGGCGTTCGTGCCGGAGTACAACCTGGGCGCGATGGAGAACCCCGGTCTGGTGACCTTCCGCGAGGAGTTCATCTTCCGCGGGAAGGTGACGCGGGCGTCGTACGAGAGCCGGGCGAACGTCATCCTGCACGAGATGGCGCACATGTGGTTCGGCGACCTGGTCACCATGGAGTGGTGGGACGACCTGTGGCTGAAGGAGTCCTTCGCGGACTTCATGGGCACGTTCGCGAACGTCGGCGCGACCCGCTTCAAGGACGCGTGGATCACGTTCGCCAACCGCCGCAAGGCCTGGGCGTACCGCGCGGACCAGCTGCCGTCCACGCATCCGATCACGGCGGACATCCGTGACCTGGAGGACGCCAAGCTGAACTTCGACGGCATCACCTACGCCAAGGGCGCCTCGGTGCTCAAGCAGCTGGTGGCGTACGTCGGCGAGGAGGCGTTCCTGGAGGGCGCCCGCCGCTACTTCAAGCGGAACGCGTACGGCAACACGCGCCTGGGCGATCTGCTGTCGGTGCTGGCGGAGACCAGCGGCCGGGACATGGCCGCGTGGTCCCGCTCCTGGCTGCAGACGGCCGGGGTGAACTCGCTGACCCCGCAGGTGCTGCTGGACACCGAGGGCGGCCGGATCGCGGAGCTGGCGGTGGTCCAGGAGGCCCCCGAGTCGCACCCGGAGCTGCGCCCGCACCGGATCGCGGTGGGCCTGTACCGCCGCACACCCGAGGGCACGGTGGAGCGGTACGCGCGCGTGGAGGCGGACGTGGTCGGCCCGCGTACGGTCGTGGCGGAGCTGGCGGGCGCCGAGGCGCCGGACCTGGTGCTGGTCAACGACGACGACCTGACGTACTGCAAGACGCGGTTCGACGAGACCTCGCTGGCGGCGCTCCGGCGCGGCCTCGGCGACATCACCGACCCGCTGGCGCGGGCGCTGTGCTGGTCGGCACTGTGGAACATGACGCGGGACGCGCTGCTGCCGGCGCGGGAGTTCATCGGCCTGGTGCTGAAGTTCGGGGGCCGGGAGTCGGACATCGGCGTGCTGCAGATGCTGCACGCGTGGGCGGAGGCGGCGGCGGTCCACTACACGGCGCCCGAGCGGCGGCAGGAGGCCGGCCGGGCGCTGGCCGAGGGCACCTCGCGCCAGCTGCACGGCGCCGAGCCGGGCAGCGAGCACCAGCTGGCCTGGGCGCGGGCCTTCGCGCGCGCGGCCGATGCGCCGGCCGCGTTCGAGCTGCTGACCTCGCTGCTGGACGGCACGGTGACGCTGCCGGGTCTGGAGGTCGACCAGGAGCTGCGCTGGGCGTTCCTGGAGTCGCTCGCCGTGCACGAGGTGGCCGGTGAGAAGGAGCTGGCCGCCGAACTCGCCCGGGACGACACCGCCTCGGGCAAGCGCCACCAGGTGCGCTGTCTGGCCGCGCGCCCGTCGGCGGCGGTCAAGGCGCAGGCGTGGGCGCAGGTGGTGGAGTCCGACGCGCTGTCGAACGCGCTGGTGGAGGCGACGATCGCGGGCTTCGCGCAGCCGTCGCAGCGGGAGCTGACCGCGCCGTACACGCCGAAGTACTTCGCGGCGATCGAGCGGGTGTGGGGCGAGCGGTCGATCCAGATCGGGATGGACGTGGTGCGGGGCCTGTTCCCGTCGCTCCAGGACTCGCCGGAGACGCTGCGGGCCACGGACGCCTGGCTGGACGCGCACCGGGACGCGGCGCCGGCGCTGCGCCGGCTGGTGCTGGAGGCGCGGGACGACCTGGCGCGGGCGCTGAACGCACAGGCGTGCGACGCGGCGGCAGGCGACCGCTGAGCTTTGGCCTGAGCTTGCCCGGCCGGTGACCGTTACGAAATTCGGGCAAACACAGCCGTAACCCCTGGTCCGCACCCGATCGGACCAGGGGTTTTCGCTGCCCACTCGGCACCCGAACACCTGACCTTTAGTCCCGCCTTGTCCGCATTTCTCGACGGCCGTGTAACAGCGGTTACGAGCGGGACGGGGCGCGGGAATCCCGACGCCATGACCCACAACACCCCGCTCTCCCCCCGCCCCCTCCGCCACCTCTCCGACGGCCACCGCCGCGTCCTGACGGCGGCTCAGCTGCGCGCCCACGGCGTGACCGCGGCCGAGCTGGCCGAGCAGTGCCGCCCCGACGGCCCCTGGCGGGAGCTGCTCCCGCACGTGATCCTGCTGCACCCCGGCCCGCCCACCGGCGAGGAGCGGCTGCACGGGGCGCTGCTGTACGCGGCCCGCACCACCGAGCCCGGCGTCCCGGCGCAGCCGACGGCCGGCAGCCCGCACCGGCCGCTGTACGCGGAGGCGGTGCTCACCGGCCTGGCCGCGCTGACCCTGCACGGCTTCTCGTCCACCCCGCCGCTGCCCGCCCTGGACCACGTCGACATCCTGGTGCCGCGGCTGCGCCGGCTGCGCTCCACGGGCTACGTCCGCATCCTGCGCACCCCCGCCCTGCCCGCCCCGCGCGCGGTGACGGGCCTGCCGGTGGCGCCGGTGCCGCGCGCACTGGCCGACGCGGTGGCGGAGCTGACGGACGCCGAGGCGGTGCGCCGGCTGCTGACGGAGGCGGTGCGCGGCGGCCACTGCGAACCGGCCGCCGTGGTCCGGGAACTGACCCAGGCGAAGCTGCTGAACCGGCCGCACGTGGTGGACGCGGTGGACGCGCTGGTCGCCGAGGGCCGCTCGATCGCCGAGGACCGCCTGTACCGGATGGTCCGCGAGTACGGCCTGCCCGACCCGGTCTGGAACGTCGACCTGCGCCTGCCCGGCGGCCCGCACCTGGGCGGTGTGGACGCCTACTGGCCGGACCAGGCCGTCGCCGTCGAACTCGACACGCGCGCGCCCCGCCAGGACGACGACGCCCTGTGGTCGGAGTACGCCCGCAAGCGCGAGCACCTCGAACGCCTCGGCATCACGGTCGTGTACCTCACGCCGAGGAAGCTCCGGAACTCCCTGGAGCAGCAGGCGGCGGTGGTGCGGACCGCGCTGATGGCGTCGGGCGACCGCGACCCGGCCGCGTACGTCCTGGCGCTGCCCCGGTAGTGACGCGCCGGGGCAGCACCACGAGGGCCGTGGGGGCGGCCGTCAGGAGGGGAGCGGAGGGGCCGCCGGGCAGGACGCCGGCGGCCCCTCCTCACGCGCGGCGCCGGCCGTCCACTTCTGCTGCGCCGCCCGGGTGAGGATTCACCGGAACGGACGAGCACCGCGGGCGGGGCCGGCGCGGGCCGCGGTAGACGGGACTCATGAGACCGTCCCGAACAGCGGCAGTCGCGGCCTCCCTCCTCCTGTCGGCGGGCTGCGCGTTCGTCGATCCCGCGACGGCGGAGGTGGCACCCCGGACCGTGGCCGCCGGCTATGTCGCCCTCGGTGACTCCTACTCCTCGGGTGCCGGAGCCGGCGACTACCTGCCCTCGGCCGGGAAGAACTGCAAGCGCAGCAGCCGGGCCTACCCGGTCCTGTGGGCCGAGGCCCACCGGCCGTCGTCCTTCAGCTTCCTCGCGTGCAACGGCGCCGGGACGGGCGAGGTGCTGTCCGAGCAGCTCGGCCCGCTCGGCGCCCGCACCCGGCTGGTCTCCCTCACCGTCGGCGGCACGGACTCGGGCTTCGCCACCGTCATGACGAGCTGCGCGCTGGGCGGCACCCCCTGCCGGTCCGCCGTCAGCCGGGCGCGCACCGCCATGGACGGCCCCCTCGCGCGCAACCTCGACCGGCTCTACTCCGTCATCCGGAACAGGGCGCCCGCCGCCCGCGTCGTGGTGCTCGGCTACCCGCACCTGTACCACCTCAGGGGCAGCTGTGCGCTGGGCCTGCCGGAGGTGGAGCGCGCCGCCATCAACGACGCGGTGGACCACCTCAACGAGGTGATCGCCCAGCGCGCGGCCGACCACGGGTTCACCTTCGCCGACGTCACCTCCGCGTTCGCCGGCCACGAGATCTGCTCGTCCCGGCCCTGGCTGCACGGCGTCGACGTGCTGGCGATCACCGAGTCGTACCATCCGACGGCACCGGGGCAGTCCTTCGGCTACCTTCCGGCGCTCGACCGGGCGTCCTGAACTACAGCGGCTCGGGCAGCGTCGGCAGCCGGGACGCGCGGGTGTGGACGCCGTCGAGCAGCGCGGCGTACGCGGCGATCATGCGCGTACGGCTGAAGCGTTCGCGGCTCGCCGCCAGTGCCGGGGCGAGGCCGGCGCGGCCGGCGACCGCCGCCGTCCAGGCCAGGGCGATGGCCTCCGGGTCCTGCGGGGTGACGAAACCGTGCCCCCGGACGATCTCCGCGCTGTCGCCCACGTCCGTGGTCACCGGGACGGCGCCGCACATCATGCCCTCGATCAGGCACAGCGGCGCCGCCTCCCCGGAGGCGGAGGTCAGGGCGACGACGTCGGCGCCGGCGTACACGGTCTCCATGTCGCGGCGTACGCCGAGCGGCCGGACCCGCTCCGCGAGGTGCCGGTCGGCACCGAAGGCGACCTCGAGGTCGGCCCACAGGGCCGGATTGGTGTCGGTCATGCCCGCGCCGCACATCAGGACCTGGCCCTCGGGCTCGCGGGCGAGCCAGGCACGGGCGGCGCGGAGGAGGAGCGGGACGTTCTTCATGGTGGCGTAGCGGGCCGCGAAGACGATCACCGGTGCCCGGGCCGGGATGCCCAGGGAGGCGCGGAACGCCGGCCGGGCCGCCGGGTCCGGGCGGAAGCGGAGCAGGTCCACCCCGTTGGGGATGACGTGCAGCACCTCGCGCGGGATGCCGGCGGCCTCGTAGGCGGCCCGCGTGGACTCGGCGCAGCAGACGCAGGCCACCACGGTGCCGTCGGCTATCGCGGCCTTCAGCTCGTCCAGGGCGGGGCCCTGGTTCTCCGGGTCGGAGCGGTGCAGGCCGACCACGACCGGGCGGCGGGGCAGCCCGGCCTGGTTGAGCAGGGCCAGCGGCTGCTCCTTCAGCGACAGGATCACATCCGCCGCGGCCATGGACCGAGCGGTTTCGGCCAGCTCGGGGCCGCTGAAAGCGTTCGCCGCGACGGTGCCGTCCACCAGTCCCGCGGTGCGGCCCAGCGAGGTGACGCCGACCCCGCCGGCGGTCAGCGCCCGGTAGCAGGCGTCGTCCTCCATGCGCTGCCGGGTGGCCTCGCGGTGGACCTCGCCGTGGATGCTGAGTACCTGGTGGGACTGGCCGCCCTCGGCCAGTCCCAGAACGACGTCGGTATGCACGATCCGGGCTCCCCCGGAGAAGAATCCCTCGTACACCGACAGCACACGCAGTTCGTGCCTCGCGCGCACACGACCACCCGCCTTGCATAAATGATCGTAAAGATCGAGCCATCCCCGTTCACAGCGGGTTAGCCGATATGAGGCGGTACGGACATTACGTACGCGTTAACGCAGAACTACGCGAATGAAACGTTGCCTAACAGAATTCCTTCTCGACCACGGTCGCCGTGTCGCCGGTCCAGTCCCCGTTGAAATTGAGGGCGAGGGAATGGCGGCCGTCCGCCGTCGTCACGGCCGAGGACGCGGAGCCGTGGATGCCTCCGTCATGACCCCAGACATGAACACCGCAGGTCAGCGTGGTCTCGATGAGGCCGAGGCCATAGCGGGTGTTCGGGGCGTCGGCGATCTTCACCGTGGTCTTCATCTCTTTCAGCTGTCGCGGCGGAAGGATCTTTCCGCGCAGCAGGGCGCCGTAGAAGCGGTCCAGATCCGCGGAATTCGAGATCATTTCCCCGGCGGAGGAGGCGATGGACGGATTGAGGTTCGTGACGTCGTACGTCGAGCCCGTCTCCGGTTCGGTGAATTTGGAGTAGGCGCGGCTGCTGGGCTGCGGGACGGTGACCTTCGTGCCGGGGAGGGAGGTGGCCGTCAGGTGCAGGGGGGCGAGGATGCGGCGGTTGATCTCGGTGGCGTACGGGCGGCCCGTCACCTTTTCGATCACCATGCCGGCCAGAACGTAGTTGGTGTTGGAGTAGTTCCACGAGGCGCCCGGCGCGAAGTCCGGCTTGTGCCGCATCGCGATCGCCACCAGCTCGGCCGGGGTGACGGTGTCGTAGCGGTGCTGGAAGAAGCCGTCCTTGACGAAGTAGGCGCGGGCGAAGTCCTCGTCCGCCGTGTAGTTGTAGATGCCGCTGGTGTGGCTGAGGAGCTGACGGACGGTGATGTGGCGGCCGTCGTGCCCGTGGCCGCGCACGACCCCGGGCAGCCACCGGTCGACCTTGTCGTCCAGGGAGAGCCGGCCCTCCGCCTCCAGCTGGAGGAGGACCGTCGAGACGAAGGTCTTGGTGATGCTGCCGACGCGGTAGCGGTCGGCGGTCGAGCGGGGTTCGCCGGTGCGGAGGTCCCCGACACCGGCCGTCGCGGACCAGGTGCCGTGGCTGTCCCGCGCGGTGGCGGTCACGCCGGGCACCCCGGCCTCGACCGCCGCCTCGATCGCCTTGCGGGTGGCGGAGTGGCCGCCCCCGGAGTGACTTCCGGTGGCGGCCACGGCCGGGGCCGCGAGGGCGGCCGTGAGGAGCAGGGTGGTGGTGCCGATCAGTGTCGCGCGTACGCGCATGTCTTCCCCCAACGTGTGGTGTGGGACCGGTCAGGGGGAGTGACCTGGGTAAGTGCGCGAAAGTTGCTCCGATGTAGGCCGGTTGAGTGACTTTCAGCCCTTCTTGAGCACCAGCTCCGTGTTCCGGTCGGCCGCGTCGCCGGCGAGGGTCTTGTTGGCGCCGGGGGCGTTGTACGACAGCTCGCGGTAGAGGGCGGCGAGGCCGGTCTGGGAGAGGTCTGCGTAGTCGGTGCGGTGCGGGGCGGCCGACTCGATCAGCGTGGTGAACAGGGAGACGGTGCCGTCCTTGTTGTCGACCAGCTCGATGATCCGGGCGAGCTGGGGGTAGTCGACGTGCGAGGCGGTGGAGATCTCCCAGAAGGAGCGCCCGCCGGAGGCCTGGTGCGGGGTGATGACGTTCTTGTGGATGTGCCCGTTCACCCAGGCCAGGACGTTGGCGTGGGAGGCGAGGACGGAGATCACCTCGGCGCCGCCGTGCCGCTTCTCGGCCGGCCGGGCGGGGTCGGGCCGGGTGTTGGTCATGGTCTTGCTGGTGTGGTGGCTGAAGACGACGGCGTAGGAGTCCTTGTTGTCCTTCAGCGTCCTGTCGAGCCACTTCAGCTGGGCGGTGCCGATCGAGCCCTCGTAGTGGCCGCCGGCGTCGGTGGTGTCGAGGCTGATGCCGATGACGTCGTCGGAGATGCGGAAGGCGTAGTACTGGGTGCCCGCGTCCAGGTTCGCCGAGGAGTAGCCGTGGCCGACCGGGCCGAGGCCCTGGTACGCCGGGTCCAGGTGGGCCTTCAGGTAGTCGGCCTGGGTGTACGGGGCGCGCTTCTCGTCCGGCGTGACCGGGCGCATCGAGCGGGCGTGGGCCTTGAGGAAGTCGCGGTAGCCGGTGCCCTTGGGGTCCTTGGCGTTCTTGATGGCGTCCTGGAGCTTCTTGGCGTCGGCGTCGGAGACGCTCATCAGCTTCCGTCCGCCGATGGCCGCCTCGGCGAGGTAGCGGTCGCCGTGGGAGCCGTAGCAGCCGAGCGGGAGGGCGTCGTGGTTGCCGACGGTGGAGTACCAGGGCAGGTTCAGGCCCGGGCTCCGCACCTCGCGGATCGCGGCGGCCAGGAAGTTCTTGAGGTAGGGGAAGCCGAGCGCCTTGTCGTGGTCGCGGACGCCGGAGCCGGGCTGCCAGTACAGCTTGAGACCGCTGTTCTGCACGCCCTCGTAGTGCCTCGGGTCCCCGGAGTTGGGGGTGATCCGGCCGCCGCTCATCACCTTCATGAACCACTCCAGTTCGGAGTGGGCGTTGTTGTCGGTGTTGTCGCCGGTGGTCATCACGAAGTGCAGCGGGGCGCCGGTGACGGGGGCGCCGCGCAACGCGTTGACCCGCTCCACGAGGGAGATCGCGCCCGGCACGGTGAGCGCCTCGTGCGGACGCCAGGCGTGCACGTCGTGGGAGCGCAGGTACTCCAGGCGCAGCGGGTGCTGGACGTCCATCAGGTGCAGGTCGGTGAACTGCACGAACGCGGCGAGGGCCGTGCGCCGGCTCGCCCGGCCGGACTGGGGCGCCGCCAGCTCGCCGCGCACGACCCGCTTCCAGCCGGGCCCGTCACCGAGGCGGCGGTAGCCGGAGCCGTTCCGCGGGGCGGCGACGGAGGCGACGGTGGTGCCCTTGGTGTAGGGGGCGGTCGCGGCGCCTGCGGCGGCCTGCCGGGAGTGGGCGACCGGTGCCTCCGCCTCCGCCGCGGCGGACGCGGTGGCGGCGTGGCTGTCGGTGGGACGCAGGGCGTAGCCGACGCCCGCGGAGAGCGAGACCGCTCCGGCGGCGGCGAGGACGGTACGGCGGTTGACCCCCAGAGCGGAGGTGGCGACAGAGCGTATGCGCGACATGGCGCGATCTCCCCGAGTGCGAACGCGTCGGCAGTGGTCGCGGGCCGTCGCACAGACGAACGCCCCGCTCACTGTGGATCGTTGGCACCGGGGATGACCTGCGCGTGAACGCGGCGGCAACGCGCAGCGCCGATCACCGTACGTGGATCTCGGGGTACCGGATGCGGTCATGTAGTGGATTGCGGGCGGCCCGGGGCCGGTCACTCCTCGTTCATCTGCGGGGGTACGGGTACGTCCTCCAGGTGTCCGTGGGGCGGGCGTTCGCGCCAGAGCCGCAGGGCGATGTCGACCATCGGCACCCGGACCAGACCGGGTACGGCGTCCACGTCGTGCCAGGCGGCGAAGTCGGTGGATCCGCCGATCTCGTAGCGGAGTTCACCGCCCGTGATCTCGCCCTCGTAGACGATCCGCAGCCCCTGGTGGTCCCTGCGGCGGCCGACGCGCGGGTCGCCGACCAGCCGGTGGGAGTCGACGCCGAGGAGACCGGTCACCTCGATGCGGTAGCCGGTCTCCTCGGTGACCTCGCGGCGGACCGTGTCGTACGGGTCCTCGCCGTGTTCCATCCCGCCGCCGGGCAGCACCCACTCGGGCGTGCCGTCGGGCGCCGGTGACCGGGCGAGCAGGATCTGTCCGTCACGGACGCACACGGCGTAGGCCGCCACCCTCAGGTTCCGTCGCATGGGCGGACGTTAACGTGCCGGCTCCGGGTTGGCGGGCGAATATTCCGGCGCGGACCAGCGCAGGGGCAGGGCGTCCGGGGTCCACAGGGCCTCGGTGAGGGTGAAGCGGACGGTACGGGTGCCGTCCTCGGCGGACTCGGTGCGGGCCTCGCCGGTCAGCTGGAGGGTGCTGCCCGTCTCCCAGTCCAGGAAGAGGAGTCCGGCGCGCGGGTCGGCGTACAGGTTGCCGAGGCTGAGGAACATGGCGTTGCCGGAGTAGTCGGGCCAGGTCAGCTCGCGCGGTGAGGCGACCCGGACGAAGCCGGGGTTGCCGCCGCGGTGGCTGGCGTCGGCGCCGGCTCCGTGCACGGTGGCGAGGAAGAAGGTGTCGGCGGCTCGGATGAACTCCGCTTCTTCAGCGCCGAGTTCGGTGAGGCGTCGGGGGGTGCCCGGGGTGCGGTCGACCGCCTCGTAGGACTCCCTTCGCTGGATGTACTTGGGGCAGTTGGAGAAGACCTGGTCCGCGTCGACGGCGAAGCCGGTTGCCGTCGGCGTGAGGCGGCCGTTGAGACGCATGCGGCGACGGGTTCGAGGGTCCAGGGCGATCGTGCCGACGGTTGTTCCCCGGGCGAAAACGTGAGCCGCGTCCACCGATATCCGCCGGGGCCCCGTCGCCCGTACGAAACCCGGCGTGCCCGTGACGGCGTGCGCCCACACGCTCCCCGTCCCCGGATCCGGCCCGCCGACGATCAGCAGGGGCTGGAGTTCCAGGAAGGCCGCCGCGATCGGCTTGATGTCCTGGCCCAGGGAGCGGCCCACGTGGTCGGCGCGGACGCGGACGCCGGCCTGGTCCTGCACCGCCCGCGAACCCGCGTGATAGACGCCCATGGCTAGAAGAAGCCGCAGGTCGGGGCGGAGGCGTAGGGGGCGGGGGCGCCCTCGACGCCGTGCCGTACCGAGATCTCCAGGCGGGTGCCGTCCGGGTCGTGGAAGAAGATCCCGCCCGAGGCCCCGCCCTCGCGGTGGGCGACCACGCCCTCGTGGGCGAACTCCGCTCCGGCCGCCCTCAGCGCCGCCTCGTACTCCCGGAGGCGGTCGGCCGAGTCGGCGGTGAAGGCGAGGTGGTGCAGTCCGGCCCTTCCGTGGTCGTACGCCCCCTGCGCCTGCTGCCAGAGAGTGAGGACGGGCCCGTCGCCGCTGTCGCCCAGGAACGCGTAGCGCCGGCCGTCCTCCTTGCCCTCGGCGAGCAGGGCGAAGCCGAGGACGTCCCGGTAGAAGGCGAGCGAGCGGTCGAGGTCGGTGACATTGAGGCCGGTGTGGCTCGTGCGCAAGGTCATGGTCATGGCTCTCCCCTTCGGCGTGCCCCCACGGGCACATCTAACCGTCATTCCTCACGGTAGACGGTTAGATGCGACAGAGTCAACCGGTCACGTACCCTTGACTGGTTAGTCGAGGAGGAATGCCCGATGCCCACCACCCGCGACCCCCGCCCCCTCACCGGCGAGCCCCTCGCGCTCGACCTGCTCAACACCCGGTGGAACAAGGAGGGCGTCACCCAGGACCTGCTCGCGGACACGGACGGGCTCGCGGTGTGGCTCGCGAGCAACGGGCTGGCCGGGGCCCACCCGGCCGACGCGGAGGTGCTGGGCCATCTGCGGACGGCGCGCGAGGCGCTCAGGGCCGCGGTGAACGGGCCGCGGGAACAGGCGGTGCCGCTCGTGGACGCCGTGCTGGAGCACGGGCGCATCCGGGCCCGGCTGACCGCGGGCGGTCCGGCCGAGGAGCCCGAGTTCGCCGACCCGGCCTGGGGTCCGGCCTGGCTCGCCGCCCGGAGCTATCTGGACCTGCTCGCCCGGGCCCCGGAGCGGATCCGCGCCTGCGCCGGCGGCAGCTGCATCCTGCACTTCTTCGACACCTCCCGGAACGGCACCCGCCGCTGGTGCTCGATGGCCGCGTGCGGCAACCGGGCCAAGGCGTCCCGGCATTACGCGCGTTCGAAGGAGAACTGAGCAATCAGGGGAGAACTGAGCAAATACCGGGCTATCAGCGCCCGATCCGGTCAAATCCCATAGCGGGTTTTCCCCATACGTTCATCTCGATTCGGTCAACGGTCCCCAAACCCAGGGCCCTTCGGTAAAGCTGAGCGCTCTCGTCCGCTCGTTCCTTTACCTGAGGGATGCCGATGACCCACACGCCCGAGCGTGATCCCATACCCGGCCCGAGACGTCTGGCCCGCATAGCCGTGGCCGTGGGCGTGGTGGCCGCGCTCTCCGCGGCGGGGCCGATACCCCTGGCCCTCGCCGCGGGAACGACACCCGCCCCGGCCGCCGATCCCGGCACCAAGTCCGCCCACGACAAGCTCGGTCCGGACGACGCCGACCTGCTCGCCGAGGCCAAGGCCGACGGCGCCAAGAACATCACGATGATGATCGCGACCGCCCCGGGCCGGACCGAGCAGGTCGCCGAGAAGCTGGACGCGGTCAAGGGCGGCTCCGTGGGCCGCAGCTACGACAAGGTGGGCTACGTCCGGGCCACCGTGCCCACCGGCAGGGCCGACGCGGCCATCCGGACCGTGGCGGGGCTCTCCTCGGTGCACGCCATCGACCTCAAGCAGGACATCCCGCTCGACGACCCGACGCCGAGCGCGGACACCGCCGGCAAGTCCGGTGCGGCGACGGGAAGTTTCCCGGCCCCGGACAAGAGCACCCCGGCGAAGAACCCGTACAACCCCTCCTTCGAGACCGGTGCCGTCGACTTCGTCCAGGAGCACCCGAAGGCGGACGGCCGCGGCATCACCATCGGCATCCTCGACTCCGGCGTCGACCTCGGCCACCCGGCGCTGCAGAAGACCACCACCGGCGAGCGGAAGATCGTCGACTGGGTCACCGCGACCGACCCGATCACCGACAGCGACGGCACCTGGCGCCGGATGACCAACCCGGTCAGCGGCCCCTCGTTCAGCTACGGCGGCGCGACCTGGAAGGCACCCGCGGGCGACTACCAGATCAACCTGTTCCGCGAGTCCGCGACGGCCGGCGGCGACGCCAAGGGTGACGCCAACCGCGACGGCGACACCACCGACGTCTGGGGCGTCCTCTACGACCCGGCCGCCGGCACCGTCCGCGTGGACCTGGACAACAACAACGACTTCACCGACGACACGCCGATGAAGCCGTACAAGGAGGACCACCAGGTCGGCTGGTTCGGCACCGACGACCCGAAGACGGACGTGGCCGAGCGGCAGCCGTTCGTCGTCCAGATCCGCAAGGACGTGCCGACCGACCCGTACGGCGGCGACTGGGTCGGCAAGAAGGCCGACTTCGTCAACATCGGCGTCATCGAGTCCGAGCACGGCACCCATGTCGCCGGCATCACCGCCGCCAACGGCCTGTTCGGCGGGAAGATGAACGGCGCCGCCCCCGGCGCGAAGATCGTCTCCTCCCGGGCCTGCACCTGGACCGGCGGCTGCACCAACGTCGCGCTCACCGAGGGCATGATCGACCTCGTCACCAACCGCGGTGTCGACATCGTCAACATGTCGATCGGCGGCCTGCCCGCGCTGAACGACGGCAACAACGCGCGCGCCGAGCTGTACACCCGGCTCATCGACACCTACGGCGTCCAGCTGGTGATCTCCGCGGGCAACTCCGGCCCCGGCGCCAACACCATCGGCGACCCCGGCCTCGCGGACAAGGTGATCTCGGTCGGCGCGGCGATCTCGAAGCGGACCTGGGCGGCCAACTACGGCTCACAGGTGGAGAAGTCGTACGCGATGATGCCGTTCTCCTCGCGCGGCCCGCGTGAGGACGGCGGCTTCACCCCGACCCTGAGCGCGCCCGGCGCCGCGATCAACACCACCCAGACCTGGCTGCCGGGCTCCCCGGTCGCCGAGGCGGGCTACACACTGCCGGCCGGCTACTCGATGCTCCAGGGCACCTCGATGGCCTCCCCGCAGGCCGCCGGCGCCTCCGCGCTGCTGCTGAGCGCCGCGAAGCAGAAGGGCATCGACCTCACCCCGGCCAAGCTGCGTACGGCCCTGACCTCGACCGCCGACCACATCAAGGGTGTGCAGGCGTACGAGGAGGGCGCGGGCCTCATCGACATCGTGGACGCGTGGGACGCCATCCGCGACGACGCCACCGCGCACGACTACACCGTGAAGGCGCCGGTCGACACCGCGATCGACAACGCCCTGAAGACCCCCGGCTTCGGCACCGGCCTGTACGACCGCGAGGGCGGTCTGAAGGCGGGCGAGAAGAAGACGTACGACGTGACCCTCACCCGTACGTCCGGCCCGGACAAGGCGGTCCGGCACGAGCTGCGCTTCGAGAACAACGCCGGGCACACCTTCCGGATCGTCGGCGACGACGACGTGCGGCTGCCGCTGAACCAGCCGGTGACCGTCAAGGTCCAGGCCGCCCCGAGGTCCGCCGGCATCAAGAGCGCGATCCTGGAGGTCGACGACCCGCGGACCGAGGGCGTCGACAAGCAGGTCCTGACCACCGTCGTGGTGGCGGCCCCGGTGCACTACACCTACTCCGCGTCGGGTTCGGTGCAGCGCAACAGCACGCAGTCGTACTTCCTGACCGTGCCCGAGGGCGCGAAGTCGCTGGAGGTCGCGATCGGCGGGCTGGAGGACAAGAGCCAGACCCGGTTCATCGCCATCCACCCGTACGGCGTCCCGTCCGACACCACCTCGACCCCGAACTGCTACAACAACTACCTGGACGGCAACGGCTGCAAGCCCGACGTGCGCTCGTACGCCGACCCGCAGGCCGGCGTCTGGGAGGTCGAGGTCGAGTCCCGGCGTACGTCCCCACTGCTCGACAACCCGTACCAGCTGGACGTCACCGTCCTCGGCGCGGCCTTCGACCCGGAGACCGTGACCGTCCCCGAGGCCAAGGCGGGCACCCCGGCCGCCGCCTCCTGGAAGGTGACCAACAAGTACGCCGCCCTGGACGGCAAGCTGGTCGGCGGCCCGCTCGGCTCCGCGAAGGCGACCCGCCCGGCCATCAAGGAGGGCGAGACCCAGACCACCACGGTGGAGGTCCCGGCCGGCGCCACCTCGCTCGACGTCGCCATCGGGGGCGTCTCGGACGCGGCGGCCGACCTGGACCTGATGGTGTACGACGCGTCGGGCAAGGAGGTCGGCAAGTCCGCCGACGGTGACTCGGAGGAGGCGGTCTCCGTGCCGTCCCCGGCCGCCGGCACCTACAGCATCAAGGTCGTGGGCTACGCGGTCCCGTCCGGCTCGACCGACTACGACTACCGGGACGTGTTCTTCTCCGCCACGCTCGGTTCCGTCACGGTCGACGGTTCGGCCCCGGTCAAGCTCGGCACGGGCGACTCGGCGACGGTGACCGGCCAGGTCACGGCCGCTGCCGAGGCTCCGGCCGGCCGCGAGTTCTTCGGCCGGGTGCAGCTGGTGAACGCGCACGGCACGGTCGCGGGCGTCGGCAGCGTGAAGATCGAGAAGGTCACGCCGTAACGGGGTGACACGCACGGGAGGGGCGGGCGCGCCAGGAGAGGTTCTCCTTGAAGACCGGGCCCAGGATCAGGCCGATCAGG